>JBBDWJ010000024.1:0-52795 GCA_040902925.1 Bryobacterales bacterium | reverse complement strand
GCGGCTGCACCAGGAAGGCGTTCTGCCCGAGGATCTGACGGCTGAGCAAGCGCAGAAGAACTACATCTCGGCGATCAAGAAGGGCCTCCTCAAGGTGATGTCGAAGATGGGGATCTCGACCGTGCAAAGCTACCACGGTGCGCAAATCTTCGAGTGCGTCGGCATCAACCATGCGGTGATCGACCGCTATTTCACGGGCACGACGTCACAGATCGAAGGCGTCGGGCTCGACGTGATCGCCGCCGAGTCGGCCACGCGCCACGACTACGCAATGCAGCCGGTTACCGACGCGGACACCGAGCTCGACGTCGGCGGCGAATACCAGTTCCGGGTGCGCGGCGAGAAACATCTGCTGAATCCCGATACCGTCTCCAAGCTGCAGCACGCCGTGCAGCAGAACAGCTTCAAGACGTTCGAGGAATACTCCGACACGGTCAACGACCTGAGCCGGACGATGTGTACGCTGCGCGGCCTGTTCGACTTCAAGTGGGCCGACGAGCCTGTGCCGCTGGAGGAAGTCGAGCCGGCGACGGAAATCGTCAAGCGCTTCTGCACGGGCGCTATGTCGTTCGGCTCGATCAGCAAAGAAGCGCACGAGACGCTCGCGATTGCGATGAACCGCATTGGCGGCCGCAGCAACACGGGCGAAGGCGGCGAAGACCCGGCGCGGTTTGTGCCCGACGCCAACGGCGATTCGCGCCGTAGCGCCATCAAGCAGGTGGCCTCTGCGCGTTTCGGAGTCAACGCGCACTACCTGGTCAACGCCGACGAGTTGCAGATCAAGATTTCGCAGGGCGCCAAACCCGGCGAAGGCGGCCAGCTTCCCGGCCACAAGGTGGATGAGTTCATCGCCAAGCTGCGGCACTCGACCCCGGGCGTGGGACTGATCTCTCCGCCGCCGCATCACGATATTTATTCGATCGAAGACCTGGCGCAGTTGATCTTCGATCTCAAGAACTCGAACACGCGCGCCAACGTGTCGGTGAAGCTTGTCTCCGAGGTTGGGGTCGGCACGGTGGCCGCCGGGGTTGCCAAAGCGCACGCCGATCTGGTGCTCATCAGCGGCCACGACGGCGGCACGGGCGCCTCGCCGATCAGCTCGATCCGCCACGCCGGCACGCCCTGGGAGCTCGGGCTTTCCGAAACCCAGCAGGTGCTGGTGATGAACGACCTGCGCAGCCGCATCAAGGTGCAGGTGGACGGCAAGCTGCAGACCGGCCGCGATGTCGTTATCGGCGCATTGCTCGGGGCCGAGGAATTTGGTTTTTCGACAATGCCGCTCATCTCGCTGGGCTGCATCATGATGCGCAAGTGCCACCTGAACACTTGCCCTGTAGGCATCGCGACGCAGGATCCGGAGCTGCGCCAAAAATTCGCCGGCAAGCCGGAAAACGCCATCAACTTCTTTTTCTTCATCGCCGAGCAAACGCGCCAGATCATGGCCAAGCTCGGCTTCCGGCGCCTGGAGGACATGGTTGGGCGCGTCGACCGCCTGGATGTGAAGAAGGCCGTCTCCCACTGGAAGGCCAAGGGGCTTGATTTCAGCCGCGTCTTCTACGATCCGCCGGTGGATAAAAGCGTCCCGCGCCACCAGACGCGAAAACAGGATCACGGTATCGAGAAACAGCTCGACAATCAGTTGATCCTGTTCGCCAAAGAAGCGCTCGAAAAGAAAACCCCGGTCGAGATCAAGCTGCCGATCCGTAACATCAACCGCACGGTTGGCACGATGCTGAGCAGCGAGATCGCCCGCCGCTATGCCGCTGAGGGGCTGCCGGACGACACGATCCGTTGTCATTTCACGGGCTCGGCCGGGCAAAGCTTCGGCGCCTGGGCTTCGCGCGGATTGACGATGACGCTCGAGGGCGACGCCAACGATTACGTCGGCAAAGGCCTGTCGGGCGGACGCATGATCGTCTACCCGGCGGCCGGCTCGAATTTCGTCTTCGAAGAGAACATCATCATCGGCAACGTCAGCTTCTACGGCGCAACGGGCGGCGAGGCGTTCGTCAACGGCATGGCCGGCGAGCGTTTTTGTATCCGTAATAGCGGCGCGACGGTAGTGGTCGAGGGCGTCGGCGATCACGGCTGCGAATACATGACCAACGGCCGCGCGATCATTCTCGGCCGCGCGGGCCGCAATTTCGCGGCCGGTATGAGCGGCGGCATCGCTTTCGTGCTCGACGAAGCGGGCGACTTCGGAGAGAAGTCCTGCAATCACTCGATGGTGGATCTGGAGCCGTTCAACGCGCCCGAGGACGTTGTTTTCGTGCGCCACCTGATCGAGCGCCATCTGGGCTACACCAAAAGCCCCAAGGCGGAATGGATTCTCGCCAACTGGGAAAAGATGGTGCCCAAGTTCATCAAGGTCTACCCGAAAGAGCTCAAGCGAGCCCTGCGTGACCGTCAGCAGCGCGAGATGGTCTCAGCAGCCGGCGGCGACTAGTAATTACAGATAACCATCGGCGCCCGAAAAGAAAAAGAGTGGAGACAGGCGCCCGCGCCGGCCGACAGCCGCGGGTGATGTACTCACCATGAAAAAACGCCCAAGAAAGGCGAAACTAGAACAGGATTGAGTGGATGGGTAAAGTAACCGGATTCATGGAATACACGCGCCAGGCGCCCAAGGGCCGCCCGGTCGCCGAACGCATCAAGGACTGGAACGAGGTCTACGAAAAGACAGCCGAGGCCGCGCTCAAAACGCAAGGCGCGCGCTGCATGGACTGCGGTATTCCGTTCTGCCACACCGGCTGCCCGCTTACCAACATCATTCCCGACTGGAACGACCTGGTCTATCGCGGCCGTTGGAAGGAAGCGCTCCGCGAGCTGCACTCGACGAACAACTTCCCCGAATTCACCGGCCGCATCTGTCCGGCGCCTTGCGAATCCGCCTGCGTGCTCGGCATCAACGATGATCCGGTCGCGATCAAGAGTATCGAAAAAGCGATCGCCGACCGCGGCTGGGCAGAGGGTTGGATCGTGCCCGAGCCGCCGCAAACCCGTAGCGGCAAGAAGGTTGCGGTGATCGGCTCCGGCCCCGCGGGTCTGGCCGCGGCTCAGCAACTCAACCGCGCTGGGCACATGGTGACGGTGTTTGAGAAGAACGAAGTCCCCGGCGGGCTGATGGTGCTCGGCATTCCCGATTTCAAGATGGAGAAATCGCACGTCGAGCGGCGCGTCCACCAGATGGAGCAGGAAGGCGTGGAGTTCCGGACTGGAGTTCACGTCGGCGTCAATCTCGAAGCCAAAAAACTTGTCGGCGATTTCGATGCCGTTCTGATCGCCACCGGATCAGAAAAGCCGCGCGACCTGCCGATCCCGGGCCGCGATCTGGAGGGGATCCACTTCGCGATGCAGTTTCTGCCGCAGCAGAATCGCCGCATCGGCAACCGTCCCGTCGACCCTGCCTTCGATCTCACGGCGAAAGACCAGCACGTCGTGATCATCGGAGGCGGCGACACCGGGGCGGACTGTCTCGGCACGTCGCGGCGCCAGGGCGCCAGGGAAATTCACCAGTTCGAGCTGCTGCCCAAACCCCCGCTGTCGCGCGAAGAGCCTGGAGCGCAGCCCTGGCCGCTGTGGCCCTTCACCTTCAAGGCCGAAAGTTCCCACGAGGAAGGCGACGTGCGCGACTGGGCGGTCGCCACCAAGGAGTTCATCGGTGACGCCGACGGCCACGTCCGCAAGCTGCGGGCTGTCCGCTTGGAATGGAAGCCGGTCGACCCATCGGGGCGCCGCGCCGGGTTTGAGGAGATCGCCGGTTCGGAGTTCGAGATTCCCGCCGACCTGGTTCTTTTGGCTATGGGTTTCGTCCACCCGGTCCACGAAGGACTCGTCACCGAGCTGGGTGTCGAAAAAGACGAACGCGGCAACGTCAAGGCCGATTTCAAAACCTTCAACACGTCGATCGACAAGGTTTTTGTGGCGGGCGACGCGCGCCGCGGCCAATCGCTGGTGGTGTGGGCGCTGGCGGAAGGCCGCAAAGCCGCCCGCGCTATCGACCTTTACCTCATGGGCAAGAGCCATCTTCCCGAAAGCTAAGCTGTTCAGCCGATTACATCTCAGTCGTATGCCTTAGTTTCTTTCCGGACGCTACTTGCTAACCTATTGAATTCATAGCCATCTGTACGTTTCATCGCGGAAGAACTGAACTGTAGTCTAAAGCGCTGCGTATCTTCTGGCGATGAACTGGACTGGATGGGCATGGCGGCCGAAACTCGCTCTTGAGCGGTCGATTTGTGCCCCGCCAAGCCTCTCCATTTCGCTCTTCAACCTAGAATTGAATCCGCTCGCCGTTTTCCGGCAGCTTTCCGGGCGGCCGGCGCGTCTTTACTTATATGGTCGATTCGATGATTGATGTTATGCGCAATCCTACTACTGATATTCCTGTTGACGAAAAGTCCCTGCTGGAGCGCCTGCGTGCAGATTACGATGTAGCGTTCCGCAATTGGTCGGCCCAAGTCCGTGTCCTACAGTCGATTGACTCGGGCGATCCGCTAGATCGTGGGGCCATCGAACAGGCCCGCCACTGGGTCGAGGAAGCAGCCGCGGTCTACCGCGAAAAGCGCAACGTGTTCCTTAACCACGTGATTGCCTCCCGTTCGCGGGAAACAGCCCACAGAACCGGCGTTTCAGGCCCCTCTCCGGAGGTAGCCGGCTCAAAAACGCGGCCGGACGCGTTCGCCGGGCAGGATCGTTCTGTCCCCACGGAGGAGGCGAGTCCTGTACGGAAACTCGCCCGCCAGATTTGGGAAGAAGCCGGCCGTCCGTCCGGGACCGAGCAAGATGACTGGCGACGGGCGGAGGAGATCATCCAGACCCGCCGCTAGCTCGAAACCAGCCCCGTTTCGCGGGCCTCGAGCCCTTTGGTTCCCTACTGCTTCACCGTAGGGAAAGCCTCGTTCTTCCCGAGCCGCCAACGCTCCCCGCGTCCTGGTTTGTTTCGACCACGGGCGGTGGTAATCCACCGTCCACCGCGTCATCTTCCTCGCCTGTAAGTTCTTTAACCTCAGCAACTTTACTTTTGGACCCAAGATTGCCATTGTGAGGGTGGCGAGTTTTCGCTGGGAGGTGCACCATGACTCGGTTCCGAAAAATGTGGGCTCTCCTGGGCGTCGCCGCGGCGTTGGCGGTGCCACGCCTCGATGCTCAGACGAGTGATGAGGGTCCGGCCTTAGGAGTTGCTCGCGTCAGTCTGACTAACGGCGACGTGACCACGCGGCGCGGCGACTCTGGAGACTGGGTCGAGGCGCGCGTCAACACGCCCCTGGTCGAAGGCGATGCCCTCGCCACCGGTCCAGGTTCGCGGGCTGAGGTGCAGTTGGATTATTCCAACCTCATCCGTCTCAACGAAAACACGGAAGTCACCATGGCTTCGCTCGCCAACCGGTCGTTCAAGGTGCAGCTTGGGCGCGGCATCCTGATGTACAGCGAACTGAAGGGCGGCGAGGCTGACATCGACATCGAGACGCCGCACGTCGCGGTTCGGCCGCGCAAGAACGGGCGCTACCGCATCGAGGTTTTGGGCGACGAAACGGCGGTCACGGTACGGCGAGGGGAAGCCGAGATCGCGTCCTCAAAGGGCGTCGAGACGCTCAAGAGCGGGCGGACCATGCTGATCCGCGGCGAGGGCGACGATACGGCGTTTCGCGTTGTCGACTCCGATCCGCGCGACGAATGGGACGAATGGAATGAGCGGCGCGACAACGTCCTCAGCAAGTCCGACAGCTACCGGTATCTGAGCCGCAGCATCTCAGGCGGTCAAGACCTCGATGACAACGGAAACTGGCGGTACGTGTCGGGCTACGGCTACTCCTGGTTCCCGTCGGTGACGGTTGGTTGGGCGCCTTATCGGCACGGCCGCTGGGTTTGGCTCGACTACTATGGCTGGACCTGGGAGAGTTACGAGCCGTGGGGCTGGGCGCCATATCACTACGGCCGCTGGTATAACCATGCCAGCTACGGCTGGGGCTGGTATCCGGGCGTGTATCACCACCACCATCATTGGCGGCCGGCGCTGGTGGCCTTCTTCGGCTGGGGCTCGTATAGCGGCTTCAATGCCGGGGTCGGTTTCGGCCGCGGCTTCGGGCACTATGGCTGGGTTCCGCTTGGCCCGGGCGAGGCGTACTATCCGTGGTACGGGCGCCATTTCTACGGCCGCGGCGGGCGTGGCGGCAATTCGACGATATATGTCGATAACAGTGTCAACATCTACAACAACTACCGCAATGCGCGGCACCAGAACGGCGTGACGGTGGTGGACGCCGACGGCTTTTCTCGTGGTCTGGTGAACAACCCGCGCTCGCTGCGCGACACCGAGCTGCGGCGCGCCACGCTGATGCGCGGGCAGATTCCGGTCGTCCCGGCCCGGGAAAGCCAAGGCCGCGTCGTGCGCGCCTCAACGGCGAGTGCTGCCAATGCGTCCGGCGGCGGGGGCGTGCGCCAGAACGCCTTCTTTAACCGCGAGGCCGGCCGCCGGACGGTGCGCGCCGACAACGGCCGCGTGCCGTTTGACCAGCAGCGCGATCAAATGCAGCGCTCGATCCGCGCCTACGCCGACAATGGCGGCCAGCGCGGCGGGGCAGGCGCCAGCGGAGCGGCGGGCTCAGCAGGCCGGATTGCACGGGCCGCTGGCGCGGATGGCCGGTCTCCGGCGACAGGCAGTTCCGGCGTGCGCGGCTCGAACCCTTCGGTCGACAACGGGCGCACCCGCCTGGGAGACCGTTCGGGAGAGGCGGCGGACAGCCGGGCTGGACTGCGTGGTTCCGGAGCGTCCGACGCGCGAGATACCGGCCGCCGCGATGCCGCGACAAGCCCGGCTACTGCCCGCACGGGCGACTCGCGTGGCGGAGTCCGCTCCGGTTCGACGGACGCCACCACTGAGCGGGGCAACGATTGGCGGCGATTCGGCAGCGCCGGAAGCCGCAGCCGCACGGCGGAAAGCGGAGCGAGCCGAGCTCCGTCGGACTCCGGCTCCAATTCCCGCGTCGACCGCTCGAACTCGCGCAGCCAGGGACAAAGCCGCGTCGAGCGGGTGAGTCCGTCGACGTCGGATACAGGGAACTCGGCCACGCGAAGCCGTGGGTCGTCGGATTCCGGCCGTTCCCCGGAAGCGAGCCGTTCGCGCGTTGAGCGGTCGCCATCAGTGCAACAACAGCGCTCGCAGCCGACTCGGCAACAATCGGCCCCGAGCCGCGCGCCGTCGGTCGAGCGTAGCGCCCCGCGTTCGGCGCCATCAGGCGACGGTGGTGGAGGCAGCCGGTCGAGCCGCGGCCGCTCGCGCTCAGAGCTTCGTGGCTCCAATGACGGCTTCACGCCGTTTGGGGCGACTAGTACCTCATCAGCCCGCACCTCGCGGGCTGACCAGGGACGCTCCGCGGGGCAATATGTGCCTCGTGCGGCCTCCCGGGTCAGCTCGTCGAGCCGCGGCGGAGACTCGGTCCAACCGTCACGCTCTTCCGTCGATTCGGGCGGATTCAGCCGCTCGCGTGGCAGCGCTTCGGACGGCGATTCGCGCGTTTCGCGGTCCACGTCATCTCGTGGCAGTTTTTCGCGGGACCGTTCAGCGCCCATCGGCTCGTCGCGCGCCGATCGATCAGCGCCCAGCGGCTTCTCACGGGGTGGCGGCAGCCGTAGCGTGGAATCGAGCCGGCCGAGCATGTCGCGGTCGCCTTCGGTTTCGGCTCCCTCGCGGTCTTCCCGCTCATCGGGTCCCACAATGAACCGCGGCGGCGGTGGTTTCGGCGGATCTTCCGGTGGGTCGCGTGGCTCGATTTCGCGTGGCGGGTCGGGTGGCGGCGGCGGTTTCGGCCGCTCCTCCGGCGGATCAGGCGGTTCGATTTCGCGCGGCGGATCAGGCGGCGGCTCCGCGGGCAGATCTTCCGGAGGCGGGGCCCGTGGCGGGCGCTCCCGCGGCCGCTGATCTTCCCAGCATCGATCTTCTCCAGTGAGTCATTTCCCTCTTGCGGGGTCGGCAGCGGCCCCGCTTCTTTTGTGCGGCTGCCGCCCGGGGCTCAGGCGCTACGGGATCAACAGGCGACCTTGTTGGATCGTAGCTACAAGCTTCTGAAGGTCGACGGAAGGAGGATGTCGTTGGAATCCAGCGGCGTTACGCCATGGGCCGGCCCCGCGGCGCCCTCGGATTGAACCACTTCTACGGGTTGGTTGGCGCGTCCGTCAGCGCGACGTGGTTTCGGGGGCAGGGCGCGATTGCAGCAGGCGCTCGACGTCGGTGGCAACTTTCTGATGCTCCACAGCGGAGTTCAGCCGCAACACGTTGGACATCATCGTCACCAGGTAAATCCTATCGCCTGATTCGACGACTGCAACCGAGTGCATCAGGTTGAGTTCGTTGCCGGCATAAGCGCGGCATGTGAATCCGGGCTCGGGCTTGCAGTGGAACAAGGAGCCCGACTTGAAAAAGACCGCCGCCTTGTTCAGCGCCGGTGACGAAGCGTAACGATAGCGCGGGCGCGAAAAGTAAAGCAGCTTCTTCAACTCCAGGCTCGACCAGCGATCGACGAGCTTGCCTTGCTCGAGCTTGATGAGCCAGCGCATCAGCTCATTGGGGCTGGCGTAGCTGCCGCTCCCGGGAATGGCCGACGAAGCGTTGCCGGTGAAGAACGTGCCGATGCGAATCTTGTTGGTGTCGAGCCCGGCGGTGGTCAACGGCTCTTCGACCGTCTCCATCGCCAGCTCGCCGAGCTCCACTCGCGGCGTCTCCTTCAGAAACGCAGCCTCTTCGTCGCGTAGCGGGTAGCGCGCCCCGAAGTGGCGGATCATCATCGCTTCCTTCCAGACCATCGACCCGGCGGCGTTCGAACTGACCGACAGCATGTGATCGAGCCACTCCCACAAGTTGAACTTATCGCCGATCTCGAGCCGCCGCGAAACGATGCGCGGATCGCCGTCGTTGTAGAAAGGCACGGTCTTGCCGTCGCGATGGACGAAGCGGTCCGCGGCGAGAATGGTCTCGCGCATCAGCCGCGCTCTGGCCTCGGTATCGGCGGGGTAGGCCCTGGCGACGGCGTCGAAAAAACCGGTCGCTACGAACAGCTTGCCGACGCTGCCCGGAATGCGCTTGGTGTCCGCGCGCAAAGAACCGTAAAGCGGCCGGTTTGGATCGGTGATGTCGAGCACCGCGATGCCGTAGGAAGGGTCCCGGTCGGCGAAAATGCGCTCCAGACCCTGTTGCAGATAAGGGTCCCGCGGCGTCCTGTCGTCAAGGTCAAACGTCTCGTTGACGCCGTCGAGCCGCAGCCGAACCTGCTCGCTGTTGAGCATCGCACCGGGAACCAGGTTTGGCTTGGGCAGGACCTGACCTTCGAGCGCCAGCCGGTAAGCCAGCAGCCGGCGGATGCCCGTGTACTCGTAGCCATCGAGAGGGTAGGCGTGAACCGCGGCGGGCACGGCGGCAATCAGGCCGCAAAAGAGGAAGAAGCGAGACCAGGAAAGGCGCCCGAAGTTTACCTCACGATTCCACGATGGGCAGCCTCCAGAAGCCGGCTTCCCTTTTGAACTGCGCAAGCCGTACCCTCTCGCCGGAACGCGGCCCGCCGTCGCGCGACTGACCTTCTGCTTGATCATGGCGCCTCGTCGAGCCGCACTGTCGTCATCGGGCGGGTCGATTCCTCGGCCTCGATCTTCGCAAGGGCTTCGAGCGTCTGCAACTGTTGATAACGAACTAGCGGGCGGATCTGAAACAAACGCAGATCACCCTTTTCAAATCCAAATTCGATATCCCACGGCAGCGGCTCGCCGCTGGCTGAGCGCGTCGGCGCATATTTCTGCTTCACTTCGTCGACCAGGCGGCGGATCTGGGCAATTTCATCGGGCGTGAGCAGATAGTCCTCGCCGTGCGCCGGCAGGTTCTCAAAGCCGCCGCTCAGGCTGCACTGCTTGCGGTAGGACGAGCGAGCCTGATGCAGCAAGCGCACCTCGCCGCCGGGCTTGAGCAACAGCGACTCGGCTACGCCGCCGTCGACAACCGCGCTGACGCCTTCATTGACATTGACGGTGATGTCGGCCGCATCGCCCGTTTCGAGATCGATGGTGGCGATGACTCCGGATTTGTCCGCCGGCACCGCGCGCATCAGGATCACCGACGGGTAGACTTGGTCCGAGCCGATCAGAAAACGGCTGCGCCAGTCGTAGGCGCGCTCGGTGAACGGAGATGCCCAGACATTCTTGATCGCTTGGATGATCTGCTGAGTGCCCACCTGATTGGGCACCGTCAAGTTGAGGCCGGCGCCGGTAAACTCCGGCAGGTCTTCCGCATTGGTGTCGCTGCGAACGAATACGCCCAGGCTGCCGTCGGGCCACTCGAAGTCTTCCTGCAGCTTGCGGATGAGCCGCTGCTCGAACTCCGCAATGAATGGCATGTTGCGAACCTTTTCGCGGAACTCGGCGAGGCGGGGATAGATGAAAGCGTCGACTTCCGCTTGCGAAGCGTGGCCTCGCATCTGTTCGGCGTGGGCGTAAGCCTGTTTGATCTGTTCGGCCAAGGAAACGCTATCCCCCGGAAGCACGCGCTGGATATGCTGATGGTAGATACCGAAGGGCAATACCAGCCCTTGCGCCACGCGGCCGGGGAAATCCTGCGCCAGTTGCCCGAGATTGGCCGCCTTGGGGCCGACAAGAACTCCGGAGTCCTCGCGGCTGAGGCCGCCCAGCTTGACGATCTCGGTCCGCGACAGATCGACGCGGCTGGTGTCCAGCCGGATGCGGCGCGCCGTCGCGGCAGGCTGGTCGATCCATACCTTTTGTTGTTCCAGCGTCAGTTCCGCCTTCTCCCGCAGAACCACCACGCCGCGAGGAGTGACCGCGAAAAAGATTTCCTTTCCCTCGTGAGCTGTTAGTTGCGCCATCAGCGTCGAGGGAATACGGGCGTTGGGAATACCGAGGTTGGCGGCAAGAAGCTGGGTGTGCGACAGCATGTTGCCGCTGTCGAGCGTCAGCACGCCGGCCATGGGCTTGAGATCCGATACGGTCTCAGGGATCACGTAGATAGACGTCGAGTCGATGCTGCCCGCCGCTTCCTCGGGCGAGCGAATGATCTTTAGCCTGCCAATCGCCACGCCGGGGTTGAGCGCGGATACTCCACTGCCGGAAGCGGCGCCGAACACCGAATGGCGGATCCCGACGGCGCGATGCGCGTCTTCGCTGAGCACTTCCAGGTGGGTCGACAGCGGCAGCGCGATCGAGCTGCGCAACAGGTGATCGAGCAGCGCAGCCGCCAGCGGCTCGGCCGGCTGATAGTGGCGCGCTACCGGCCCAAAATCTTTCGCCGCCGTGGCGCGGCACCATTCGGCAGTTCGGCCGAGATACCGAAGCGCAGAGTAATACGCCGCGGGCTCAACCGCCTCGCGCCCGCGCAGCGTATCCGCTTCCGCCCGCAGCGCGTTGAATTGGCGCATCGACAGCAGCCCGGCTCCAGCCGCGTAACGCACGTGGGACATCAGATTGTCGAGACGCTCCCGGCGCGTTGCCGCGGTCAGCTTGGAGCTCGTTTGAAAGGCGATCTCCTGCACCAACGCGTTGAAATCGAGCAACTCGAGGTTGTAGCGGCCGTTGTCCGAGGCCTCGACCGTGCCGCGAATTTGAAAGCTCAGCTCAGCGCCCGTGGCGAATACGGTGTTCGGGTCGCCCGCTTGCAACGCCACGGCAAACTGCTCCACGTATGCCGAGACCGGATTTTCCGCAAACTGCTTGCGAAACGCCGGAAGCCGCGCCGACATGCCGCGGCCGGCCTTTTCCTGCTCGAGCAACGTTGTCAGCTCGATGAGCATCTCGCTCGTCGCTTCACCGGCCGCTTTTTCCTTGAGGAACTGCTCGACCAGGGCGAGGTCCTCGTCACCCGGGGCCGAGTGGATCTTCGCCCGAATGGGCTGGAAGCGCGGGTCCTGCGCCGCGATTGACTGCGCAAGGTTGCGAACCTTCTTGACCACGCTGTCGGGAAGTCCGTGCGGCATGGCGCCGATCAACTGCGTAACCAGGAAGTAGTGCCGCTTTACCCAGGCGGGGTCGGACAGCAGTTGCGTGAGGAAGCGGTAGCCGGACTGCTCTTCGTCCTCGACCTGGCGAGCGCCGCGGTAGGTGTAGGCCCGCCGGTAGATCCAGCCGCGGTCGATACCTTCGAGATAGTGCTCGAGCACCAGTTGCTTGAGCCGCCAGTGGTCGCGGCGGGCATCGAAAAGCGAGTCGAAGCTCTTGCCGGCCAAAATCGTGCCAACGTCGATGTTCCACTCAGCAAGCTTGACGGTTTCCGGGCTCAGCGAAGCGTGCTGGTGGCCGCCGCCAAGGTCGCGGCAGGGCGGAGGCGAGGGCGGATGATCCGTCCCGTCATTGCAGAACCAGCGGATGCGAAAAAATGGGCCGCGCGGGTTGCTCTTGAAACTCTCGAAGGTTTGCCGGACCTGATCCGCTTGCGAGGCCGTCAGCGGCTGGATTAGACCATCGGCCCGCGCCGGACTCACGATCCCGGTGAGGAGGGCAATTAGGGCGGCAAGCGCGAGAGTCATAGGCTGGACGATCCGCTCTCTTCCAGTATGTATCCATGGCCTTGGGAGCATGCAACTGGCCTGTCCAAAATGGCCGGGCTCAATATGAATGACGAAGCCGCCAGGCCGATGGATACTCCCTGCCCGGACTGGCCTCCGAAACTGTCAATTTAGCGGCCTGCCAGACAGCAATCAAGTCGCTTCGGCTGGAGATCCATCTCCCGGCGGCTTCTCACCGGAGGTCCTTTCAAAAGCTGAACTTCTGGGACTATCGCGGGCGTCCGGAATGGCAGGGGCTGGAGAAGGCGGCACGGAGACCTCAGTTCGGCCTGAGGATCGGGAAATCGTGAAGCGGGAGGACTTCCATTTGATTTGGCTCTGAAATCTCGGGGATTCACCCGATGCATATCTGGCGAATACCTTACGATTTTCCTAAGTTTGACGGCTACACCTCCAAAAACGCGGTACAAATGGCCCATTGATGTCGCTTGCGCGGTGGTTCATAATTCGGCGTAGGAATACAAAGGCATAAGCCAATATGTCTACTTCCGTTACCGCCGGGTGGGACCTGCGCTGGGTGGATCGGATGGCTACCGCCGCAGCCGTGGTCTTCGCCAGGGACGACCGATAGAGACGAGGACTGTCTCGTCCAAGATCCTGGAGTCAACGGAGAAATTTCCGGCGCGACCGACGGACGAACCTCGATGCATTGCCTGCTTTGTCACGAAAAGATTCCCCGGCTTCGACAGTGGAGGACCAAGTCCGAATTCTGCTGTGATGAGCACGCAGCTCTACACCGCCGCCAGACGCTCGAACGGCTGGTAGGCCGCGTTATCGGAGACGACGACGCTTCAGATCGGCCGCAAGATCGCACCTCGCCCTTCGGAGATGCCCCTCCGCTACCGGTTGCGCTGCTGGACGCCAAGCGGGAGTCCGGTGCGGATGCCACACCTGCCTTGAGGACAAATGCCGCCGAGCTGGCGCAGCAAACCTTTGAGGATGGGGAGTTCGCTGCCGATGAGGTGAACTGGCGGGCAAACGGCGAGCCGCTCGAAACTGACGGGGAGCAGAGCGAGCCCCACGGCGAGGGGATCGAATCGGCCGAGCTCGCGGTGGCAGCGGAGGAAGAGGGACCGGTCGCGGCAGAAGAGATTGTCACAGAAGTCGACGAAGACGAAGACCAAGAGGAAGAAGAGGAAGAGGAAAGGGCGTATTTCGAGGGAACTAGCGTTCAGCGCGACGAACCATTTCCCATCGAAATCTCTCCCGCGGAGCCGGGAGAATCCGGGCAACCGGAGCCGGAACTTCTCGATCCGATCGCGCCGGCATTGGATGACTCGGGCTCAAGCGATTTGTTGGACTTATTGGCGCGGGAGTCGGCCGGCGGCTCCGAATCTCACTGGGACGCATCACAACCCCAGGGTTCCGAGCACCCGGACTCAACGACGCGAGATCTCCTAGCGGCCGCGCAAGACGCTGAGGCACAGGCGGCGGCCGACGAAACAGGCGGCGAGCAGGCCGCGACCGCACGGTCCAGCAGCGAGGAGAGCCCGGCCAGCGCCGAGGCGGATACATCAACGCAACAGCCTGCTGACCTCCAGGCGGCAGCCGCGCCCGGGGAGTTACCGGCATTCACGGAGCAGTCCGCGTCGGCGTCCGGGGCGGCCTACCGAAATGCGCCGCGAAAACCCACCAGGGGATCAGGGTTGCAGCCTGTAAAAGCGTGGGATCCCACGCGCGCCCGAAAACAGAAAAAGGGTGCCGGGCGGGGGGGCGTTGACAGCCTCAACCGGCTGGCAGGGCAGCTCAGTGAGCGGGAATTGAAACTGCGCGCCCTGGGTCCGGGAGGCGAGATCCGGCGCGGCGGCAAATCGAAGCTGGTTTGTTTCCTGCCCGTGCAGGGCGGCAACGGCAGCTCCACGGTATCGCTGCACGTTGCCGAAGCGATTTCGCACCATCTGAACAAGCGAGTGCTGTTGGCGGACTTTGACTTCCATTCGGGCACCTTGGCGTTCCGGCTAGGATTGAAGCCCGAGCACACCTTCGTGGACGTCTTTAAGTGGGAACAGCCGGAGGATCACCTTTGGGAGAAGGTCGTTTGCCCCTGGAACCAACTTGACGTTTTGGTGGCGCCGCCTTCCAACAGCTCGATTCATCCGCAAAGTCTCGACCGCCTGCCGGATATCTTCATGTCGGCGCTGCGCCGCTATCCGTATGTGGTCGTCGATCATCCCGACGCGATCTATTCGTCTTCGCGGCACATTCTGGCGATGTCGGACCTGGTGTACCTGGTCTGCACTCCGGAAATCACCTCGCTGCATCTGGCGCGGAGGAAAGTGCAGCAGATTCGCGCCATGGGCGTGCCGGGCGAGCGCTTGCGGCTGATCGTCAACCGTACCGGTTCTTGGGGTTCTCTCGGTCTGGAGGACGTTGGCAAGATCGCCGGCGTGCCGGTCTCGTGGGCTCTGATGAACGACTACGCCGCGCTGCGCGACGCCGTCTGGAATGGCGGGCTCGTGCAGCAGGGTTCGGGGCTGGCTACGCAACTGCGCGAACTGGGCTGGAGCGTGATGGGCGTTGATGCTCAAGTGGCGGCCGAGAGCGCGCCCGCCGCGGAAGTTGGATCGTCTCTAGGCTAGCTCGATTCTTGGATTCGCGTCCGGCTGTCTCGGGCCAGTCGAGTTGACCGCGGACCTTCAGAGTGCCTGGGCCTGCGATACCCGATAGGGCGGACCGGTCGGGGCCGTCGCCATGGCCCGCAGACTGAGCCCAGTGGCGGGCTACCATCCCCCGGGTCCCTCCGTCATCCCGATGGACGCAGACAAGCCACGGTTTCCCGATCATCGGCAGGAGCCCGGTCAACCGGCTCTAGCGCAAGCGGCGGCGATTCCTCCGTCCGAGCCCTGGACGCCTCAGTACCCGACAGCTTCACGGCCCGCGGTTTCGCTGCTCGGCGCCACGAAGTTTTTCGTCATTCTGGCAATCGCCGGCTGGTTCGCGTTTCTTTATTTTTCCGAAGCCAATATTCCCGTTAGCGACTATCGCCTGGGGCTGATGCTTCCCGAAACTCCCGAGGGATGGCGGCGCAGCTTCACTCGTAGCGGCAACCCCAGCAGCGTCTCGATTGGCACCGGCCTGACCTTCGAAAAATTCACGTCGAGCAACGCCTGGCGCACCTATTCGCAGGGAGGCAAACAGGTAACGGTTGAGATCTGGGACTGGGCCGGCGACTATCCCTACCACATACCGCTCGATATCCCGGGCTGGGCTAACGGCGCGCTGGTGCGGGTGGGCGCGGAAGAAGGCCGCTTACGCTATAACCCCGAGACGAGGACGGGACGGCTGCGCGTCCGCTATCTTGATCGCTTCTACCTGGTCGTCGAAGGGGATGGCATCGAGCGCCACGAGCTCCTTGCCTGGTATCAACGCATCGACCTCGGTGGACTGCGCGCCGAACTCGACAGGTTGCAACGCACAGCCGCTTCCCGCTAGCCTCTTGGCTCGGACCTGGAACCGAGCCCATGAAGATTCAAAGTTACTCCACCCGCGCGGTCAGCCTTACGGACCGGCCGCTGCCCATTGCCAACAGTCCCGGCGCTCGCATGGCCAACTTCGCGACGCTGACCCTGCGGACCGATGAAGGCATCGAGGGTATCGGCTATGCCGGATTCGTGCCTTCTTGCGTCCTGAAGGGGCTGCACGAGACCTTGAACGGGCTCGCCGAACTCGCGGTTGGCGACGACCCGTTCGAGATCGAGGCGATCGCCAAGAAGCTGCTCGAGCTCGCCGGCGCCGGAGCGCCCGCCGGATTCATTACGCGCGCCGCGGCCGCCATCGACGTGGCGCTATGGGACATCCGGGGCAAGGCGCTGGGCAAGCCGGTCTATCAATTGCTCGGAGGGTTTCGCGACCGCGTTCCGGTCTACGCGAGCGGTTACCTTTGGCGCACGTATGACCTGAACATGCTCGCGGAGTGGGGCGCCAAGCTTGTCGAACAGGGTTTTCGAGCGATGAAGCTTCGCATGGGCGCCGAGGATGCTCCGGCCAAGGAGATCGAGCGTTTGCGGGTCCTGCGGGAGGCGGTTGGCCCCGCTGTCGACTTGATGGTCGACATCAATCAAGGCTGGGACGTAAATCAATCCATTTCGATTGGGCGGGCCTTGGAGCAGTTCAATTTGTATTGGCTCGAGGATCCGACGCATCACCTTGACTACAACGGTCTGGCTCGTATTGCCGCCGCTCTCGACACGCCGCTGGCCGCGGGCGAGTACGTTTATGGCTTGGCGCCTTTTGCGCACCTTATCGAACGGCAGTCGATCGATATCGTGATGATCGATTTGCTGCGGGCCGGCGGGTTGACGCCTTTCATGAAAGCCGCCCACCTCGCCGAAGCGAACAACCTGCCCGTGGTATCGCACCTGGCGCCCGAGATTCTGTGCCACGCTCTGGCGGCGGTTCCCAATGGCCTCTATCTCGAACACATGCCGTGGAGCTTTGGCTTGTTCAAGGAAGTGCCTGTGGTGGAAAACGGCCAGCTTGTTTTATCTCAGAAGCCGGGGCTGGGTTTGGAGTTTGCCTGAAGCCGAGCTGAGCCGAACCGCGAGATCAGGAAACCTTGTGCTCCTGCCGCTGCATGGCCTGATGTAATTCCCAATCGGCCTGCAGCCGCATCCAAAACTGCGGCGACATCTTGAACAGACGAGCCAGGCGAAGCGCCGTATCGGCCGTAATGCCGCGCTTGCCGAGGACGATCTCATTGAGCCGGTTTAGCGAGATGTTGAGCTGGCGCGAGGCTTCCACTTGCCCCAGGCCCATCGGCTTCAAAAACTCCTCAAGCAACACCTCGCCGGGTGGAATCGCCGGCCCGAGCCAGTTCGGGTCTCTAGTGATAGTCTTCGATGCGAACTTCGTAGGCATTTCCCTGCTCCCATCGGAAGGTGACGCGATATTGATTGTTGATCCGAATGCTGTGCCTGCCTTCCTGATCCCCCTTCAGGCTCTCCAACCGGTTGCCCGGTGGTGCGGCGAGATCTTCAACGCGGGCGGCGACGTCGACCATCTTGAGCTTGCGCTGGGCAACTCGCCAGATGGCGGAGGGAGTCCGGCGCGCCGCGCGGGTGTTGCGCTCTAGAAACAGATCGGCCGTTGTTTCGTCGCCAAAGCTCTGGATCACGGCTCTGCCTACATATTACACGGGTAGCGGGTAGTCGGTCAATCATTCACGCGGGCGAGAGGGTCCGCTTCCCCCCTCCCACTTCCAATCGCGCACCGCAGGCATGTCCTCGCCGTGCTTTTCCACGTATGCGCGGTGCTCGCGTAGCTTGTCGTCAAAGTATTGCGTCGCCGAATCGGCAGCCGGCTGGGCGGGCTGGACACGACGAATGACATCCAGCGCCAACTGAAAGCGGTCGAGGTTATTGAGCACCGCCATGTCGAACGGCGTGGTCGTCGTGCCTTCCTCCTTGTAGCCGCGAACGTGCAGGTTCTTGTGATTGGTGCGCCGATAGGTCAGGCGGTGAATCAGCCATGGATAGCCGTGGTAAGCAAAAATGATGGGCCGGTCCGTGGTGAACAGTTCGTCGAAATCTTTGTCGGCCAGACCGTGGGGGTGTTCGGTCTCGGGCTGCAGCGTCATCAGGTCGACGACGTTGACGAAGCGGATGCCCAGTTCGGGAAGCTGCTGGCGCAGCATCGAAACAGCAGCCAACGTCTCCAACGTCGGCACGTCGCCGCAACAAGCCATCACGACGTCGGGCTCATCACCGTGATCGTTGCTGGCCCACTGCCACACGCCGATGCCGGCGGCGCAATGCCTGACCGCTTCGTCCATGTTGAGCCACTGGGGTTGAAGTTGTTTTCCGGCGACGATCACGTTGACATAGTTGCGGCTGCGCAAGCAGTGGTCGGCGACCGAAAGCAGCGTGTTGGCGTCGGGCGGCAAATAGACGCGCACGATATCGGCCTTTTTGTTCATGACGTGATCGATGAAGCCGGGGTCCTGGTGCGAGAAGCCGTTGTGGTCCTGCCGCCAGACGTGCGAGGTGAGCAGGTAGTTCAGCGAAGCGATCGGTTTGCGCCAGGGAATGTTGCGCGTGACTTTCAGCCACTTGGCATGCTGGTTGAACATCGAGTCCACGATGTGGATGAAGGCTTCGTAGCAGGAGAAAAAGCCGTGCCTGCCGGTCAGCAGGTAGCCTTCGAGCCACCCTTGGCAGGCGTGCTCGCTGAGCATTTCCATGACGCGCCCGTCGGGGCTGACATGCTCGTCGTCCGGATCGATCTCGGCGGTCGAAACGCGGCTGGTGACCTCGAACAACGCTGACAAGCGGTTCGACGCCGTTTCGTCCGGGCCCATGACGCGAAAATTCCGGTTGCCGACGTTGGCCTTCATGATGTCGCGCAGAAAACCGCCGAGCACCCGCGTGGCCTCCATTTCGACCGCGCCGGGTTTGGGGACGGCGACGGCGTAGTCCCGAAAGCCGGGCATCTGCAGGTCTTTGAGCAGCAGGCCGCCGTTGGCGTGCGGATTGGCGCCCATGCGCCGATCGCCCTTCGGCGCGAGCTCCGCCAGCTCCGGGTTGAACTTGCCGTCTTCTCCAAACAGCTCTTCGGGCCGGTAGCTCTTCATCCATTGCTCGAGCTGTTTGAGGTGTTCGGGCTTCTGCGCCAGCGACGACAGCGGCACCTGGTGCGAGCGGAACGTTCCTTCCACCCGTTTGCCGTCGACTATTTTGGGACCGGTCCATCCCTTGGGACTTTTCAGAATGATCATCGGCCAACGGGGACGTCTCGAAAAGCCGTGCTCGCGAGCCTGCTTCTGAATGGACTGAATTTCCGCCACCACACGGTCGAGAGTTGCGGCCATCGCCTGATGCATCGCTTCGGGCTCTTCGCCTTCCACGAAATGGGGCTCATGGCCATAGCCGTGAAACAGATCGATGAGCTCCTGGCGGCCGATGCGCGCCAGCAGAGCCGGGCCGGCGATTTTCGCGCCGTTGAGATGGAGCACTGGCAGCACGGCGCCGTCGCGCACGGGGTTCAGGAATTTGTTGGAATGCCAACTCGTGGCGCAGGGCCCGGTCTCGGCCTCGCCGTCGCCGACGACGCAACAGGCGATCAGGTCAGGGTTGTCAAACACCGCCCCGTACGCGTGAAACAGGCAGTAGCCGAGCTCGCCGCCCTCGTGAATCGAGCCCGGCGTCTCGGGCGCCACGTGGCTGGGAATGCCGTAGGGCCAGGAAAACTGCGTGAATAAACGGTTGAGCCCGTCGAGATCCTGACCGACCCGCGGATAGACTTCCGAATAGGTGCCCTCCAGGTAAGTGTTGGCGACCAGGCCGGGCCCCCCGTGCCCCGGCCCAGTGACGTAGATCATGCTGAGCTCGCGCTCCCGGATCAGACGGTTGAGATGGACGTACAGAAAATTGAGCCCGGGCGTGGTGCCCCAGTGGCCGAGCAGGCGCGGCTTGATGTGCTCGATGCGCAGCGGCTCGCGCAACATCGGGTTGTCGCGCAGGTAAATCTGGCCCACTGACAGATAGTTGGCCGCCCGCCAATAGGCGTCGATCTTGTAGAGCTGCTCGGGCGAGAGAGGGGTTTCCGGGGGGGCAATATTTGTCATCTCAACTCCTGGTCACGTGTTCCTGGGCACGGAATCCCGCGATGCCGCCGGCTTTTTTCATTCTAAGCAGCCGCGCCGATCCGCCCCAAGGGTGGCGAGTTCCGAGGGTACCAGTGAATTACAAGCTATTGATTCCAAGTAGCTTCGACGGTGGTCAGGTAGCCCGATTCGCCTGCCGCAACCTTAATTCCCGCAGCGACTCCCTTAGCGCAAACCTAAGGTATATCCCGGATCAGGCAGTACCTGAGATCCATTGCGGCGGCCACCGTAGTGAGTCCACAATGTCCTCAGTCCGCAACCGCCCTCCGGACCGAGTCGAAAGGGGCAAGTCTTGGAAAATCGCATGGAGCATCGCATGGAACCCTGGCCTGGCAAACGCTACAGCGCGGATTTGCAACTCGTCCACGGCCCACAGGTCTATAGCGCCCAGGCGGTCGAAGTCCGCAGCGATGAACTCGTCGTGGAAGCCACGGCGGCATTGCAGCCGGGCGTGACGGTGTCGTTGATCGGGGACTTGCACGGGCTCGACCTCAAAATGCAGCTCCGCACCGGCGCCAAGGTCGCGCATTGCCGGCCTTGTGGACAGGACTGTTACCAGATCGTTCTGCAACTGGCGTGGTCGGATTTGGAAGTCCACCGTCCTGGCGAGGCCGCGCAGCTCGAACTCGAGCGGCCTGCCGTCCGCCTGCACTAAGCATCGTCAGCCGACGACGCCAGCAATACTCACTCGTGCCGCGCATGCCCGAACCTCCGCCATGAATACGCCGGGCGGGGAATCAGAGCAACTCTTTCAGATACCGGCCGGTGTAGGATTCGGCGCACTCGGCGACTTCCTCGGCCGTCCCTTGCGCCACGACCTGTCCGCCGCCCTCACCACCTTCAGGACCGAGATCGATGATCCAGTCCGCGTTCTTGATCACGTCGAGATTGTGCTCGATGGTGAGTACCGTGGCGCCGTTCGCCAATAGCTTCCGGAATGCGGCCAGCAGCTTGGCGATATCGTCGAAGTGCAGGCCCGTAGTGGGCTCGTCGAAGATGTAGAGCGTGTCCTCACATTTCGACTGCCCGATGTGCCCGCCGAGCTTGACGCGCTGCGCTTCGCCGCCCGAAAGAGTCGTCGCCGACTGTCCCAGCCGCAGATAGCCTAGCCCGACCTCCGCCAGCGGCACGAGTTTATCGACGATCTTGGGCGTGCGCACAAAGAAGCGCAGCGCTTCGTCGATGGTCATCCGCAGCACATCGTGGATGTTCTTGCCCTGGTAGCGAACGTCGAGAATCTCGTTCTTGTAGCGCTTGCCCTGGCAGTCGTCGCAGATCAGCTCCACGTCGGCCAAAAACTGCATCTCGACCGTGACGGTACCGTCGCCCTGGCAGGTTTCGCAGCGGCCTCCGGGAATGTTGAACGAAAAGTTGCCGGGCGTGAAGCCGCGGCGCTTGGCGTCGGGCGTCGAGGCGAACAGCTCGCGGACAACGTCGAAAGCCTTGACGTAAGTCACCGGGTTCGAGCGCGGCGAGCGGCCGATGGGCGACTGATCGACGAGAATCACGTCGCTAATCAGGCGTTCTCCGCTGATGCGCCGGCAGGGCAGGCGCAGCGCCTCCGCGTCGGCGGTGTCGTTCTCCTTGCGTTTCTTGGCCACTTCCAGGGCCTTGAAAATCACGTCGTGAACCAGTGTCGACTTGCCCGACCCGGAAACGCCCGAGATCACCGTCATCACGCCGAGCGGGATCGTAACACTGATGTTCTTGAGGTTATGGGCAACCGCGCCCGTGATACGCAATTGCCGCCGGGGCTGGATTTTGCGCCGCTCGACAGGAGCCGGAATCGAAGACCTTCCGCTGAGATACAGCGACGTGAGAGAGTTGTTGCCGTTTTTGGAAATCTTCGCGTAGGGACCCTCGAACATGACTTCGCCGCCGAGCTCCCCCGGCCCCGGGCCGAGATCGACGATATGATCGGCCGCTTCCATCACGTCGCGATCATGCTCGACGACCACGATCGTGTTGCCGAGGTCGCGTAGATCCTTGAGGATGCGGATCAGCCGACTGGTGTCGCGCGTGTGTAGCCCGATCGAGGGCTCATCGAGCACATAACAGGCGCCGACCAGCCGCGAGCCCAACGAAGTGGCGAGCTGGATGCGCTGCGCTTCGCCGCCCGAAAGGGTCGAGGCCAGCCGGTCGAGCGTCAGGTAGTCGAGGCCGACGTCGTTCAGAAAATTGAGGCGGTGGCGGATATCGGCCAGCAACTGCTCGGCGATCTCGGCGCGCTGCCCCTCGAAGGCCAGCTTTTCGAAAAACTGCCGCGCCTGCCCGAGGCTCAGGTGCGTAACGTCGCGAATCGTCTTACCGGCGACCTGGACATAGAGCGCATCGCGGCGCAGGCGGCCCCCCTCGCAATCGGGGCACAGCGTGTAGCCTCGATAGCGGCTCAGGAAGATGCGGACGTGCATCTTGTATTTCTTGGTTTCGAGGAAGGAAAAGAAGCCGTCCACGCCTTCGAAGCCGTTGCCGCCGTGCAAGATGAATTTCGTTTCTTTAGCAGTCAGCTCGTAGAAAGCCGCGTCGGTGCGCACGCTGGCGGCCTTGGCCGCGGCGAGAAGTTTTTGCTGATATTTCCGGTAGCGAGGCTTCGTAAAGGGATCGACAGCGCCTTCCTGCAGCGACTTGAACCTGTCGGGAACGACGCGGTCGTAGTCGTAGTCGATGGTGTTGCCAAAACCCTGGCAGCGCGGGCACGCGCCGAACGGGCTGTTGAAGCTGAACAGGCGCGGCTCGGGCTCGATGTATTCGATGCCGCACTGCCGGCATTCGAAGCGCTCGCTGAACCAATGGCGTTCGGGCGGCACCTCGGTGGCGTGCTCGAAGACCACTTCCTGGGCCTCGCGGTAGCACGTCTCGACCGCGTCGACAACGCGTTGGCTCAGCCCCGGGCCGATGGCTAAACGGTCGACTAGCGCGTAGAACGGTTCGGCGAAGTCGAGATCCAGCAGCGACTCAGGCGTCGAAAATTCGAAGACGCGGCCGTTCTGATAGAGGCGGTTGAAGCCCTTGCCGCGCAGGTCCGAGAGCCTGGCTTTCAGCGGCTCGGTAAGCCCTTTCGACTCTGTCGGCTTGGCCGGCCCGTACGGCCGCACGGGAAAAAGCACGTACCAGCGCGAGCGTTCGGGCAATTCGAGAATGCGCGCCGCCACCGAATCCACCGTGTCTTTGCTGACGATGCGGCCGCAGTTGTGGCAAATCGTGTCGCCGGCGCGCGCGAACAGCAGCCGCAGGAAGTCGTAGATCTCGGTGGCGGTCGCAACCGTCGAGCGAGGGTTGCGAGTGCTGTTTTTCTGGCGGATGGCGACGGCCGGAGCGATGCCGGTAATTTCATCGACGTCGGGCTTTTCCATGCGCTCTAGAAACTGGCGCGCATAAGCCGACAGCGACTCGACATAGCGGCGCTGCCCCTCCGCGTAGATCGTGTCGAACACCAGCGACGACTTTCCCGAGCCGGAAACGCCGGTGACGACGATCAACTGGTTGTGGGGCAGGCGCAGGTCGATGTTTTTCAGGTTGTGGACCCGCGCACCACGGATCTCGAGGTAGTCCTGCGACAAGGATGAACTCTCAAACTGGATCCCAGCTCTGATTGAGCTGGCTATCGCCGAAGTGGGAGTGGCAAGCCGTTCCTCATTGTAGCGACGGCGAGAACAAGCGCGGAAGTTCGTGGGCCGCGCCCGGGGCCGGGGAGGCCGCGCGGGGCCGTGGGTCAAAGACTACGGCTCGAACCGCCGGACCGCCAGCACGGCGTTCAGCCCGCCAAACGCGAAGGAATTCGACAAAGCGGCGCGGATCGGCATCTCGCGGGCCTGGTTGGGAACGCAATCGAGGTCGCACTCGGGGTCGGGTTCGGTGAAATTCGCGGTTGGAGGGGCAACGCCGTGGTGCAATGCCAGCGCCGTCGCCGCAAGCTCGAGCGCCCCCGACGCCCCCAGGGCGTGCCCATGCATCGACTTGGTGGAAGAAACCGCCAGCTTGCGGCCGCGTTCGCCGAACACGCTGTGGATGGCGCGCGTTTCGGTCGAGTCGTTGGCAGCGGTGCCGGTGCCGTGGGCGTTGATGTAGTCGATGTCGGCCGGATTGAGCTGCGCATCCTGGAGGGCGGCTTGCATAGCGCGTGCCGCACCGTGCTCACAGGGCAGGGTAATGTGCGCGGCATCGGAGGACATGCCCGCTCCGGCCAGTTCCGCGTAGATCCGCGCGCCGCGGCGTTGGGCCGCCTCCAGCGGCTCCAGCACCAGCACCGCCGAACCCTCGCCCAGCACCATCCCTTGGCGATTGCGGCTGAATGGCCGGCAGGTGTCGGGCGCCATCACGCGCATAGACTCCCAAGCCTTCAACGTGCCCAGCGTGAAGCAGGCCTCGCTGCCCCCCGCCAGGGCCGTCTCGGCCATGCCGGAACGGACCATAAAAAAAGCTTGCCCGATGGCATGGTTCGCGGAAGAGCAAGCGCTCGAGACGGCAAAAGCGGGCCCGGTGATGCCGTGCTCCATCGTCACATGGCTGGTGGCCGAGCTGGCCATCTGCCGCGGGATCGCCAGCGGGCTGACGCGTGGATTTCTTTCCCAGTAGAGGTGGTAAAACGCCTCGTCGTCGGTGGTCTTGCCGGCCGTGCCGGTACCCAAAATCACCGCCGTCGCTCCGCCGCGGCCGTTGGAAAAATCGAGCCCGGCGTCGGCGACCGCCTCGCGCGAGGCCATCACCGCGAACTGCGAAAAGCGGTCGAGCAGGTTCAGCCGCTTGGCCTCGAAGAACTGCTCGGGAATATAGCCGCGCACTTCGGCGCCAACCTGCACCTGAAGTTTTTCAGGCGGAACCAAGCTGATCGGCCCGATTCCGGAGCACCCTTTCAACAGGCGGCTCCAGAACTGGCGGGTATCGAGGCCCAACGCCGAGACGCAACCAATGCCGGTAATGCCGACACGGCGCATTCGATTAGCCTTCTTTCGCGCCTTGCTTGGCGGCGAGCAGTTTGTTGACGCCGTTGATGATGTCCTGCACGCTGCGCAGGTTCTTGGCTTCGTCGTCGGGGACCTGGATATCGAATTCGCCCTCCACCGCAAACAACAGGTTAAGACCGTCCAAAGAGTCGATTTTCAACTCTTCGAACGTGGATTCGGGACGAATCTCGGCGAGGTCGATCTTTTGGGTGTCGGCTACCAGCCGAATTACTTGCTGCTCGATTTCAGTCATCTGTAAGCTGGGGGATTCCGCCATGATACACTAGCCCGCTCCTGGCGATGCCTCGGCTTAGCATTCCGATCGAAGCCTCAGAGCCGCCGGCCGCCACGGTAAGACCCCTTAGCATCGCACCCGCGGTCACAAAAGAATAGCCGTCGTCGAGCAGGACGGGCAAGAAATCCTTGAGAGACGCGACCGTTCGGCTGCGGTCGGCGTGGGGCCGGACTCCATCGCCGTCGTGCAGGCAAATGATTCCGCCGGGTTCGATCCGGCTGAGAATACGCTGGCTGATGGCGTCGGCGCTGGCGCTCCAATCCTTGCCGATCACGGTCCAAAGCACTTCGGTAAGACCCAATTCGCGCTCGATCGAGAGCAGCCCAGGCGCGCGGCAGCCGTGCGGCGGACGGAACAGGCCGGGCCGTACGCCGACGGTCTGCTCGATCACCTGCTGGGTCCGCGACAACTCTTCCCGAATGCGCGCGTCGGGCAGCGCCAGCAACAAAGGATGCGAGTAGGTGTGGTTTCCGATCTCATTTCCGCGGCTGTGAACGAAGCGGGCCACGTCCGGGTGGCGCTCGACGTTTCGTCCGCAGAAAAAGAACGTCGCCGGAACGCCATGCCTTTCGAGCACCTCGAGCACGGCCATGGTCCACTCGCTGGGGCCATCGTCGAAGGTCAGCGCGATTTGCCGCCGGATGCCGGCCCCGCGATGGAAACCGCGTCCCCATCGTTGAGCCAGGGGAGCGCGGGCTTGATAAGCGATGTAGCCGGCGGACGCCACCGCCGCGCCTAGCAGAAACAGTTTACGCACTCGCAGAGATTCTATCAGGCAAAGTGCAGCGCGCTAAAGACGGGAGACGCCCGTTCAGGCGGCAACAATCGCCCGTGTTGCGCCGCTGCGATCGCTCCGATTGCTGTGGGGCGAGGTACCTAGAAGACGCCGCGAATGCTCCGGCGGCAGGTCCACCTTTGGGTCTTGCAGGCACGCACGACCGCGTTTATACTGACTTTTCGGGGCCTCTCCTGACTTGTGAACGGGTTGTCGAACGTTGTCGATCGGAAACACAGAGTTTCACTCTCCGCAGCGCGAAGCCGCGCTTTTCTACGGCCTTTTTCTCCGCGGCCACTCCATTGACGCCTTGCGCGCGCAGATCGACATCTCCCCGAAAGTCTTCCGTAAGTGGATGCGTTCACGGGAGTTCAACGACAATTTCCGGGAAGACCTCCGCCGGATGTATACCTATCGCAAGCAAGTGCTAGCGATATTCGACGCCCTGGTCACCAGCGAGCAAGCCAGCCAGAGTTGGCAGTAGGGTTTTCCCCCTACTGGGCGTCTCGTAGGAACCTCGGGTCATCCTTTCGGCGGTATCGAGTGCAGCGGTAGCGAGCGTTCCGGTGCAGTAGTTGTCGGGAGGATTGACCGCAGCCTTGGCCCACAGGGCCGGGGGCTGGTCAGCGGTCTCCTAAAAGCTGTCGAACCGCCTGCCCGAGCCGCCCGCCTGTCAGAACTTCAACATCCCCGCATCGTTGACCGCGGAAAACAGAATCGCCACGCCGAGCAGGGTGACCAAGGCCGCGCTTCCAACCGGCAGGGCACGCAGCAGAGGGCCGTCTTTGGTGAAACGGTTCAGCGTGGGTCCGGCCAGAACCATGGCAATGCCGATGGCGATCAGAATCGCCGCTAACCCGAGGCTGAAGGCTATCAGAATGACGATGCCGAACAACAGCCGGTTGATCGTGATCGAGATCAACAGCACCACCATCGCTTCCGGGCAGGGCACCAGGCCCCCGGAAATTCCTAGTGTGAGCAGGCTGCCGCGTCCGGCTTTTGCCGCCGCGGGATGCGTATGGCTGTGGCCGTGATCGTGAGCATGCCCCTCGTGGGTGTGTGAGTGGCCAGGGCCGTGCGAGTGGCCATGATCGACGGCAGTGTTCTCGTGGGAGTGCTCGTGGGAGTGGCTGTGGCCGTCCGCGTGGCTGTGCTCGTGGCCGTTCTCATGGCTATGTTCGTGGCCGTCCGCATGGCCGTGCTCGTGGCCGTGTTCATGACTGTGCACATGGCCGTGGCTGTGGGAATGCCCGTGCTCATGGCTGTGGGAGTGCGTTAGCCAGCCGAAGAATCCGTGGGAATGGCCGTGGGAATGGTCATGGGCCTGCTGCTCCCCACCGGCGCGCAGGGCCCTCCAGCGCGACCACAACATGCTGCCACCGATCACAACGATCAGCAGGCCGCTGAAGATCGACAGCCAGGCGTAAATCTTCTCCATCTGGATGTGCTGCGAGGCATAGAGCGTGGCCAGGCCGAGCACGAAGACCGAGGCGGTGTGCGTAATCGTGACGACGGTGCCCAGGTAGACGGCGTCCCACACGGTTCCTTTTGACCCCGCCAGATAGGCCGCCACGAGGGCCTTGCCATGACCTGGCGTGAGGGCGTGGGCCGCGCCGGCCAGAAACGCGACGCCCAGCGCGACGGCGAGAAAGCCGGCCGTCGGGTCCGAGACGCGCAGCAGAGCCTCCAGACGCTCCCGTACGGCATCGTGCCCGTCCCCTTGAAGCGCGGCGAGAGGCACGGCGCATAGAGCCATGTAGGTAATAAATCGAAGAAGCAACATCAATGCCTGCCAGCAGTAATCATTCTACTCGCACTGTTCGGGGTCCTGGAAACAGCACCTGGCCCCCTCCGAACCGGCGTACTCTGAACGACTTTCGGGGCACGGCCCGTCCCGCATGCAGCGGCGTTGAATCCTAGCGCGCCGGCCCGGCAAGAGGACTTGCGAAACAACCTTCCCGCAGGCGCTCGTGCGGGAACCGTGCAACTCGCCCTACCGGGCCGCAGCCGACCACGGCAGCTCATTCCGCGCCAGGGCTCAATTGGTACACTCTTAGGCGTTTCCTATACCACTGCATCAAGAACCAAAGGCACCAAGGAGAAAAACGCCATGAAGCCAGCAGTAAAACGCCTCCTCGACCGCCGCTCGTTCTTCAAGAAGACGGCGGGTACCGGCGCCGCTATTGCCGCCGGGAGTTTCGTCCTGGAATCCGACCTGGAAGCCGCGATGCAGAGCGTCAACACGATGTCGCGGCCCTCAGATCTGAAAATCACCGATCTGCGCGTGGCCACGGTCAAAGACGCGCCGATGCGCTGCCCGCTCATCAAGCTCTACACCAACCAGGGGCTGGTGGGGCTCGGTGAAGTCCGCGACGGCGCGAGCAAGAACTACGCGCTCACGTTGAAGAGCCGGATACTCGGCGAGAATCCCTGCGACGTTGATCGCCTTTTCCGCAAGATCAAACAGTTCGGCGGACATGCCCGGCAGGGCGGCGGCGTCTGCGGCGTCGAGATGGCGCTGTGGGATCTCGCGGGCAAAGTGTACAACGTGCCAGCCTATCAGATGCTGGGCGGCAAGTTTCGCGACCGCATCCGCATGTATGCAGACACCACAATGTCGCCCGACCCCGCCGAATACGGCAGGCGCATGAAAGAACGTCTCGATATGGGTTTCACGTTCTTGAAGATGGACCTCGGCGTCCGGCTCGTGCAGGACAAGGAGGGCGCCGTCACGCGCCCGCTCGGGCCGGTCAGCCAATGGGAACAGCGCAACGTGATGCACATGTTCACCGGCATCGAAATCACCCCCAAGGGCATCGACATGATGGCCGATTATGTGGCCGCTGTGCGCGAGCAGGTGGGCATGGAGGTGCCCCTGTCGGCGGACCACTTTGGGCACATCGGCCTCAATAGCTGCATCCGGCTTGCGAAAGCGCTCGAGAAGTACAACATGGCCTGGCTCGAGGACATGATTCCCTGGCAGCACGCCGACCTGATGAAGAAGATCACCGACGCCGCGGATATTCCGATTCTGACCGGCGAAGACATCTATCTCAAAGAAGACTTCCAGAAGCTCGTGGACATGCACGCGGTGGACATCGTTCACCCCGATCTCGCCACTTCGGGCGGGCTGCTCGAAACGAAAAAAATCGGCGACTACGCGCAGGAAGGCGGCGTCGCGATGGCGATGCACTTCGCCGGTACCCCGGTTTCGTTCATGGCTAATCTGCACTGCGCCGCGGCGACCGAGAATTTTCTGGCGCTCGAAAATCATTCGGTTGATGTGCCCTGGTGGGACTCCATGGTCAGCGGGCCCGAGAAACCGATCTTTAAAGACGGCTTCGCGAAAGTGCCCGACGGGCCGGGGCTGGGAGTCGAACTGGTCGATGAAGTCGTCAAGGAGCATCTGTGGGAGCCGGGCTACTTCGAACCAACCCCCGAATGGGACAAAGACCCGGGCAACGATCGCCTGTGGAGCTTCGCGCCGGTCTCACCGCGCAAGAATTCGGTGGCGAAGTTGTTCGAGGCGTAGCACGATAGCCTGGGGGCACAAGCCGACGGCCGCATAGTGAACCAGCGTGTAGGGTTGGTCTTACTGCTCACGATACGGATGGCGTGGGTAGTATCGCCCTTCCAGGGCTTGATTCGAGATGGGGATTTTTCCCACGGCTGAAGCCGTGGGCTATTAGATGGAAGCGCCCCTTCTGGGGCTCAGGAACCCGGCTACTGCGACCGAGCCACTGCGACCAACCGCTGCGCCCGGCCGCTGGCCCAGCCGGTACGGTCGAACCGCCGCGTCCCGGCCTACCGAACCAATTCACCAGGCGCTGGTCCCGGCGACTGCGATTCAGCCGCCGCGGCCCAGCCACTGCGGGCCCGGCCGTTGCGACTCGGCTGGACGCCGGCGTGCCCAGCCAACGCCAGCCCCATCTTTTGGTCGCGGCCTTCTGGTCGCAGCCCTCGCTTCCGTTAAGCTGAAAATATGACCCCGCGCCGCCTTCTCCGCCGCTCACTTCGATACCACCGGGGAATTTTTCTGGCGGTCGCTTTGGGCGTGGCGGTCGGTACGGCGGTCCTTGCCGGCGCGCTGGTTGTAGGCGATTCGGTTCGTGGCAGTTTGCGGAGCCTTACGTTAGACCGGCTCGGGGAAATCGACCACGCCCTCGTCAGCGACCGTTACTTTCGCGAAGAGCTGGCCGGGGAATTGGCTGCCTCGGAGGGTTTTGCGGCCCGCTTCGACAAGGCGGTCCCGGCCCTGTTGCTGCGCGGATCAGTCGAGGCTGCGGAATCGGGATCGCGGGCCTCTTCGGTCAGTCTCATCGGCGCGGACGAACGTTTTTGGTCGCTATTCACGCCCCCCGACAATCTGCCTGGTCCGCGCGAGGTCTTGATCAACGAAGCGCTGGCCCGCGAGATCGGCGCCGGCGTGGGCGACGCCGTGCTGGTGCGGTTTCAGACCGACACGCTGGTGCCGAGTGAATCGGTGATGGGCCGCAAGAGCGACAACGTGCGCACTTTGCGTTTGACTGTCGCCGCGCTGCTTGCAGATCGAGGCGCCGGCCGCTTCGGCCTTTCGCCCAGCCAGCAACTGCCGTTCAACGCGTTCATCTCACTCCATGCGCTGCAGCGTGCCGTCGAGCAGCCGAACCGCGTGAACGCGATGTTCGTTTCCGGGAACAAGCCAGGGGACGAACCACACGCCGACGAAGGCGGCGCGGCCGCGCTAGCCGCGATCGTTCGCGAGGAACTCGATCTTGCTGATCTGAATCTGGAACTGCGGCCGCTGCCGGAGCAGCAACAGCTTTCCTTGCAGACAGACCGCTTTGTGCTCGACCAAATCACCGCCGATGCCGCCGGGCAAGCCGCACAGCCACTAGGCCTGGGCGCCGTTCCCGTGCTCACCTACCTCGCCAACAGCATCGAGATTGAACGGCCGGAGGGAACCCGCAGCATTCCCTATTCGACGGTGTCGGCGCTGGATCTTTTGGAAATCCCCGCAAGCCAGACCTTGCGGCTGACCAACGGAGAACCGGCGGCGCTCGCTGGGGACGAGATTCTGCTCAACGACTGGGCGGCTCGCGATCTGGCCGCGAAGCCAGGCGATTCGGTCAAGCTCACCTACTACGTAGTCAATCCCCAAGGGGCGCTCGAAACGCAGAGTCACGTTTTCAGGCTGCGCGGCGTGGTTGTTCTCAACGGCTTGGCCGCCGACGGCAATTTGGCGCCCGAGATGAAGGGCATGAGCGATTCGCGGCGCATGGGCGAGTGGAACCCGCCTTTTCCCGTTGATTTGGGAAAGATCCGCCCCATCGATGAAGATTACTGGGACCGCTATCGCACCGCCCCCAAGGCCTTTGTCCCACTGGAAATGGCCAAGCAGCTCTGGACAAGCCGTTTCGGTCAACTGACGTCGCTGCGAATCATTCCCAAGGAAGGTCAATCGCTCGACGAAGTTTCCACAACGTTCGAAAAAGCGCTGCGGGTAGCGATTGACCCGGCCGCTTACGGACTGTCGTTCCAGCCCGTGAAAGCGCAGGGCCTGGAGGCATCGGCCGGAGCGACCGACTTCTCCGGACTGTTCATCGGCTTCAGCCTGTTTCTGATCGTCTCGGCGGCCATGCTCGTGGCGTTGTTGTTCCGCTTGGGAATCGAGCGCCGCGCGAAAGAAATCGGGCTGCTGCTGTCGACCGGCCAACCGGTGGCGCTGGTCCGTAGGCTGCTGCTCGAAGAGGGCGCCATCATCGCGGCGGCCGGGTGTGTGGCGGGCCTGCCGTTCGCGGCGGGTTACGCGGGGCTCATGGTGTATGGGCTACGCACCTGGTGGAGCGCCGCCGTCGGCGGTTCGTTCCTCGAGTTGCACGTCACCGCAGGTAGCCTGATCGGCGGCGCTGCGGGGGCGCTGCTGTTGATGGTGCTGTCGATCTGGCTCTCGGTGCGCAAGCTGGAGCGGCTGAGCCCGCGCTCCTTGCTGGCCGGCAATACCGAAAGCTCTCGGCTGCCCGCGGCCCTCGAGACTCGCGCGAAACGGGCCCGGCTGACGGCGGTGGCGTCCACGGCGCTGGCGGCGGTCCTGGTCGCGCTTTCGCTGGGGACCGATGTCGTCCCCGCGGCGGCAGGGTTTTTCGGCGTCGGGGCGCTGCTGCTGGTGGCGGCGCTGGCGTGGTTTCGCGCCCGGCTATTCGCACCGCGTCATGATTCCAGCCGCGGCGTTATCCGTGGCCGGGGGCGTATTCCCCTGGCCCGTCTCGGCGCCCGCAACGCCTCGCGCTACCCGGCTCGGAGCGTGCTCTCGGCCGGGCTCATCGCCAGCGCCAGCTTCGTGATCGTCGCCGTCGCGGCCAACCGGCATGACGTTACCACGCAGGAGCCCTCTTTCCACTCCGGCGATGGCGGCTTCCGATTCATTGCCGAATCCGACATGCCGATCTACGGCGACCAGCTCGATCTAGATCTACCGCAAGACTCCGCGCCGGTCGAGATGCTGCCGTTTCGCGTCAAGCCCGGCGAGGACGCCAGTTGCCTGAACCTCTACCGCCCGTCGAAGCCCACACTGCTTGGCGCGCCGCCCGAGATGATCCGCCGCGGCGGATTCGCGTTTCAGTCCACCCTCGTTGCGACTGGGCCCACCATCGCCGGGACCGAGGCAGAGCCAAATCCCTGGCTGTTGCTCGAAGAAAAAACCGCTGACGGGGCCATCCCGGTATTCGGCGACGCCAACTCGGTGCAGTGGATCTTGCACTTGGGCCTGGGTCAGGAGCTCGCAATCACCGATGAACAAGGCGAGGCGCGCCGCCTGGTCATCGCCGGAACGCTCTCGCGCAGCATCTTTCAGTCGCAGTTGATCCTTTCGGAGAAGCATTTTCTGGAGCTGTTCCCCAGCCACGGCGGCTACAACCTGTTTCTCGTCGAGACGGATTCGCCTGCTGTATCGGCGCAACTGGAGGAGCGCTTCGCAGACCGCGGCCTCGACGCCACGAGCACCGCCGATCGCCTGGCGGGCTATCTGGTGGTCGAGAACACTTACCTCAGCACGTTCCAGACGCTGGGCGGGCTCGGTTTGCTGCTCGGCACGCTCGGCCTGGCGGTGGTGATGGTACGGAATGTGATCGAGCGCAGAGGAGAGCTCGCGCTATTGCAGGCGGTGGGCTTCGGCCGGGGATCGATCTCGTGGCTGGTGCTTGCCGAAAACGGCTTCCTGCTGCTGTTCGGCGTCATCATCGGCGCCGCTACCGCTTTGCTCGCGGTGGCGCCGCAATTGATCACCGGGCAGGCCGAACCACCCTGGCTGTCGCTCTCAGCGACGCTGCTGTTGATCCTTGCGGTGGGCCTCATCGCCGGCGCTGCCGCCGTCGCCGCAACGATCCGCAGCCCCATTGTCGCAGCGCTGCGAGGCGAGTAGGCATGTGCCGGGCCGGCTTCAAATGCACCGCTGCAAAAATACAAGGCCCCTCGCGCCCGCGCGGGCCGAGAGGCCTTGGTAGTCATCCGAAAAATCGAAAAACCTAGGGGTTGATCGAGAACCGCAGGGCAACGCGGTTCAACAGGTTTTGCACCGCGGTCAATTGTGTCTGTAGCGCATCGACGGTGGCTTGCAAATCAGCCACTTGATCGCCCACGCCCAGCGTTGCCGCCAGGTCGACAGGGTGGAGTTGGCCACGCGCCACGCCCGGCGGATGGGCGCTGGAGTGAACGTTGACGTAGTAGCCCTCGGGGTTTTCCAGAAGAGCTTCAATCGTGGCGATGCCGGCCGTATTGTCGGACGCAACGATGAACTGCCGGATGATGCGGGCGGTTCCTCCGGCTTCAACCGGAATCGGGGAACCGAACACGCTGTCAATCACGACCGGGCCGCCGACTCCGGCTGCGCCGCGGTGGATATGCATGTTGACCAGATTCTGCTCCTGGACAACCGACAGCGTGGTGTCAAAATCCACCGCCGCCTGCATGAACTCTCCGGTGTCGCTGCGCCGGATGTGAATACGAACCAGCGAGCTTCCGCTGGCCATGGAAACCGAGATGGGCGCCGGCGTTTCCGCCGATGGGCTTAGGGAAGCCTGAAAGTAGTGAGTGCTGAACACGTCGGCTGACGCGCCCAGCGGAACGAACAGCATCAAACAGACCAATACACAAAGGGTCCTCATACACATCCTCTTTCCAAAGCGAGACTGACGCGGACGATGCCCGAAGGTTCAGCTAGTGGTGAAGCCAAGATCCCAAACCTCGGGCAGAGCCAGACGATTGTACGACAAACAACATGCCTAAATACGAGAAAACAAAGGGAATTTATTTAACAACTGTAAATGAGTGTTGTTGCGCCCGACGTTTGCGAGAAGCGAGGACCGCGGCGCGAATCGAAGCCGCAGCTATTTGTCCTTCGACAGCGCCGGGCGTTGGGTGGTGCTTTGCAGGGAAAACGGAAAGTCGATGCGGGCGCGCACTTTGACTGGAAGACGGTTTTTGCGCCCGGGGATGAACGTCCACCTCGCCAGCGCCGCGACCGCATTGCGATCCAGATCGGGGTGGCCGGCGCTCTGGACGACGCGGATGCCGTGGGCGCGTCCGTCGGGCCAAATCTCGGCCTCCAAACGCACCACGCCCTCCGCCCGCGCTTGGGCGGCGGCTCCGGAATACCGCGGCTGAATGCGGTCGAGCACATCGGGCAAGCTATCCACTTCACTGGGCAGGTAGACACGATCGGCGGGAGCCTCGGGGCTCGCCGGGGCAGCGCTGGCGCCCGTCGTCAGGCCCGACTCGGGGGTGCTGCCGGTCTGCGGCTGGGACGACCCTGCTGGCGTGGTTGGCGGTGGCGTGGCCGCTTTCTGCACCGCCCCGGGCACGCCGTCGCGTGATGGCGTTTGCGAAACGGGCGCCGCGCCGGCCGCAGTTCCCGAACTAGCGGTTAGCGGTGGCGGCGGACTAGACTGTGCCGCCGGAGCCGTCGCGGTGGCGCTGGTTCGAGCCGCGGGCGGGTTATTCGTGTACGGAGCCAACTCCACGCCCGGCGGCGTTGTACGCCCTGCCGGGGCTTTGGGGGCAGCTTGCGGCTCGGCCGGCGGATTCGCGGCCGCCTTGGCGGCGGCCTCCCGGTTGGGGCGAGCAGGGGCGCTGGTCTGGCGCTCGGAAGGCGTCTGGCGTTCGGGAGGCGTCTGGCGCGGAACTTCCTGCGCAGCCGGGATCACCGGCGGCGTGGCGGAGCTTGTGGGCGCCGTGGATGGCGAATCGTTGTCCGCTGCCGGCGGCTGACTGCGATCAGCGGGTATTTGGGCCAGCGGCGGAGTTTCGACAGGCGCATTCTTCCCGCTCGCGGCTTGATCCGAGGTTCCTGTCGCCATCCAGTCAAACATCTGGGTAGCGGCTACGGTCAGAACGGCGGCGGCGATTCCTGCTGCGATCCAGAGCGGAGTTCGCGAGCGCGCCGGCCGCTGTTCGGCCATTTCGTCCGTCTCGGGCGCCGCGTTCGCAACATGCGGCCTGCCCGGCCGGCTTGCTGGCGGCGGAAGAACTGGTTTTTCCCTCGTGGATGCTGCCGGCGGCTCGTAGTGGCGAACCGATTCTCCCGACGGAGCCGGTTGCCGCGATGGCGGTTCTAGTGGCACGGGGGCGCTGAGGGGAGCCGTCGGCGCCTCGCGCGGCCGAAACGGCGATGCGTCGCGGCCCAACATGCGCGTCGCGCCCGCCGCGTCTTCCTTCAGCAGCACGGTAACGCGCCCCAAGGCTTCGCGGAATTCCTCGCCGGTCTGGAAGCGCTCGGCGGGATCTTTCGCCAGCGCCCGCAGGATCACGTTGCTCAACTCGTCGGGCACCGACGGCTCGATCGCGGTCGGCGGCGTCGGCGGATCTTCGACCTGCGCGCGCATGATCCGGTATTCGCTGTCGCCATCGAAGGGCTTCTTCCCGGTAGCCATCTGGTAGAGCACGATGCCCACCGAATACAGGTCGGAGCGGCTGTCGATCGAGATGGCTTTCACCTGCTCGGGCGACATGTAGTAGAGCGACCCGATGAGGTTGCCCGTGACCGTCAGCGAATGGTCGGTGGCCGCCTTGGCGATGCCGAAATCCATCAGCTTCACCGTGCCGGAGCGCGTCACCATGATGTTGCCGGGCTTGATATCGCGGTGGATCACGCCCTGTTCGTGCGCGTATCCAAGGGCCGCCAGCGCCTGGCGGGTGTAGTCGATGGCCTCGGAAAGCGGGATGCGCCCGCGTTGCAGCAATTCGAGAAGGCTCAAGCCATCGATCAGCTCCATGATCATTATCAGGTTGCCGTCGTGCTCGAAGGCCGTGTAAAGCTGGGCGATGTTGGGATGCACCAGCCGCGCCTGCACTTTGATCTCGCGCAGAAAACGCGTCCCAAAATCCTGCTCGCGCTGCAGGTTTGCCAGCAGTACCTTCATGGCGTCGACGCGGTCGGAGATTACGTTGCGGACGCGATAAACCTCGCCCATGCCGCCGGAGCCAAGGACCCCGACGATCTCATAACCGCCCATCGTGTCGCCGATGTTGAAATTCATCGTTTTGCCGGCGAATGCCGGAGCAGTAGGGGTTACAGGGCGGCCACTCCCCTGATTTGGACCACGCTCCGGGCCCCTCAGCCGCGGGGATTCGTGACCGTCCGGTTCTCTTCCAGGATACCGGACGCCGCAAGCGCGGTCCCACCCGTAGATTCGCCTTAGAGGGGGGCGGCCGCGTCTCGGGCTTCTCTCGCGAGCGACGCCGGCGTTTGCCGACCGAGGAACCAATGGACTGTCCCGGAAAAATTCGCTAAAGAATCTCGCGCGGATAATGATGCAGCGCCTGCAGAGCCTCGGCATAACCGGCTCCGCAGGTCTTACCGCGATACTGCGCGATGGTCTGTTTCAACTGCTGCGAACCGTCGAGAGCCCCGGGCTTGTAGGGTTCGTTGCGCACCAGCGCCATGAACTCCCCGAGCCAGTCGATCGCCGTCTTCCACTGCGGCGTGACATCGACGAAGGTATCGGGCTCGAAACCGATTGTATGGCGCGGGCCATTGTCGTAGTAATAGGCGCGGCTGGGGCCGCGAACCGGCTCGCTCTCGAGCACGCGGTCGGTGAGATTCAGAGCGATTTTGCTGAGACTCGACGCAGCCTCATGGTCGGGATGACTGTCGCGCGGCCACAACAGAAACGCCACGTCGGGCTTGACGTCGGCGACGACCTCGGCCACGGCGCGTTTCGTGGCCGGAGTGACCTCGAAGTGCCCGGACTTGAAATCGAGGTAGCGCATTTCGGCCCCATGCCGCTTCGAGATCTCGATGGTGCCTTGCTTCAGCTCCGCGGTGCGGCCTTTGGCCGGCGCCCAGTTTTCGTAGTCGCCGATCATCGCCAGGATGACAACGCGATAGTGCTTGCTCACCGCCTGCAACAGGATTCCCGGAATGCCAAACACGCAATCGTCATAGTGCGCGCCGAGAGCCAACAACGTTTGGGGCATGCTTCCTCCGACTCTGCTGAACGATACGGGGAAGCGATGCCAGAAAGCAAGGAGGCGCGCTATGGACAGGGCGCGGAGCGCCGCCGGAAAATCGTCCGAGGTGGAGCCACAAGGCGAACGACCGAGTGGAGCGCTCACACTCGCAGCAGCCTGGAGGGCCGGCCTATCACGGTTGCTATCATGACGGCACACGCCGTGCGCGTATCGAAGACCAGCATCTGGTGCGTGATTCTGCTCGCCGCCGCCGCGGCGTCTGTGTGGGGTCAAAACCAGGCCATTGAACCGCCAGCGCCTGACCCGGCGACGCAGCCCTTCTACTGTCCGATGGACCCCGAAATCCGGGCGGCCGCGGCCGGCCGATGCTCAAAATGCGGCATGGACCTGGTGGCCGGCGTTGCCGAGCCGGTCGAATATGACGTCAGGCTGCGAATCGATCCGCCGGGCGTCGAGCCGGGCATACCCGTCGAGCTACAGTTCGAAATTCTGGACCCGCGTGACGGCAAGCGCGCGACCGGCTTCAGCACCGTCCACGACAAGCTTTTCCACCTGCTCTACGTCAGCCACGATCTTGAAGTTTTCCGCCACGAGCACCCTTTGCTTGGTGACGACGGCATCTTTCGGCACCAAACGGTTTTCCCGAAGCCCGGGGTCTATCGCCTGTTGGCCGATTTCTATCCCGCCAACGCGACGCCGCAGTTGATTCCCGCTACGGTGACGACGAAGGACTTCGAGCAAGGGTTGGAAGCATCCATCGGAAGCCTCAAATCGGACCTCGATTCCAAGCGCGGCGAAAACGTCACGATTTCGCTGCACACCGAGCCCGCCGAGCCGATCGCGGCGTTCAAAACGATGCTGTTTTTCGAACTCGATACCGCCGAAGGGCTCGAGCAGTTTCTGGGAGCCTGGGCGCACATGCTTTCGGTGAGTGGGGACCTGGTCGACATGATCCACGCCCACCCGGCGATCGCCGACGGCGGCCCGCGGATTCAAATGAACCTGATCTTTCCACGCCCGGGAATGTATCGCATCTGGATTCAAGTGCAGCGCGAAGGGAAGGTCAACACTGTTTCGTTTACGATTCCGGTCAAAAAGCTCGACGGATTTTGAGGTTTCCTTTTCGCGCGCGCTGGCGCCAGAACCGGCTGGGCGAAGCCGAACGCCGGCGGTTTCAGGCCCTGCAAGATGGCGACGTTTGACCCGCATTTCGGCGCCTGATTTGGGAGAATAGGGGCGCCATGAAACGACGAGACTTTTTGCAAGCAGGAGCCGCGGCGACTCTACTGGCGCCGCAGCACGTTCTGGGAGCGAATGACCGCGTGCGCGTTGCCTTGATCGGCGCGGGCGGCAGAGGCCGCAGCGTCACGCGCCAGGCGCGCGAAGCGCCTAACGTTGAGGTCGTGGCTGTCTCGGATGTATATATTCCGCGGCGGGAACAGGCCGCTCAGGAGCTGGGCGAAGCGGCCAAACCGGCCAAAGACTACCGCGACATCCTCGGCCGCAAGGATATCGATGGCGTGATCATCGCAACGCCCGACCACTGGCATACGCCGATGATTCTCGAGGCCATCTCCGCCGGCAAAGACGTCTACTGCGAAAAGCCGGTCACGCAGCGGCTCGACGAAGGCGACAAGCTGATCGCCGGCGTCGAGAGCTCAAAGCAAGTCGTCGCGACCGGAACGCAGCAGCGAAGCTGGGATCACTACCTCGCTGCGAAAGAGATCATCGACGCGGGCGAGCTCGGGCAGATCACCTTCGTCGAAACCTGGTGGTATCAAAACTATCTGACCTCCAAGGATCCGGGAGAAATCGACGTCAGCCAGCTCGATTGGGAACAATGGCTCGGCACGCGCCCCAAGCAGCCTTTTGACGCCATGAAATTCCGCCGCTGGCGCTTTTTCTGGGACTTCGGCGGCGGCATCTTTACGGATTTGCTCACGCACTGGATCGATGTAGTGCAGTGGTACATGAACAGTCCCGCCATCGAACGCGTTCAGGCCAGCGGTTCCACGCACGCGACCACATGGCTCGAATCGCCGGATACCGTCACCGCGACAATCCTTTACCCGCAGAACTACACCGTGCTCTATCACAGCTCGATGGTTGGAGCTCTTGAGGGCGGCGGCATTATCTTCCGGGGAGGCAAAGCCATGCTGAAGCTGACGCGCGACGGCTACGCGCTCTATCCCGAAGGAGTGGTGCGCGCGGAATTCACCAATCTACCCGAGCCCTTCAAGAAGATGGAGCAGACCGGAGACGGCACCAAGGCCAACGTCGCCAATTGGATCGACTGCATCCGCAGCCGCAAGACTCCCAACGCGCACATCCGCGCGGGGGTGGAAGCCGCACGCACGTCGCACCTCGCCAACGTAGCCTTGCGGCAAGAGAAGATCGTGCGGAGCTGACCTTCTGCCCGGCGGACGGCCGCTTCACCGCGGACGGACGCCGCAACGCTTTACCTGCCGGAACGTGCCGCTGAAGCAATCCCGCGCGCGCTGTCCCTGATCCTCCGGATGAGCCGTGTGCAAGCTACACTACGGCCCCTGAACCACAACGAACGGCCCCTCAGGCGAAACGCGTCCCTGGATTGTCACAACCACCGCGAGATTGCCGTTGGGGGCATTGGGCGGAACCTTCACCACCAGTTGATATAGGCCGGCGCAACAAGGCGCCACGCCAACGTAGAAAATATCTTCCGCCGGCACCTCGATACCACCGATCGTGACCTGCACATCGCCGGTGGTTAACTCCGCCGTCATAGCGGGAACCTGGCCTGCCTCAAAAGCGGGCGCCGTTGCGCCGAAGCCCGTCGCGAACAGGCTTACGAACTCTCCCGGAGCGGCCGGCGTCGTCTCGGCAGCTCCGCCGAACAGCCCGGGCGGTCCAACGTACCGGATGCCGTCCTGATGCAGAGCGGCGATGGGGTTAGCACCGTTTCCGTTGTTGACGAAGTTGAAAAACGCCGGCGTCGCGGAATAGATCCGAATATGCTCGGGTTCGCTGACCTGCTCGTTCGCGGTGCCGCAGCCGCTGATCACGCGAAACGATCGATAGCCCTCGCCGAGTTGGTGGGGGTTCTGAAAGTTGATCTGCCCGGGCAGCACGGCAAAGACCGGCGAGCGAATGCCATCGACCTCGATGCAAGTGTCCGCGAGTCGCGTGCTGATGCGCCCGGCGGCGTCGACCTCCGGCGCCAGCGCCTGCGTGCCATCCGGCGCGAAGTTGCTTCCGTACACGGTCATGATCGAGTTGGCCGCCCCCTCTGGTACAACAGGAGTGCCGGTCGCCTGCACCACCGCGCGGCAGCCGATTGTCGGGTCGACAGTCTCAATCGTGGGGTCGATCTTGGTGACAAATCCATCCGCGCTGCCAGCGGGGGAGGCCGATTGGGCCTGGTAAGGGTTGGCTGTCACGAAATCCTTCGAGTCGGTTTCGCCCGTGATATAAGCCTGGCAATTCGAGTCAACGCCGATAGCGTGACCCTGTTCGGCATCGTCGCCACCTCCGAAGCCGGTCCACACCAGCGCGGCCGAACCGTCTACGCGAAGTTTGGCAAAAATGGCCGCGCTGTTGGCGCCGCCGCCGGTCCCCTCCGCGCCGGGAATCGCATTCACAAGATCCACGCCGGATAGGACGTTGGTCCGGCCGGCGACATAGGCGTGTCCGGCCGTGTCAACCGCGATTCCCTCCAGGGGCTCGACGTTTCCCGTGCCGCCGACGAAGGTCGAATAGATGAGTTCGTCTCCGTTGGGGCTAAACTTCGCCACGAAACCTTCGCTCGATCGAGGGGTTTCCCTCATGGCGCCCGCAGTGACGGGAAAGGATCCATCCGTTGTGCTCGTTTGACCCGCCACGTAGGCGTGGCCAGCGAAATCGACTGCGACGTCAAAACCCCAATCAGCATTCGTGCCGCCCAGCATTGTGGAAAAGACAAGGTCACCTTCGGAGCTGAGCTTCACCAGGAACGCGTCGCGGTTCCCGGCAGATGCCATTTGGAGCGCGCCCGGGGTCGTGCGCACACTCCCATTGGTCTCAATATGCCCGGTGACGTAGGCATTGTGGGCTTCATCGTAGGCGCAAGCCTCGGCATGACTTCTGCCCTCCGCGCCGCCAAAATACGTGGAGAACACCAGAGCCGAGCCTTCCGGATTCAGTTTGGCAATGAACGCGTCTCGAGGGCTGACTCTTGTGGACTGGATCGGGTTGACCAGGGGAAACTCCGCGGAGACCGTTTCCCCCACGACACAGGCGCTACCGTCGTCATCGACGGCGATTCCCCATGCGACGTCGCCTCCATCGCCGAGAAACGTGCTGTAGATCAGCCGCGAACCGTCGGGCGGCAGCTTCGTCACGAAGGCGGCATCTCCCAGCGAATCGGTGTCGAACGCCTCCGGTGTAACCGGGAAGTCGCTGCTCCTGGCTGCGCCGGTTACGTAGACGTTACCCTCCGGGTCGACGTCAACTCCGAACGCTTGATCGAGCCCGAATCCGCTGAGATAGGTGGCGAAGACAGTCTCATTGCCCTCCGGGTTCAGCTTGACGATGATGCCGCTTCTGGTGCCTCCGCGATACTCCGTCTGGGCAGCACCGTCGGTCACCGGGAAATCGATCGAGTCGGTTTCGCCCACGATGACGGCGGACCCTTGGGCATCAACGGCGATGTCGAAGCCCCGCGATACCGCGCCGGCCCCGACGTAGGTGGAGTACACGATCACAGGATCGATAACCAGCGGCCGGTTGCGGTCATAATCGCCTAGCTCGAAGCCGGCCTCGTTCTCCGCCAGCAGCTTCCAACTGCCCTCGACGATCTCGCGGTTCGGATCGCCGCCTGTTTTGGGACCTTCGCTGATCTGATAAACAAGCGGCCGGTGCTGGACGACCTGTTCGCCTCCTAACGCGGCGATGAGCGATCCGCTGCCGTCAACGCCCAGCCTTTCGGCGCCATCGATTCTCAGCCGGATTGGGGAGGGGTCGGCGCCCGCGGCGACCACGAAATCGTACTCGATACGCTGCTGGTTGCCGTAGAAAATCAAGTCGATGCCCGGATACACTTCCTCGAAACGAACCTTGGCGTAGAGCGGAACCTGGGTAATCCACCCCTCGGGCGCGCGACCCTGAAAATAGTGCGCGCGGCCCGGCTGAGTGTCGAGGCCCTCGGCGCGGCACTCGTTTCCCGAAGCGCCGAAGCTCATGCGCAGCACGCCCTTCGTGGAAACGGTTTGATCCGCTGCGTCTCGGGCCAGTTTCGAATTAGCGCTGGTTCCCGCCCGGCCGGTCAGTTGAAGGACTGCCTCGGAGCAAGTGAGGTAAAGAGTTGATCCGTCTCCGCGAGCGAGAAACTGCACCTCAGCGGCCGTCTGGCCCTGATTTTCTTCAAAACTGAGAGGGACCTTGCCATAGTCCGATGCTCGCGCCGGCACACTCCAGCCGTGCAGTATAAGAACGCAAAGAATCGCATATCGCCAAAGATTGAAAGCCTGCCGGCGCCGTCCTCTTGGATCCCAAAACACATCAACCCCCTTTTTCCCTTCGAAGATTTTTGAGAGCAGTGCGATGAGGGTCTGGTGAATAGCCAAGCAGACTCTCACTATGATGCTGAGAAAATATTGATTCGAGATTTCCGGTTGCCATCGAGTCTACACGCCAGATGTGTTCGACACAACCTTTTTTGAGCAATTAAATCCCGCAATGTTTGAAGGCCGGCGCTGTTTGTCGCAAGCTAGCGAGAGGCTGTTGCGAAACCGAGTTCAGACGTAGACCCCACTGGGGACGGCCCAGGCCGCAAGATATAAGCCGCTGGTAGAACTAGCACGAAGCCAATGCAGGTGGTTGTGAAAACCGGACGGCCCAATTCCCACAGTTTGGCTATGCTATCTTGGCCTTCGTAGCGATGCCCGAAAAACAATATTCCTTTTTCATTCCTCCGCGGCGTATTTTGCTCGGCCCAGGCCCGAGCATGGTCGATCCGCGCGTCTATCTCGCCATGGCGGCTCCGACGGTCGGTTACTTGGACCCGGCTTTGTTCGAAGTCATGGACGACATCCAGGAGTTGCTGCGCTACACCTTCCAGACTGTTAACGAATTTACGCTGGCCATTACCGGAACCGGCTCGGCGGGCATGGAATCCGCGGTGATGAATTTCGTCGCGCCGGGCACCAAAATCGCTATCTTCGTCAATGGGTTTTTCGGCGAGCGCATGGCCGAGATGTGCCGCCGCCAGCAAGCCGAAATCGTACGGCTCGAAAAACCATGGGGAGAAACCTTCAGCGACGGCGAAGCTCGCGAGTTTATCGAGCGCGAACGCCCGCAGGTGGTCGGCTTCGTCCACAACGAGACGTCCACCGGCGCGTTGCAGCATCCCAAAGCGATCTGCGCTGCGGCGCACGACGTTGGCGCGCTGGTGATCGCCGATTGCGTCACCTCGTTGGGCGGCATGCCCATCGAAATCGACGCCAACGCCATCGATATCGCCTATAGCGTGACGCAAAAATGTCTGGGTGCGCCTCCCGGGCTCTCGCCGATGACTCTGTCCCCGCGCGCGGTGGAAGCGCTCGAAAAGAGCAAGGCTCTCGTTCCATCGTGGTATCACGACCTCAAATTGATCTGGCCTGCGTGGCGCGTGCCGCGTTCTTATCACCACACCACGCCCGCGAACATGATGTACGCGTTGCGCGAAGCGTTGCGCATCGTCCACGAAGAAGGACTCGATTCGCGCTTCGAGCGCCATCGCACGAACCACCTGGCGCTGGTTGCCGGGCTCGAAGCCATGGGCCTGAAGATGCACGTCGAACCGCGACACCGGCTTTGGACGCTAAATACCGTAAGGCTTCCCGACGGCGTCAGCGACACCGCCCTGCGCAAGGATCTGCTCGACGGGTACGGAATCGAGGTCCTGGGAGGCTTCGGTCCCCTGGCCGGAAAGATTCTGCGAATCGGACTAATGGGAAGCTCGTCGACGCGCAACAACGTGCTGTTGTTCCTGGAGGCGCTACAGTCCGGCCTCATGCGGCAGGGCTACGAAGCCGTCTCCAGCGGGGCGAGAGCGGCTGAAACGGTCTACGCCGGGTAGTCCCGAAATTGCCGACCGATCCGGATCCGCGTGGCGCCGTGACAGTCCCGAATCACCCCTGTGCTGGCGTTCGTTTCCCGGTAAAAATACCCTTTGGTTACAATTAGTTACGAAAAGAAAACGGCCATGAAGGGACCTCTCGATCCCTCGCCGCCGTTCATTGACTTGCCCCCCCTGCTTGGGTATAGTCGGAGCAGAGAAGATAATGAGCCGACCGGGGTGTGCCCGTATCCGCTTTCGCAGTACCTACCCATTGCAGAAGGGAAACCCGGAGAGTTTCGCCCGGACCCAGTTGAACGACTGGCCGTTCCTTCCTGCGTGCATTGATTTCTCAGGAGGCGACAGCTCCCTGCTTTGATTAAATCCCAAGTCACAATCACGCAAGGCATCGAGTCCCTATTCGGAACCCGTGACGAGAATATTCGCCTGCTGGAAGACGCTCTGGGCGTCACGACCCACCTGTTGGAAGACAGTCTGGAAATCGAAGGCGAGCCCGAAAAGGTGCGCCGCGCGCAGTTGATTCTCTCCGACTACGAGAACCTGCTCCAGGAAGGCCACCGTTTCACCAACGGCGATGTAAAGAGCTTCCTGAAAGTGGTGGCCGAGGACCCGCGCATTAGCTTGCGGAACCTGGTCCACAGCAGCCGCAAGCGGACTTACGGCCGCAAGACGCTCGCTCCCCGCAGCCTCAACCAAATGGTCTACTTCGAGGCCATGGAGCGCTGCGACATGGTCTTTGGCATAGGCCCGGCCGGCACCGGCAAGACGTACCTCGCCGTGGCGATGGCGATTTCCGAATTGCTTGCTAAGCGCGTGCAACGGATTGTTTTGACCCGGCCCGCCGTCGAAGCCGGCGAGCGTCTCGGCTTTTTACCCGGCACGCTGCAGCAAAAAATCGATCCTTACCTGCGCCCGCTCTATGACGCGCTGTACGACATGCTCGACGGCGAGCGCGTGGAGAAGTTGATCGAGCACGGCACCATCGAGATCGCACCGCTGGCCTTCATGCGCGGACGGTCGCTCAACGAAAGCTTCATCATCCTCGACGAGGCTCAGAACGCCACCGCCGAGCAGATGAAGATGTTTATCACCCGGCTGGGCTTTGGTTCGAAGGCGGTGATTACCGGCGATGTGACGCAAATCGATCTGCCCTCCGGCAAGCGCAGCGGACTGCTCGAGGCGGTGGACGTACTGTTGGCCGTGGAAGGCATCTCGTTCATTTACTTCAACGAGAAGGACGTCGTTCGCCACGATCTGGTGCAGCGTATCATCCGGGCCTACGAGCGCTACAACAACAGCAAACTCGAACCGGCCGCGCCGCCGCGTAACATAGCCGCTGAAGCCTGACAACATGCAGCGAACCGCATCGGACGGTCAATGAACCCGTCGCAGCGTGAAATGCCTTCAGAGTCCAGCGACCTTGCCTGGTTTCAGAACCGCCAGCGCAAGGTGTCTTTCGACGAGGGTGAAGTTGCCGGATTTGCACGCCGAGTGGGGCGGGACGTGGGACGCGGACGTGACTTTGCCGTCGTCGTCGCCTCCGACGCCGCAGTGCGCCAGGCTAACACCCGCTTTCGGGGAAAGCGCTACTCGACCGACGTATTGTCGTTTCCTGACGGCGAGCGGGGCCGCTTGGGGGATATTCTGATCTCCGCCCACCGCGCCGAGCGCCAGGCGCGGGAATTCGGCCATCAGGTGGAAGACGAGTTGAAACTTTTGATCCTTCACGGAATCCTACACTTGGTCGGACATGATCACGATGCCGATGACGGGGAAATGCGGCGTGTCGAGATGCGCTGGCGCAAGAAATACGGCCTCGAGCCCGCGTTGACGGAGCGCGCAACCGGGTGATCTACCTCGAAGCAACGATCGCGGTGCTGGTCTGCGGCGTATTGTCGCTGACGTCGTACTTGCACCTGCTCTACGTCGAGTCCGTGCGCTTCCGGCATCGCGAAGACGCCCGCTCGTTTGAGTTTTTCGAGAGCCACATCGAACCGCTGCTGAAGCTGAAGCACGACGAGGGCATGCGCCGGTTCGCGATGGCCCGCCAGGTGGCGCTCATTATCCTGACGATTATTACCGTGCATTTGACGCTGCAGGCGAGACCGTTCGACTTTGCGGTTCTCTCTCAGTTGGCGATTCTCGAAGCTGTCGTCCTATCGATCACGGGCCTGATCCTGTTCGTTCACATTGTGCCGTCGATCCTGGTGAGCCGCACCAAGGGAGTCTGGGCGCTGCGTTTTGTTCCGCTGGCTCGGGTGATCGCCTGGTCGATCAAACCGGTGTTGCTGCTGGCCGGGTTCGCGTCTTCGGTGGCAGAGCTGGGGGCAGAAGATTTTGCGAAGAAGAACGGCTCGAACGCTTCGGGCGATATCGAAGTCCTGCTCGATGTTGGACAGGAAGAGGGACTGATCGGCGAAGAAGACCGCAAACTCATCCAGTCCGTGGTCGAGTTCGGCGATAAGACCGTGCGCGAAGCGATGACGCCGCGCCCTGAAGTCGTCGCCCTCGATGCCAATCAATCCGTCGAGGAATTGCGGCAGCTCATGATCGAGAACGAGTTCTCGCGGCTCCCGGTCTTCGAAGGATCCATCGACAACGTTGTCGGTTTCGTACACAGCCGGGATACGCTCGAGATTGACCAGGACCAGCGCCTCAAAACGCCCGTGCGCCAGCTCATGCGGCCCGTGCCTCTGGTGCCCGAGACCAAGCCCATTCACCAACTCCTCCGCGAGATGCAGGAACAGAACGTCCACATGGCAATCGTGATCGACGAATACGGCCAGACCGCCGGCATCGCCACCATGGAAGATTTGATGGAAGAGATCGTCGGTGAGATCCGCGATGAGTCCGAACCGGAGCTCGACGTGATCGAGCAGCCCGACCATTCTTTCATCGCCGGCGGCAACGTCGATCTCGACCGCCTCGAGGAACTGGTCGATTTCCGTCCGGACGAGGATTTCGAGACCACCACTATCGGCGGCCTGGTATGTGAGCAGCTCGGCCACGTCCCATCGCCTGGCACAAAAATTCAACTCGACGGCATCGAGATCGAAGTGCTCACCGCCGACGACCGCCGCATCAACCGAGTCCGCGTGCGCCGCCTCCCGCCGCCCAAGGACGGCGCTTCTGAAACAGGCGAACTGGAAGACCAGCCGAACGAGAAGGGCGCGGCGTGAAGTCCGGATTCGTTGCTATCCTCGGCCGGCCTAACGTCGGCAAATCCACTCTTCTCAACGCGCTGGTCGGTTCCAAAATCGCCATCGTCACCGCGAAGCCCCAAACTACCCGCGACGCCATCCAGGGAATCGTTACTCGCCCGGAAGGGCAGATCGTCATGGTCGACAGCCCCGGCGTTCATGAGCCGTCCCAGGAACTTGGACGCCGCATGATGCGCGAAGTGCGGCGGGCGACCTCAGGTTGCCACCTGGTGTTGCTGCTGGCGGATGCAGAGAGCGGTATCCGGCCCGACGACCGCGCCGCTCTCGAGATCGTGAAATCGGTGGAGACTCCCGCGCTGCTGGTGCTGAACAAGATCGACCTGCTGCGCCCCAAAGGCGCCCTGCTGCCGCTGATCGAACAGTGGCGGCAGCTTCATGAGTTCCAGGAGGTCGTGCCGATTTCAGCCCAGAAAGGGAAGAACCTCGACTTGTTATTGAAGCTGGTCTTCGATCATCTTCCCGACGGGCAGCCGTTCTACCCGGAGGACTTCATCACCGATCAGCCGGAGCGGTTTCTCGCCGCCGAGCTGATTCGCGAGCAGGTCATCCTCACCACGGGCCAGGAGGTGCCGTACTCCACGGCGGTGATGATTGAGAAATGGGAAGAAACACCCCGCCTGCTGCACATCGGCGCCACCATCCTGGTCGAGCGGGATGGTCAGAAGCGAATCGTCATTGGTGCGAAAGGGCAAAAGCTCAAGCAGATAGGCACCGCGGCAAGGGTCCAACTCGAAGAGCAGTTCGGACGCAAGATCTACCTCGAGTTGTTCGTCAAGGTGCGCGCCAAATGGCGTAACAAATCGACATTCGTGAAGGAGCTCGATTTTCGGCGTCAACTAGGCGATGACAGCGGAGATGAGGGCCCAAGCGTCGTCTGAAGTTGGAGGGGTGTTGGAGGGGGACAGTCATCCGAATCGATTCGTGGGTATTGAGCTCAAAAGGCTGTGGCCGGGTGACTGTCCCCTTGGCCACTGCCTTGGCCACTCAGGCCAGTATTCGGAAAATAGTGGCGCAGGATCGCACGAAAGTCCGCGCCGACGAGGGCCAGCGCGGCGGCTCCCATCTGACACAGTCCAATCCCGTGGCCGCGTCCCGTGCCGTGCAGCGTCACGGAATCACCGGAAGCCGCGGCGCGAAACCGCACGCTCGGCAGGGCGTTCCAGCCGGCCCGTCGCGCGAACGCCAGGCGCATCGCCTCGGTCGGACTCTCCAGGATCGGTTGGATCACGTCGCGATGGAACGTCGTCTGCCATGTCTCCGGTTCGCGGAGGCACAACTCGCACGTTACGCTGAAGAACGGATACCCATCCGATGGCAAGCCGGCTTCGCGCAACGTCCGCGTCACGCCGCCGCAACTGCGGGAATACAGGGCCCGCACGACCTGACCCGCGTGAGTCAGCACCAGCCCTTCGGTCGCTTCAGCGGCGCGCCGTGCAGCGTGCCCGTCGCGCGGCGGTGCGCGTAGATACTGGCAATGGGTTGTGTCGCAGAAATCAAAGCTGGCGTGGCGCGCGCCTGCCAGCAGATAAGACCGCGCCGCCACGGCCTGTGCTTTCAAAGCTTCGAAGGCCGCGTCAGGCGGGCTTTCGGCGGCTACGATCGAGCCCACGGCGGTTTCCTGGTCCATTGCGACGACGGCGTGCAGGGTCCGCCCCACTGCTGTGAGTTGCAGGCGGCCCTCAAACACCCGAGCGATCTCTCCCGGAACGGAAAGCCGAAACGCCGGCGCGGAGCCCTCGCCCGTAACGACAACTAGCACGTCGGCGATGGTATGGCCGCCAACGCTGCACTCCACGCGCGCGCGTGCCGCGCGGCACTCCGCCGTTTGCCCGCCCTCGATTCGAGCTTCGCCGCTTTGCGCCTTGATGTGGAGAATTTGCGATCCCGCGGTCTGCAATCGCAACTCGGTGGGAGCGAACAGGCCGAATACGTTGATCTGCACTTCGGCTGCGCTGCTCGGGGGCACACTCAATAAGATTGCGAAAACCAAAATCGCGCCGGCAGCCGGCATGTATCGGCTTCGTGCGGTGCATGCGGCCCCGCCTCGAACTCTCGACTGGCATCCCACTGCCTTCAGTGTAGGGAGTCGCTACCTCGCCTGCCAGCGGCGCTTTCCCTTAAGCTAATGCGTTAGTCATGAAGGAATACCCTTCACCACGGAGAAATCAGGGTGCCCCAGTATTTTGAAGACTTCGAGATTGACGCTTCGGCAGAGTCAGACGCTCGAACCGTCACTGAAGCGGACGTGGCGGCGTTCGCGGCGTTATCGGGCGACTACAACCCCATCCACACCGACGAGGAATATGCGCGGCGCAGCGCCTTCGGCCGGCGCATTGCTCATGGCGCGCTGGTCTTCAGCATCTCAACTGGGTTGGCTATGCGAATGGCGCCTCCAAACGAAGCGCTGGTAGCGTTTCTCGGAATCGATAACTTGCGCTTTACAAGGCCGGTCTTCCTCGGTGATACAGTGCGCTTGCGTACCCGCGTGGCGGAAAGACAAGATCGCGACGGCAAGCGCGGTGTAGTCACCTTCGAAAACACGGTGCGAAATCAACGCGGCCAGATGGTGCTTGTCTACAACCCTAAGGTGATCTATCTGAAGCGCACGGCAGCGTAGCGGCCGAACTGAAAAGTGCTTCTGCGGCTCCGCAATCCCGGTCTTCAGGCCCCAAACTGACGCAAATGGTGATCGCAATGCCGATAGGTCAAGACCTTCCATTGGGCCCAACTCAGCGGACCGAACATCGGATGTTGCGGGGATGGTGAGTCCGCAGGCTGCTTGCGAAGGCGCTCGATCAATGTCAACAGTTCGTCGCGATCAGACTCGAAGTCTACGGGGGGCGTGCCGCCGCCGGTCTCCTGATCGAGCTCTGGCGACCCTTTCACTCCTTTAGGCCACGGCAGAGGTGAATACAGGGCGGCAAACTTGACGATGTGAGTGGACGCCCAGTTGCCGCAGAAGTTAACCGGACGCTCGTCGAGAGCCATGCGTATTGCATCGGCCAGATGACAAATCATCTGATGCGCGGTCATGCGGCCCCACCTCCGCTCGCTGCTAAGCGTGAATCTCTTCAGCCGCCGCATGATCTCTTCGGCGCGCCGCGGTTCGGCAACCGTGCTCATGATCGTTAGCAGATTATACTTCCTGCAACTCCGGCAGATTCCGATAGAGTTCGAGCGCCTCGGGGTTCGCCAGCGCGTCGCGGTTTTTTACCGGCCGGCCGTGAACCACCTCCCGCACGGCAAGCTCGGTGATTTTGCCGCTGATCGTCCGCGGGATATCCGCCACCTGGATGATTTTCTTTGGCACATGGTGCGGGCTGGCATTCTCGCGGATACCCTTGCGAATCTTTTCTTGCAGCTCGCCGCTCAGCGTAGACTCTTCTCGCATCCTCACGAACAGGACGATTCGCAAATCCCCGCGCCAATCCTGGCCGATTACCAGGCTTTCGGCGACTTCTTCAAACTGCTCCACCTGGCGGTAGATTTCCGCCGTGCCGATGCGAACCCCGCCAGGGTTCAACGTGGCGTCGGAGCGGCCGTAAATCACCAGGCCGTCGTGCTCGGTCAACTCGGCCCAATCGCCGTGCCGCCAAACGTCCGGGTAGTCGTCGAAATAAGCGGCGCGATACTTCGCGCCTTGGGGATCGTCCCAAAAGGCCACGGGCATGGAAGGAAACGGCTTGGTGCAGACAAGCTCACCCTTCTCGCCGCGCACGGACTCTCCCGCGTCGTTGAAAATCTCGACCTTCATCCCCAACCCGCGCGTCTGAATTTCACCTCGATAGACGGGTCCGATGGGGTTGCCCAGGGCGAAGCACGAGATGATGTCGGTGCCTCCGGAAATCGACGACAGGCAGACGTCAGTCTTGACCTTCTCGTACACGTAGTCGTAGCTCTGCGGCGCGAGGGGCGAGCCGGTCGACAGAAGCGCGCGCATGGCGCTCAAGTCGTGCGAATCACGCGGCGCCAGTCCCTCTTTTTCGATCATCGCCAGGTACTTGGCGCTGGTCCCGAAAACCGTCAGGCGCTCTTGCTCGGCCAGCTCGAACAGGATGTCCTTTTTGGGATGAATGGGAGAACCGTCATAGAGGACCACGGCGGCGCCCGCCGCCAGGCTGCTCACCAGCCAATTCCACATCATCCAACCGCAGGTCGTGTAGTAGAAGACGCGATCGCCGCGTTTCACATCGGTGTGCAGCACCAGCTCTTTGAGATGCTGCAGCAACGTTCCGCCGGCGCCGTGAATCATGCATTTGGGCAGCCCCGTCGTGCCGGAGGAATACATGATGTAGAGCGGATGGTCGAACGGCAGTTGCTCGAACTCCATCCGCGGCGATTCTTCGCTGGCCGTGAAGTCCGAGTACCGCACGGAATTCGGGGTTGGCAGCGTCGGCTCGGCTTCGAGATAGCCGATCACGACGATCTTTTCTGTCGCGGGAAGCTGCTTTGCTATCTCCTCTATCCGCTCCGCCAGCTCGATCCGCTTTCCACCGTAGTGATAACCATCCACGGTGAAAAGCACCTTTGGTTCGATCTGTCCGAACCGGTCAAGCACGCCCTTGGCGCCAAAATCGGGCGAGCACGACGACCAGACCGCCCCCAGGCTGACCGCCGCGAGCATGGCGATCAACGTTTCGGGCACGTTAGGCATCAACGCCGCGACGCGATCGCCGGGCAGAACGCCTGCGTCCCGCAGCGCCGCGGCCAGCCCCGATACTTCGGCGTTGAGATAGGCAAAGGTCAAGCTCCTTTTCGCGCCCGACTCATTCCAGGCAACGATGGCCGGCTGGTCATCGTTGTAGCGCAGCAGGTTTTCAGCGAAGTTGAGATGCGCGCCCTCGAACCAGCGCGCGCCGGGCATGTGGTCCATGTCGACCGCGACAC
>JBBDWJ010000023.1:0-9200 GCA_040902925.1 Bryobacterales bacterium | reverse complement strand
CATCATTAATGATGATACACACTTTCACACATCAAGTCAAGACATTTTATGAGAACAATGTTCTAAGGCTCTCGATGCCGCCGGACCTGATCTATGGCCTCTCGGGAGGAGGATTGCCGTTCGATCCAGCAAGCAGCCACCAGTTGCGGTTATGAAGACAAGGAGCTTAGGTGCCGAATTTTAAGTGGGAAAGTAACTAAGGCAAAATTCAGGACGCGGGCCCACTCCGTTGAATCGCTACTCCCCTGCTCAGGCGAGGTGCGAAAAAGATCCTACTCCCGCCTTTCCAAAGCCGCCCCTGCTCGCAGGAATCTGAGTGCGAGAATGGCGGCATGCCGAAAAAATCGCTAACGACGAAACCCTCCCGCCAACCCGGGCGGCGGGTCAGATCCCGGAAAAGCGCCCAGCCCGGCAGTATGCCCGTTGGCGTTGTCGGCATGGGCCTGATGGGCACCAGCATCGCGACGTGCCTGCTGGCAGCCGGGCATCCCGTGGCCGGCATTGACGTGAGCAAGAAGCAGCTCGGCGGGGCCAGACGCAAGATCGGCCTAATGCTGCGGCAGATGAAACGCGAAGGCCTTCTCAAGTCCGACCCCGCGAAGACGATTCAACGCCTCACCTTGTCGGTGGACTACGCCTCGTTGCGCGAATCGGTGCTGGTTATCGAATCGACGGCCGAAGACATCAGGATCAAGAAAGAAGTCTTCCGCAAGATTGAGGCAATCGTCTCGCCGGCGGCGATCATCGGCTCGAACACGTCGGCGATCCCGATTTCATTGTTCCAGAAGGACGCGGTACACCCCGGCCGCTATGTAGCCATTCATTGGTCCGAGCCCGCCCATGTCTCGCGCTTCCTCGAGGTCGCCTGCGGCGAACAAACGCGCCCGGCCGTCGCGCGGCGCGTCATCGAGCTTGCCGCGAACTGGGACAAAGAGCCGGCGCTGCTCCGCCGCGACGTCCGCGGCTTCATCTCCAACCGCTGCGCCTACGCGCTCTACCGCGAGGCGTTTCATATCGTCGAGCAGGGCTGGGCGACGATGGAGGACGTCGATCGTTCGCTGCGAAACGACATCGGCTGGTGGATTCCGTTCGCGGGCCCGTTCCGCTACATGGATCTCACCGGCGGCGCCGCCTACGGCGTGGTGATGAAAGACCTCTGGCCCGAGTTGAGCCGGGGAACGGAAGTGCCCGAGGCGATGAAAAAACTCATGGCCGCGGGCGGCAAAGGCGTGGCTAACGCCAACGGCTTTTACCGTTATACAAGGGAAGAAGCGGAGCGCTGGGAGAGGCAGTATCGCGAGTTCAACTACGATATCCGCCGCGTAGCGCGAAAGTATCCAAGCGAGGGTGGCCGGAAGCGGCGGATGGCGGGCGCCAAATCCTCAGGATGAACCCGGCTCCGAGCGGCGATTGGGAGCAACTTCCCTGCTATCGTTGTCGATCACAGGGATTTGCTCAACGATCGTGATCCCAAAACCTTCGAGGCCGACCACCTTGCGCGGATGGTTGGTGAGCAAGCGAATTTTGCGCAGCTTCAGGTCGGAAAGAATCTGCGCCCCGATGCCTGACTGGTACTGCAAGCGCCGCTGCGTCTGCAAGGTCTGCTGGTAAGGCTCCTTGGGATGAGCGATGATGCGCTGCGAGCCGTCGGCGAGCCGTGCGAGGCCGTATCCAAGCCCGGTCTGGTGAAGGTAAACCAAAACACCGCGCCCCTCGGCGGCAATTCGCTCCATCGATTTCTGGATGAGGTCCTGGGACGGCTCTTCGGCGGAGCGGAACACGTCGCCCATGAGGTTGTGCGAGTGCATGCGCACCAGCACGGATTCGGCGCCGGCGACGTCGCCTTTGACCAGCGCGAGGTGAATTTCCTGGTCGAGCTCGCTGCGGTAGGCGATGGTTCGGAACTCTCCGTAGGCAGTCTGCAGGGTTCCTTCGGCGAAGCGTTCGAGGTAGTGCTCGTTCTCGAGGCGATAGCGGATCAGCTCGGCCACCGTGAGCATCTTCAGGCCGTGCTGCGCGCAGAACTCGAGAAGCTGCGGCACGCGCGCCATTGTGCCGTCGTCGTTCATGATTTCGCAGATCACCGCCGCGGGAACCATCCCCGCCAGCCGCGCCAGATCGACGCCGGCTTCGGTCTGCCCGGCGCGCACCAGCACGCCTCCTTTGCGCGCCCGTAGCGGCGGCACGTGGCCCGGCCTTGCGAGGTCGTCGGGACGCGTCGCCGGGTCGATCGCCACCTGAATCGTACGCGAGCGATCCGCGGCGGAAATGCCGGTCGTCACACCGGTGCGCGCATCGATCGACTCGCAAAACGCCGTCCCCATCAGCGACGTGTTGCGCTCGGTCATCATCGGAATGCGCAAGTAGTCGAGCCGCTCTTCGGTCAGCGCCAGACACACCAGGCCGCGGCCATGCTTGGCCATGAAATTGATCGCTTCCGGCGTAACTTTCTCGGCCGCGATCGTGAGGTCGCCCTCGTTCTCGCGATCTTCGTCATCGACGACGACGATCAGCCGTCCCTCGCGAAACTCGCGCAAAGCCTCGATAACGCCAACAAAACCCATATCAAAACCTACTCCTAACTATAACGAAAGGAGTCCCGCAAAAGGCCGCGCGCCCGACGCTGGGTAGTGTCCTAAACCCGCGTGTCGGGTCTGTGCATTCGGTGAATTCCGAAATCGCTGCAGGCGAATCTGAACGTCCGGGCACATGGGTAACACTTTGGCCCAATCACATGGGTAACACTTTGTCGCGTCAAGTAGATGATTTGTGCGGTGGGAATGGCTTTGCGTGGAGTGGGCACCCAGCCCCTCCCGATTCCCCGCCTGGCGGAGCAAAGTCCTTGCGAGTCAGTGGAGTGGGTCAAGGTCTCGCTTAGCGAGCTGGGAAGGTAACCTTGACGCAGTCCACTGACTCGCAAAAACTGGGCGTTCGGGGGGAATCGGAGAAAGTGTTACCCATGTGGTTGGGTCAAAGTGTTACCCATGTGTCCGGGTTATACCGATCCGAGCCCCATCCGCGAGGATGGGGTTGACCAGCTTTCCTGCACTGTACCGCGCGATCGAGAATGTGACCCCACCCTTGCGGATGGGGCTCGGATCGCCTGCGGCGATGGGATTGGCCCAGCGCCACGCCCTCAACCGAAACCAACGCAAGATCAGGACAGCACCCGCCGCTACGAAGCAGCCAGTTGACAACCACAATGCACCGCGTTCGAAGGGAGGGCCCGGTGATCGAAGCCTCGCTTGTGTCGCGACGTCGCAACCGCCAGCCAAGCCTGTCACCCCTGTTCACGCAAAATCTTTGCGAAAACCTCCAGGAACCGCCTAACCTCCGCGGCGCTCTCAAGGGCAAATTGCGCCGCCGTCGGCCGAACCTCATCCCGCACCACGATTCCGATACCACGGCCGGCAATCGATTCGAACGCATCCTCATCCGTCAAATCATCGCCGAGGAAGATAGGCAGAACGTCTGCCCCATCCAGGTGCAAGACATTCAACAGGTGAATCAAAGCTTTCCCTTTGTGCCAATCGATCCGCGGCTGCAGGTCGAAAACCTTCTTCCCGAGGGTTTTGCGAAGTTGCGGTGATTTCGCCAACTCCTCGTCCACCACCCGCTCAACTTCCGCTGCGTGCCCGGAAGCCACTCGCCGGTAGTGTACGGCGATCGAAAACGTCTTGCGTTCGATCTCGGAGCCGTCAACAGTCCGCAGCCGATCCCGCAGCCGGATCTCCAGCTCATCAAGCTGCGGCAGGAATTCTTCCCCCTGGCGCACGGAAATGTGGTGTCCAGCCGGCCCCGCGATATCGAATCCGTGGCTGCCGGCATAGTAAATTCCCTTGATGCCGACCAGGTCCCGCACATCCCGCAAATCGCGGCCGCTGATCACGGCCAATGGGCAGAGCGAAGCCAGATCCTCAACGACCTCACGCGTCTCGGCGGATAAAACCGCCTGCTCGGGCCGCTCGACGATCGGCGTCAGCGTCCCGTCATAGTCCAGAAACACGGCCAGTCGCTTGCCCGTCATGCGGCCCTGGATTTCCCCGATCGACTCCAGAGCCGACGCCAGCCGATCGGTGGTCATTTTCTCCTTCACGCCTACCTCGCGAAAAGCCTCTACCACCATAACAGCCTCCGGATGAGCGGCTACCGCTCCCGCTGGCCAGGGCTCTGGCACATGCGAAGATGCCCGCTTTCAAGAACTTCCCTCGCCGGCAGATTGGCTATGCCGCCGCGGCGATCAGGCGCCCGCGGTGGGTAACCTCACAATCCCGCGCAAAATTCATCCCTTACACCGCATGCACCTACGGTAATCCCCTTGTTCGGCTCGTTTGCGCTTCTCATATATAATTGAGGGCATATCCGCTGGGTAGCCCGCAGGGTCTCTTGCCACCAGAAGTAGGGCTCCCCGGCCAGGCGCCTCTTGCCAGGCACATCCCACTGGCTTCAAAACGCTTTATGGCTTAGGTGGACTTCTAGGAACGGGAGGGAAAAGCATGCGACGCTTGGCTGTCACTTTGGTTTTGGTGCTTCTTGTAGCCTCGGCGGCGACTGCTCAGAGCAAAAAGCGCGTCGCGGTATTGGATTTTGAATACGGTACCGTGGCCCCCAATATCTACGCGATCTTTGGCGGCCACTACGACGTAGGCAAGGGCATTCGCGACCTGATGGTCGAGAAGCTGGTGAATGGCGGAGTCTACTCCGTCATTGAACGCTCCGCCCTAGAGAAAGTCCTCACGGAGCAAAACTTTTCCAACAGCGACCGCGCCAACCCGACCTCGGCCGCCCAGCTCGGCAAGGTGCTGGGAGTTGACACGATCATCATCGGCAGCATCACGCAGTTTGGCCGCGACGACAAGAACACGAAGGTCAGCACCGGCGCCTTCGGGCGTTTTGGTGCGGCGATCGGCGGCGTCGGACGCAGCAAAGCCAAAGCTGTCGTCGCCATTACCGCGCGCATGATCGACGTCAACACCGCCGAGATTCTGGCAGTAGCAACTGGCGAAGGCGATTCGACGCGTGAGGGCACCTCCTTGCTTGGCGGCGGATACGGCGGCGGTGGTGGCGGCGCCGGCGCTATCGACATGACCAGCTCGAACTTCGCCAACACCATCATCGGCGAGGCGGTCAACAAGGCTGTGGAGCCGGTGGCCCGCGATCTGGAGGGCAACGCCGGCCGCATCGCGTCCACGAAAATCGAGATCGACGGCCTGGTCGCCGACTACGCCGACGGAACCGTGATCGTCAATGTCGGCAGCTCGTCTGGCGTTAAGGTTGGCGACAAACTGCTGATCAAGCGCGTTACCCGCGAAGTGAAGGATCCCGCGACGGGCAAAGTGCTGCGGCGGATTGAGGAAACTCTCGGAGAAGTAACGATCAGCGAAGTCGATCAGAGTTCGGCGGTCGGCACCTACGCCGGTGCGACGCCGCCCAAGGTCGGCGACACGGTCGGAAACTAGATTTCTTGCGGCGGCGCAAGCTTCAAGGCCGCCCCTGGCGAGAGCAACTGTCTTCGCGGGAGAACAAACCATGCTTCCGTCCATCAGGCAACGTGCATCGAGAGTTTCCCTACTGCCGGCGCTAGCCCTGCTAACGGTTCTTTCCTTCTCCGCTCCCGCGCCGGCTGCCGAAGCGCGCTACGCCTTGCTGATCGGCAACAGCGCCTATCAGCACGCTCCTAATCTGCAAAACGCCGTCAACGACGCCACCGACCTCGATCAAACCCTCAAAGCTCTCGGCTTCAAAGTCACGACCCTCACCAACGGCGACCGCCGCGCGATGGAGGAATCCATCAACCGCTTCGTGTCGTCGCTCGAACCCGGCAGCGTCGGCCTGTTTCATTTTTCAGGCCACGGCCTGCAGGTCGAGCAGGAGAACTACCTCATCCCGGTCGATTTCGAGGTGAAGGACGAAGCCAGCGTTAAATACGACGCCTACTCAGCGTCGAAGCTGCACGACCGCATGGCGCGTTCGGGTTCACGTCTGAACATCGTGATTCTCGACGCCTGCCGCAACAACGGGTTCTCGACGTCGCGGTCGAGCTCAGCGGGCTTGGCGGCCATGCACGCCGCCCGCGGCAGCTTTGTCGCTTTCGCCACCGCGCCGGGCGCCACCGCCAGCGACAACCCTGGCGGCCGCAACGGTTTGTTCACAAGCTACTTACTCGAAGCGCTGCGCAAGCCCGGCCTCAAGCTCGACGAGGTCTTCAACCAGGTACGCGAAAGCGTCTACAACGCTTCCGGCAGCAAGCAATTGGCCTGGAGCAGCTCGAGCGTCATCGGCGATTTCTACTTCCTGCCCGTGGGGGCCGCGCCGCCGGAGAAGCGCGACCTGATGTTGGTTGCCGACGCGCAGCGGCCGCCGGCCACGGTGCAAGTGGCGAATCCGCCGCGTCAAGCCGCGGCCGCCCCGGATGATTCGTCGTTACGCGACGCCCTCGATGACCGTCTCACGAAACTTGTTGCTAGAGCCGGCGCCGTGACCGGCAGTCTCGACAATCTCCGCCAGGAGCAAGCCCGCCAGGGCGTCTCCCTGCGCGGAGATATGGCCGCCGCTTCCACGCAGCTCAACGTGTTGCTGAATCAAGCCGAAAAGGCTTTCAACGACGGCGACCTTCGCCGGGCCAGCCGTTCCATGGATCAGCTCGAGCCCGTGCTCGCAAAACTCGAACGCTTCCTGGGAATGTAGCCGCGTGCCGAACGCCGCAGCATGCCTTCTACCTCGCGCCGAAAACTTTGCCGGTTGCAATTTGCCTTTTGCCTTTTCTTCTTAACCTTTTCTCCTCAGATCGGCCCGCTTCACCTGACGTTCCCGCCTGACGTCGCGAGGCCCTCATCTCAACATCCGCGAATTTGTACGATGCCTCTGGAGTGCCCACCATGCTTACGCGCCGCAGTGCTCTGAGCCTAGTTGTGCATGCACATGCATGTATAATAAGGGGATGCGGACCACGATCGAAATGAAGGCGGAACACCGTGCCCGTCTGCTCGAAATGGCGGCCCGAAGAGGCGACAAGGGTTTCTCAGTTCTGGTGACGGATGCAATCCAGGTCTATCTGGACCGCGAAGAAGAACGCCAGGCCCGGCGCCGCAGGGCCGTTGCCATGCGAGGAACTCTGTCATCCAAGGAAGCCGACCGGCTCCGCCGCCACGTTGCCGATTTGAGGGAGAACTGGCGGTGACGGTTGCCGATACCGACGTCATGATTGACTTCCTTGCCGGGATCGGGCCAGCAGTGCCTCGAATAGCGGAAGAACTGTCCCGGGGTGTACTCTGTACGACGGTGGTCAACCGTTTCGAACTGCTAACTGGCGCGAGGAACACGCGGCAGGAAAAGCAGTGGCTGGAGCTTCTGTCTGCGTTTACACTGCTCCCACTCGACGAAGCATCAGCAGATAAGGCCGCTTCCATTCGCCGGGGCTTGGATCGAACCGGCAACTCGATCCCGATGGCCGATTGCCTGATCGCCGGTATCGTTTGGTGCAATGGTGGCGAACTGCTCACTCGAAACCGCCGGCATTTTGAACGGGTTCCGGACCTGCTTCTCGCTTCCCTCTAGTTCCATCAAGCACGTGCTGATCGAAACCAAGATTAAGGAACTGTCGTCGAGCGCGGCTTGCGATTCCTCGTTGTGCGCTGAAACCTTTGAACAGCAGGGGTCACGAGGCCCGCCGGCTTGGCTTAGCGCCGCGAAGATCGGTTACAATTCCCGCATGCCTACTCCGAACGGTGTAGGGCGGCATGAGCCGCATGGCCACCCGTCACGCCGTCAGGCCTTATCTTTTGTATTACGGTCGAGTGACTCGGGGCCGCGTGTTGTGCTCAATACAGCGTTCTCCCTTTCCCCAGCCCTGCTGGTGATCCTAACCGCCTTGAGCCTCGGCTGTACCCTGCGGCAGCCGCCCGCCCAAGACTATGCGACCATCGAGCGCCGCTCGCCGCCCGAGCAGCCTGAAAAAGGCCCCGGCGGCAAGGATTACACCCACGCCAAAGTCGTCCACATCTCGAAAGACGAAAGCGCTGACGGCTTCGCGCTGTTCATCCCCGACGACCCCGCCCCCGAATCCGCCGATGTGGTTGTCTTCCTCCATGGATTGGCGCAGGTCAATCCCAAGATGTACGGGGGCTGGATCGAGCACCTCGTGCGTAAAGGCAACATCGTCATCTATCCGCGCTTTGAGAAATTCCCCACGCACGCGCGTGAGTTTGAAGCAAACGCCGTCCAAGGCATCAAGAGCGCCCTGGCGGAACTGAAAGCCCGATGCGACGTGGGCAGCTGCGTGCAGCCGAGACTCGATCATTTCGCCGTCCTCGGCCATTCCTACGGCGGCGCGCTGGCCGCAAACATCACCGTACACGCGCCGGCGAACGGCCTGCCCAAGGTGCAAGCCTTGATGGTCAACCAAGGCTGGTACGGTTCCGACATCGGCCTGCCCGAAGGCTACGGGGCAATGCCTGCCGCGACGAAACTGCTCCTCCTGGTCGGCAGCACGGACCCGGTCGTCGGCCCTCATTTCGCCAAGCGGCTTTGGAGAGACACCCAAATCCAACCGCCATTCAAGAATCTAGTGACTCATCATGCCGATCCCTATAACCTGTTCGCGCCGATCAACTCCGGCCACGACGAGCCGCTATCCTTGCAAGAACAGTACAACAACAACGCCTTCACGGCACTGATAGGAATCGCGCTGCCGCTGACGCGCACGAACGCCGTCGACTACTACTGCTACTGGAAGCTTTCCGAAGCCCTGCTGAATTGCGCCTTCGAGAACCAAAACTGCGGCGTCGCCTTCGGCAACACCCCCGAGCAGCGCTTCATGGGCAAGTGGGGAGACGGCCGGCCGGTCAGGGAACTCGAAGTAAAGACCCCGTAGCTCTGTAACAAAAGGCATCCGCAAGCCACTGCATCCCGGGGGCTTTCCCTTTTGCCTGTTGCCTTTTGCCTGTTGCCTTTTGCACTTTGGCTTTGGTAGCGCTTTGCTTGCGACAGCCGCGCCACTCGTACGTGCCGCGTGTCTCGATCCGCTGGGCTCGTTGCGCGAGGGGTAACGCCCGGAAATCGCCTCTTGCCTCGGGTTGGAGGCGCGGCCGAATGCTTTTTGTAAGGCGTATTAAGCCCTCTAGCCTAAAACGTATTAAGGCGACTTCCCGATGGCCGCTGACAGCCGAATTCAGCACAATTTAGTAAGTCCGTCGGAAAAC
>JBBDWJ010000022.1:0-9227 GCA_040902925.1 Bryobacterales bacterium | reverse complement strand
GATGGCCGGCGTGAACGGGTCGGGGTCTTTGCGCCAAAAAATTCCCTTCCATACGGGCAGCTCCATGTGGGGAATGTTGTCCTGCTCGGCGTCTTCGATGCCAGAGGAATGCGTCGCGAGATGACGGATGGTGATTTTGGATTTCTTAGGATCGTCCTTCCAGGCTGGGATGTATTTCCAGGCAGGGTCGCCGGCCGCGATACGCCCGTCGTTGAGCGCGAGCAGCAGCGACATTCCGCCGACCAGCGCCTTGGCCAGCGAAGCCGTGTAATGGGGTTTGGTGGCCGCCGCATCGGCGGCGTACCACTCGTAGACGATGCGATTCTGGCGGATGACCAGGAAGTTTTTGGTGTTGCGGGCCGCCAGCACGTCACGCGCCGCATCGAGCTTGGCGCTGTCGAATCCCTTGCTCTGGGGTGTGGCGGTCAACCAGGGAGGTTCGCCGGCTGCCGCATGCCCAAACACAGAGCCCGAAAGCAGCAGCAGCGGCGCGCACAACACAGAGCGGCGAGAGCAGGCTCGATACGGGAACACGGCAACCCCAGTCTAGCTCAGCTTGCCGGCGGCCGATTAGCAGGGCGGGACGTGTCCGCGGGCTCAAGCACCCACGCTAGGCGCTCTGCTCAGCCTTTTGCTGAAACCAATGCTTTGCGAATGGTGCGCTTGCGTTGGTGAATCTGGCGGCGGATCGACTTGATCTCGACGTGATTGTGAGCCTTGAGCGCCTCGTCGCGTTTCTTCTTCAGCTCGCGGATTTCGGTTTTGATTTTTCCCTTGTCCACGCCAACCGCTTCGTGATGCTCGTGCTTGTCGATGTGAAGGGCCGTGCAAAGGGCGTCGAGAAGCTGCTGCTTGTTGAGCTGGGTGTAGCCCTTGACGGCTTCATGATCGATCTTCGAGGCGATGAGCCGGAGGTCGGCCATGCGCTCGTGCTTCAATTCTTTGTAGTGATAAGTCATGAGAAGGTCTCCTTGTGCGCCGCGGCAGGGCGGCGGCCCCGGAGCAGGGCGCCGGAGAATCTATTATCAAGGCCCGGTCTTGCTGCTGTCAAAAAGCGCCGTAGTGCCTCAGTTTCAATCTAGCAGCCCCACGATTTCCGCCAGGGACCAAACGTGGTTCGAGAGGCCCGCTGCGATTGCCGGGGTGGTCTTCAGCGTTTTGTGAACCCGGCCAAAGTTGTAGTGCATGAAGTGGATGGCGATCGCATGGGCGTGGTTCTCGACCTTCTTTGAGAATCCGTTGGTCAAACGGGTAAACCGTCGCATCGACATGCGCATGGTCAGGTTCTGACGCTCCACGTAGCTGGTCGAGATATGGTCCGGGTCAGGGTTGCCAATCCTGGGCTCTTTCTTCGCCCCGTTGCACTTCGCGGGGCTGTACGGCGTTTCGGGTTCGGACTCATCCCGACCGTAGATCTTGACCAACTGAGCGTAGTCAACCTGCCCCCGGAAAGCCTCATCCACGGCTTCCAGGTAGACTTTATAGCCCTCCGTGGTTAGCTGGACGCGCCGCGCCAGCCGGGGCGCTAGATCTTGCATGAGTTCCCGCGCGCTGCCCGCTCCACGGTCGCCCGTGAACCATGTCGGGATCAGCTTTGTATCGGCACAGATGGCCGCCCAGGTCCAAACATCGCCCACGCCGAACTGGCCCTTCATCTCCTCCGGGACGTTCTTCTGCTTGGAATAGCAAAACGCCCAGATTTCATCGACTTGCAGCCGCTGGCACGGCAGATTCTGCATAGCCCCACCCTGGTAGGTGGCGCAAGCCTTGCCGAGGTCTACCAGGAGTTTTGTAACGGTGTTAATGGATACGCCTACCATGCGGCTCGTCGCCCGAAGGCTGTTGCCCTCGACCAGGGCCGAAAGGATCTGTACCCGCTCTGCCGTGCTCAAACGATTCATAATGATATTATGCTTGAGTGAACTAGCAATAGTCAACTACGATAGTTAATTTTTTTTGTAGAATTGTCCGCCACAGTTTAACATCGTGGCACTAAAATGCGCTATAGTTGAATCGTTGCCTAAGGAGGGCTGGAAGGAATGAATGAAGCGTTAGAGGACCTGATCATCGCGGAGATGCCGAGCAGCTTCTTAAAGCAACTTGCGGAGTCTCAGCCGGTGATATACGAAGAGGCGGCGGACTTAGCCCGGAAGAGCCCTTCCTGGCGCGAACCGGAAGCGCTGTTTCTGATACCGCACTTTCGGCGTGCCTTGTTTGAGCATGCCTTTCGTCTAGCTGCTGGCAACGCAAGGGGTCGCCTTCGGCACTTCGATTGCCGTCACGCGGGGGATAACTGCGGGTATGGGAGGGTCCAGGCGAAGAGGCTTGTCTTGACCATTCACCATGTGGATGGCCCGGATCAATTCGTACGGCCCTGCGTGTCGCGGCGTCAGAATGCCGCCGTTAACAAATTCTTAGACTCGTCATTTATGCCGGATGCGATGATCGAAATCCCGCCGGATCTAAGTGGAGCAGAGTTTGTAAACGCCTACATCTTGCACGGGCAGCAGACAAGAAAAAAGGCGGACAAAACATTCACGGAAGATTTTCTTAGGATTGCCTTCCCTGACTCAGAGCTGAACCGTTATACACGGAACTACAACGTACTTGATGTGCTTCAGAAGTACGCCGTCGTGGAGTCTGCGGCCGAAACTGCGGCGATCGAAGACAAGGCTAGGCCGGTACTGAACCCCAATAAGAAGAAGAAGATTAGCGACGCAGAGGAATGACAGGAACACCTGGATTTATTGCGAAGCGCCTCGTTCAGGCAAGAGAGGCGAGGGGCCTGACGGCTGTTGCGCTAGCGGACCTTGTTGGCGTGACGAGCGCTGCGATATCGAACTACGAGCGCGGGAAGCAATCCCCGAGCCCTGAGGTCTTGGAAAAATTAGCCGCTGCGCTAAGCTTGCCCCACTCTTTTTTTATACGGCCCATGCGACCTCTGGACATGAGCAAGATAGCCTATCGTTCGATGAGTAGCGCAACGAAGACAGCCCGTGCCCGCGCAGAGGCCAGATTTTTTTGGCTCAAGGAGATCGCGATTTACCTTGCTGAATATCTTGATTTCCCTCGCGTGAATCTGCCAACGTTTGAAGTGCCTAACGATCCGCTCCATATCACGATGGGGCTTGTTGAGCAAATTGCCCAAGAGACTCGCGAATACTGGAATCTCGGCGATGGCCCGATCGCAGATTGTGTTCTCTTGCTTGAAAACAATGGTGCTGTAGTTTCGCGTGGGGACCTTTCCGCAGAAACTCTTGATGCTTTCTCTCAATGGCCCGCTGATGATCCCCATCCGTACGTTTTTCTGGGTGCCGACAAAAACTCTGCGGTCAGATCCCGATTCGACTCTCTGCATGAATTAGGCCACCTGATACTGCATCGCAACGTAGATCCGCGTGTCTTCAGAAACAAAACTGTTCATCGTCTGATCGAAAACCAGTGCCACCGGTACGCTTCTTCGTTCTTGCTGCCTGCGAGCTCGTTCACGAATGAACTTTGGTCTCCAACTCTAAACGCTTTTTTAACACTGAAGCCTAGGTGGAAAGCTGCCATCGCTTGCATGATTAAGCGCTCAGAAGAGCTTGGCATCCTTGATGACGAGATGGCTAGGCGCATGTGGATAAACCTGAACCGACGCGGATGGAGGAAGGAAGAGCCATTAGACGACCGACTCCCTGTTGAGCGCCCGCGCCTACTCAGTCGCAGTATCGTAATGCTCGTTGAATCAGGGATCAAGACAAAGGAACAGATCCTCGCTGATCTCGCGCTCCCGGCACATGACCTGGAATCGCTAACTGGGCTGCCGAATGGTTATTTTGGCTCGGATGCCGAAATGGGAATGCCCAAGCTGAAAGCGAGGGGTGGCTCCGGCAGGGTTGTTTCAATCGCACGCGGGCGACAAAGCTAAGGCTTCGACCATCTTGCGTGAGCAGCTTTCTTAGCGATGGCCTTGCGTCTCGCCGCTGAAAGCTTGTCGGCTCTAGCCTTGCCGCCCTTTTGCCCTCCGAGCCGCCCTAGGGCCACGGCAGCCGGGTTCTTGCCCTGGTCCTCGGGCTTGTCCTCAACTTCCCCGGTCGCGATATCCACGATCATCTTGGCGCGTTGGTTGGCGTCGGCTGGGCGCTTGGCGTTGCTTGAGCGCTGAGGCATGCTATGATTATCGCACACCCCTCACAATGTCCAAAACCTCACTGGCCAGCTACACGATTCGGTTGCGGGCTGAATCCGGCGAGAACCAAAAGCTCGACGCATTCGGCTCACCGCCGCAGGATCTTCTGCGAGTTCTTGGCGATTGCCTTGAGAGCATGAAGAAAAAGAGTTCCAGTACGCATGACGCTGCCGCCCAGCAGGTGTTTAACGTCGCGAAAGTACAGGTGACTGGCCGAACGATTGCGGGCATAATCGAGAGCGGATTATACGGTAGAGGCAGCAAACTTCGCGACGTTGACGCCTGGGAAATAACCTACAAAAAAACCGTCAGGGAAGCCGAGATGCTGCCGTTCTACTTCCTGTTTGAAGTCCCCCACATGGCGGATGAGGGCATGCTGATTGTGGAACGAGTTGGTAACGTTGGCATTCGCAAGGCCCTGGGAAACGCGATCAGCGAGTACGTCGCCAGCAAGCTCCCGCCCTTCTCGTTTCGGCTTTCGCATCTGGTTCGCCAAGACGTGGTGAAAGCGTACGTTGATGGCGGCGAGGTATCCGCTATACGCTTCATAAAGTTCGGCTTACCGAGCGACTTCGCCGATATGCTTCCCAGTGGCCACAAAGAGCAGCGGGGCCGCTTGGAGTTGGTTGCTAGAATGGGTCGAGGAAGGACCTTCAATCTTGGTAGCCGGATCGGCAAGTACGTCAACGGCGATGTTAACCTGAACCGTTTCGTCGAGTTGGAAGATTTTTCCTACGACACTGTAAAACTTGACGTTACGAAGAACGGAGAAACTCGTGTCATCGACTTGAACAAGTTGAAAATGAGGGGGTTCTACAACATCTCTGCGGATGTTGAGCGCGATGCAACGGGGAATCCGACCTTTGAGAGCATCGACGAGGCGGCAAGGGAATTGCTGCAAGATATCAAGGATGGCGTCTATGCCCCGCCGGAGGCATCATGAGAAAGATCAACCTATGGCGGATCGTCCAAGATCACGCCCAAACCTTAGTTGACTATCCTTCCAAGCGCCTGAGCAGGTCGGACCTTGCGGTGTTTGCGGGGCTGCCGATCGCGGGTGGCATCGCATGTGCATGGTTTCAAATCGGGTTCAAAGCGGAGGTACTTGACGGCCTGCTGACTGCCTTCTCTATCTTCGCTGGCCTACTGCTCAATCTACTAGTGCTCGTATTCTCCTACACGCAAAGCTCGGCCCAGACTCCACGGCCCATCGATCCCAAAGCAGCGATCAGGGAACGGCTGACGCGGGAGATTCATGCCAATGTCTCGTTTGCGATCCTGGTATCCCTTGCCATGGTCGTCTGCACGGTGGTTGCCCTTTGGTTGCTCAAGCACGCCGAGCAGGGCACACCGAACGAAACCGGATGGCTTCTCACATTCCTATTGGTAACCCTATCGATTAACTTCGGACTGACGATGATGATGGTCCTGAAGCGCATGCACCTTCTGATCGATCAAGAGTTCGAACTTGCCAATCACCGCAAGGCAGCATAGCCTCAACCCAACGGGCATACCCAACTTTTAACATCCCGTACCTCAAACTGAGACACTCCCAAAAGCGCCCATGAGCCGGACGTTAACCGCCCAATTGGGACCCATGAATCGGCTGTCTGGGAGACGCGCGTTGTGGAATCACGCGGCGCGAAGGCAGAAAACTACAATCGGCCACGATATCGCGGCCGCGAGATGCACTGCGGAGTGGCAAGCTTTCGCTTGGCGGGGAGACCGCGGGTTAGCGCCGGATCGGGAACGCTTCCCGGCGTTGCTGTCGCAAATCTTTCGCCCGGTCGGCGGCTGTTTTGAAGTCCGGGAACGGCCCGACCAGCACGGTGTGCTTGCCGCCGATCAACTGGCCGTCGATCAAGGCGCGGAACCCTTCTGCCGCCAGATCGTCGATGAGCTTTTCGGCCTCCTGGGGCGCGCTGAACGAGGACACCTGCAGGTAAACCGCCCCAGACTGGTGGGGCGGTGAAGTCTTGGCCTGTGGCGCCAGCTTTTTCGGCTTCTCCGGTTCCTTCACCGGGGCGGCGGGTTTCTCTTCCTCGCGAGGTTCTGCCGCCGGAGCAGCGGCTTCCGCGTCCGGCTGGGAAGTAGAAGGAGCAGCCGTCTCGGAGGGCTCGGCCACGGCTCCGGGCGTCAACGACTCCTGGGTCAAATCCTCCATCTCTTTGACCATGTCTCCGCTCTCGGCTGGGGGCGGCTCGGTGAGCATCGCAGGCACTTTGACGGCCGGAAGCGGCGCAGGCGGGGACGCCTGTTGCGGCGTCCGGGTCGCGGCACTTGCGGCTTCGACGCTTTGGCCGCGCTGATAGCCCGCAAAGTATCCGGTACTGAAGATCAGCACTCCGAATACTAGGCTGAACAGAAGAATGTGGCGGTAGCCGAGAACAATGTCGACGTATTCTGTATCGTGCGTCGCGCTTCTATCCACGAAAAGGCCTCCAAGTATGAGATTTCCGCCCTTCAGATTGGTTGGGGGATGACCATGTGCGGGTAGCTCCTAGTACCTCCCGTGGAGTAAATACGACTATAGCGCACCCGGCAGGGTTTTGGGATACCGTCTGGGCGGAAAAAGTTTTCGGACCCAAAGCCCCCGGGCGGGAACCGACAGGCGCCGTATACCGTTGAAAGCAAGTTTAATCCAGGTATGCCGCCGCGGATGACGGGCGCCCGCCGGATCGTGCGGCGGGGAAGGTTATGGGAAGTACTGAACTGTAGGTTTTGCGCCTCCGTAGTGCCAAACATAGTGTCGCCAATATGTTTGAAGTTGGGACGCCCAAGTTGGCAGGAGGTACAGCGTTGAGTTGCGCCTCGCGGAGCAACCGTGACAGGATTCCTGCTTTGTATGCGAATGCTGCTCAGGCGGTTTTGGGAGTGGGCTGTATCGAAGTCGGGGCCGCCGCTGGCCGTCGTGTTCGTCGGCGGAGACGACCCCCAATCGGTTGCGATAGCGGATGAAATCGGGCGCTCCCGGCCGGGTATGACCCGCCTGATCGTGAGCTGGCGGAAGCTCGACGAGCAGCGTTTCCGAGAGGTGCGGGAATTCATCGTTCTGGATTCCAGTCGGCCCTGGCGCAGTGTGATTCGCTGGCGGCTCGATCTGTTACGCAGAAGAGCGGCTCTGACTGTTACGCAACCTACATCCGGTATGCCCCTGCCGCATGCGTTGGCGTTATGGGGCGCCGCCCGGGAGCGGCTCGCGTACAACGACGATGGCGAGCGCTACCGCATCGATTGGCGGCGCCCGATTGCGGCAAGCCGCTTTCTGCGGGGCATGCCTGAGGCGGATATCCGGCGGCCAGCGCGACTGGCGTTTGTGGGCGAGTGGCTGCGGTGGCCCGGCGTGGCACTGTTGCTTTTGGAATGGCGCTTGCGAAGCCGCAGCACGCGCGGCGGCCTCAAAGTACATAGCAGCGTCGATGGCCCCAACGCCGAGCCGGCCACGAGCGACGGTTGTTCGGTGTTGTGCGTGCCCGGAGCGGGAGCCGCGGAACTCGACCGCCATGTCCTTCAATGCAAGTCGCTGGAGTTGGTGGTCACGCGCGAGTCTGTATTCCCCAGCTCCGATACGATCGCCGAGCTGCACAAGCGGTTACGACAGCCCGGGGTGTGGCTGGTATGCGCGCGTGGAGATTTCAAACACGTCTTGGGCGAAGGCTGGGCGCCGCACCGGCCTCGTGAGAGCGGCACGTTTTGTCTCGGCGCGAGATCGAGCCTCGTCGCTGTTCGGCGGGATGTGTTTCTCGAGTTGGGCGGTCTGGCGGCGTTCGAGCAACAGCTTGCGGGGCAAGGCTGGGAGGCGCTGAGCTTGCGGGCCCTGATGAGCGTGTACAAGACCATTTACGCCGGCGACATCGATGCGCGCGCCCTTGCGCCACCCGCCTTCGCGGCTCAACCCATCGAGGGGCCGCCGTTGGCGTCGCTGCTGGCGGTGTGCGACGACGTGCCGGCCGCGGCGCGGCTGCTGCACCGCTTTGCGCGTACGGCGGAGTTCCGCCGCGATTACCGTGACGCGGTGCGGCGCCTGCGCTTGCCGGTGGCGCGCGGCAGGCGCAGCGGGAAGCTCACTCCGCTGGTGGAGCCGGGCACGGTTATCTTGAAGGGCCGCGACACCGGGCGATCTTTGCGGCTGGCGATCCTCGCGCCCGAGTTACCGCACGCTGCCGCAAGGGCCGGCGGCATGAGACGAGTCCACCATCTGTTGCGAAGGCTCGCCGAGCACTGTGATCTGTTTCTGTTCTGCTTTGCCCGCGGCAGCAGCGAATCGCTGCTCGAGCCGCTGCTGGAATATGTCTCCCAATTGGTCGTTGTGCAGCCGGACCCGGATTCGATCCCCGTATCGGCGGAGCCTCAAGCCGTCGCGGCGCCCCACGCGGCGCTCGCCATGCGACGCCACTTGGAAGTCCTGATCAAGGATTGGCGGATTCCGCTGCTGGAGGTCGAAGGCACGCGGCTTGCGGCGGCAGGGTCGTGGCTGGGCCAGACGCCTGTCGTCAAGGTCATGGCCGCGCCGGAGCTGCGCTTTTCGCTTTACGGGCAGGCGCGCGCCAGCCCGCTGCTTGGCGAGCCAAGGCCTTCACGAGCCGACGCGGCGCGCTGGCGGCGTCATGAATTCCGCCACCTGCGAAAGTTCGATTGCGTCGTCACCGCGGCGGCGCGCGACCGCGAGATTCTGCAACAGCAGATTCCGCGCGCATGGGTGCGAGTTGTTGAAAACGGCGTGGACCACGATCATTTCCGCAACAACCATTTCCGCGACAACGCGCCCGGCGCCGGCGATGAACAGGTGTTGTGGATCGCCGAGTTTGAGCAGTTGGTAAACATGCACGCGTTTCAGATGCTGACGCGGGAGATCTGGCCGCGCGTCCGCAAGGCGCGTCCGCAGGCGACCCTGACCGTGGTGGCGGGCGCGGAGTATCGCCTGCATTGGCGGCGCCGCTTTCACCGCGGTCTTCCCGAGCTGCCCGCCGAGGTCACGCTGCTTGGTCACGTCGGCGACCTGCGCCCGCTCTATGAACGCAGCAGGGTCGTGATAGCCCCCCCCCCAGCCGGCGGC
>JBBDWJ010000021.1:0-9308 GCA_040902925.1 Bryobacterales bacterium | reverse complement strand
TGAAAGCTGACCGCCTGAAAGGCGGTGGGTTTAGACCTGGTGATTGAACTAAACTGTTAAGAGTGGAGATGCCGCCAAGCGACTCGCGGAAATTCCGTTTCGCGAACGAACAGCCCGGATCACTGAAGGCGCGGCATTTTTCCAGACTCTTCCAGCATGAAGCTTTCCGTCGTCATTCCCGTCTATAACGAAGCCACGACCATCCGCGAGATCGTCGAACGGGTGCGCAGTGTATCGATCGACAAGGAGATCATCGTCGTCGACGACTTCTCGACCGACGGCACACGCGACGTTCTGGCCCAGGTCGCGCGCCAGCATCCGGAAGTCACGGCGCTCTATCACGAGCGCAACTTTGGGAAAGGGCGCGCGCTGCGCACCGGCTTCGAGGCCGCGCGAGGCGACTATGTCATCGTGCAGGACGCCGACCTCGAATACGACCCCGACGACTACGCAAAGCTGGTGCGTCCGCTCGACCGCGGCCTCGCCGACGCCGTCTATGGTTCGCGCTTCCTATCGACCCAAGAGCATCGCGTCCTCTATTTCTGGCATTCGATGGGAAATCGTGTTCTGACTCTGCTGTCGAACATGGTGACCGATCTCAACCTCACCGACATGGAGACCTGCTACAAGGTTTTCCGGCGCGAGTTGATCCAGTCGATTCCGCTCGAGGAAGACCGTTTCGGATTCGAGCCCGAGGTCACCTGCAAGCTGGCCAAAGCCGGGGCGCGCATCTACGAAGTCGGCATCGCCTACCACGGCCGGACCTACGAGGAAGGCAAGAAAATCGGCATGAAGGACGGCTTCCGCGCGCTGTGGTGCATCGCCAAATACAGCTTCAAGCCGTTAAAGCTCAAGCAACCGGCCGGGGCCTCCAAGGCTCGCTCCGCGGCCCGAGAAGTCATCTAGCTGAGACCGCGCGCGGAATCGGTTTCGTTCCTGAGCGGCCCGCGCCGCAAAGCCAACCCAGCCACCCGCAAAAGCTTGACACCCGTGGTAGTCTCGGGGCAGAAGGGCATCAAGCAATCAAGGGAGAAAACGTTCCCGGAACCGCTCATTTGCGCTCATCGCGCTCCAACGGCGGCGATGGGCCATTCAGGCCCACGAGACAAACGACGACACGAACCTGTAACTCCAGGCCCTACCCGACCGCCGGATAGCAAGGATCGGCCCGCCGCCCGATGCGAGAGGCAATCCCAGTTTTGGGACGACGCGGCTAACCGCTCGAATAACAAACAGAATCGGAGTCAGATCAGCGGAACCGCACCCGGCTCGTTGAGCTTCCCTCGGAAATGCCCGCCACGCCTACACCGCAAAACGGCGCAACGCGCTCGCCCTGGTTCGAAGACCTGGTGATCCTGCTAACGCTGGTCTCGTTCGCGGTCGCCCAGGCCGTCTACGAAATCCTCTCCTCGAACCCGGAATTCCTCGGCGCGCGGCGTGTGACGAACCCGCAGCTTCTGGCAGTCATCGCGGTCTTCGGGCTGCTTCCGGCCTTCATCCTCGGCACGCTGTGGGCGTTGAGCCGGCGCCTTGGCCGGCTGCACCGCGGCGTCTTCAGCGGCTTGATCGCAGTATTTTCGCTGGCGGTGTTCTGGCAGGCGCGCAACACTTATCTTGGAGACGGCGACGGGCTGCGCCACTCGCCTTGGCTGTGGATTATCCCGAGCCTGGGCCTGGCGTTTCTGGCCTGGCGAAACGAGCGCGGCTTTCGCTCGTTCCTGCTGGCGCTCTCGCCCGCCATTCTGATTTTTCCGGCGCTATTTCTCTACCGCACCTGGCGCAGCCCGATCGCGCCGCCGCCGCTGGTCGTTTCCGCTGAGGCTTCGACCGATCCGGCCGCGCTGACCACTCCGAACGGCACGCCGGTTTTTTTCCTGGTCTTCGACGAGCTGGGGTTGCACGCGCTGCTCAACGAAGACGGGCAGATCGACGCCGCGCTCTATCCGGTATTCGCGAAGCTGGCCGCGGAAACTCACTGGTTCCGCAACGCAACGTCCAATTCCGCCAAGACCATCAGCTCGATCGCCACGCTGGTGACAGGTAACATGCCGCTGGGCGCCGATTCGAATCACGGCACCTATCCGAACACGATCTTTACGCTTCTAGCTCCGTCCTACGACGTCTACATCGAGGAGGTGGGCAACACGTTTTTTTGCGATTCCGAGGCGTTTCAATGCCTCAACGACGCCACTGGCGACGCCACTCCCGGGCTGTTGCGCGATCTGAGCTACCTGCTGGCGGACCGCGTGCTGCCGGCGAAGCTCGACGTCGGTCTTCCCGATACGACGCACACCTGGGGACCGTTTCACTCCACCGAGGACTGGACCCGCGCGGCGCTGGCGCGTTCCCGGCGCGTGCTGCATGCCATCGACGCGCTGGGCGCAAGGGACGTCCTGTTTTTCGCGCACTTGATTCTGCCCCACTCGCCCTACACGTTGACACCGGATGGAGACATCTACGGTATCGGCCCCTACGCGCTCGACGAAGGCCAGGACGCCGCCATCCTGGCCTCGCTGACCGAGCGCTATCGCATGCAGGTGCGCTATGTCGATCACTGGCTCGGCCAGTTTCTCGACCGCATGAAGCAACGCGGCCTCTACGACCCGGCGCTGCTGATCGTCACCAGCGATCACGGCGTCAGTTGGAAGCCCGAAGCGCCAGGCCGAAAGCTCCAGGAACAGAACGCCGAGATGATGCTGTCGGTACCGCTGTTCGTGAAGCTGCCGTTTCAGACCGAGCCCGGCTATTCGGAACGCGACGTCCAGCACATTGATCTCGCTCCGACCATCGCCGCCGTGTTGGAAACTCAGCCGCCGTTTCCCATCGCGGGCCGCAGCGTTTTCGCGCCTGAAATCGCGCCACGGCCCAAAGTGGCCTACGGCGATGAGATGGAGCGGTTCGAGTTTGACGACCGCCTGGGCATGAAGGCCGTCGAAACCCATCCTGTGCCCTCTCCCCTGGTCGGCCAGACGATCGACAGCTTTACGGTGGTCGCCGAGGAGTCTTTGCGCGGGAAGCTGGAAGGAATCCAGCTCGCTCCGCCGGAAACGCCCGAATTCGCGGCCGCCACGCCGATCCTGGTCTCGGGCTGGGCGCTGCGGATCGATCCCGTTTTCCCCACCGTCGAAACCGTTGGAGACGCTGCCCGCGGCGGCGAGAGGGGACTGTTTTTTCAGGGCCCTGAAGGCGGCGCCAGGCAGACGCTGGCGGGACTCTCGCCGGGCGGCCGCTACCAGGCCAGCGCTTGGGTGCGATCCGGCCACGGCGCCGCCCGGGCCGAGCTGCGCGTCCGGACACCCGATTGGGAAACCGCCGAGACTGCCGCCGAGGTTCCCAGCAGCGTCTTTCAGCAGATCAGCGTGGATTTCACGGCTCCGGCCAGCGGTGAAATGCTGATCGAGATCCATTCGCAGGGCACGGGACGGCTCCACTGGGATGACGTTGCAGTACGCGAAATCGCGCCACAATCCGCCGCGGACGGGCCGGGAGCCGATGCCGGGTCCAACCTGATCGTCAACGGAGGTTTCGAGGAGCCGCTGGCGGCCTGGTCCGTCTATGGGAGGGACCGCGTGCCCGCCGACAGCCCGCAATCGTTCGAGGTCGCTGTCACGCTCAACGGCGAGATCGTCGCCGCGACCCGGCCCGGCGCGGAGCGCTGGGATGTCGCTACCCAGCTTCTGACGCCGATGCACCGCTATCTGCGGTCCGGATGGTCGGTCTCGATCGCCTCAGAACGCCTGCGGGAAGGAGAAAACCCCGTGCAGGCCTACGCGATCCTCGATCCGGAGCGGCGAATCGCGGTACGGCTGGATTCGGGCTACCCGCGGGCGCTGGTCAAGGACGGGGATTCGGTTGATCGGAAAATGCCTTGAGGGCCCTCCAGCGGGGATGCGGCCATGAGGCTGCCAGGTTAGTTGTTGCCTTTCGCACGTTTCCTCGGGCCTAGCGCTGGCCTGGCGCATCGTGCCAACGGCCTTGCCTTTCGCCCCAAAAGATATTCCGTGCCACCCTAAACACCTGGCTTGACCAAACCGACTATACTAGGTAGGTTTTGGGAGCAAGGGGAACAGTAATGTGGGATAAACGAGACGACAACATGACCGCGACCACAAGCCAATCCGGACCTGGCGCCACGCAGATCGGCAAATCGCTCAAGCTGAAAGCCGACATCCGCGGCGCGGAAAACCTTTTCATTGACGGGGAGGTCATCGGCAGCATCGAGCTGGACGGCAAAAACCTCACCGTGGGGCCTAACGGCCGCGTCGAAGCCGACGTGGTGGCGCAGTCAGTGACGATTTCGGGTCAACTGCAAGGCAACGTGCGGGCTTCCGACAGCATCGAGCTGCGCAAGACCGGCACGTTCCTCGGCGATATGGTGACTTCGCGCATCATCATCGAGGAAGGCGCCGTATTCCGAGGCAGCGTCGATATCGTCAAGCTAGGTGAAAACGCAGCCGAGGGTTCCGACAAGAAACCGGTCGTGCGCGAGTCGAAACCGCCGGCGAGCGAGTCCAGGCCGCTGGCGAGCGACGCCAAGCCCGCCGTAAAAAAGACCGGCGCGGGTTAGCCTGAAGCCCCTTCCCCGGGGCTTCGCCGGCCAGGGTTTGGCCGTTCGACGGGTGCGGCGTTGGCCAGACGGTTCCGTCTGGCGTCACCCCGTGTTTATAGCCGCGCCGAGGTCTTCAGTCTCATCGTTTGATTGGTGAGGTTGTCTTTGATCTCGATTTCGCCGTCGCGTAGCTGGACGTCTCCGACTCCGCGAAAGCCTTCGGGCGTCGTTACCAAAAACATCAGGAAAGTCGACTCGATCGTCGACTTAGCGGGAAGCCAGCGAAACAGCGGCGTTCCGAAGCGTTTGCCTTCCGACACCACGTCGCGGCGGGGCAGATCGAACGTCTGCGTTCCAAACTCGAGCCCGCGCGCCAGCATCCCTTCGGCGGGGTAGCTTTCCCAGGTCTGCAGCCACAGCGATTCCGTAGTCTTGAAAATGTAGCCGAGCAGCAAGCGCTTGCCGGGATGTAGCGCCGTGACCCAGGCATACTCGCCGCCGAGCGTCATCAAGTGGCCGGTATGATCGCCCGAGCCCAGCGCGGTGGGCGCGGCGCGCAGGTCGACCGAGCCGCCGGCGGTGGTGGGCGCCATCGGCCAGTCAAACTCCTTGCCGGAGGGCAGACGGTGGCGGCGGTCGGGGCTGTCATCACCCCCTTCATGGGGCCGCGTCAGGGCCTGATTTTTGGACATATCGACGACGGTGACACCTGGCTCGAGAAACGGCGAGCCGATGGTGGCGTGCTCGGCCCAGCAGATCGGGCGGTCAAAGCCGAGTAGGCTCTCGAGCGTGGCGTGTACCTGGACGACGTTATCCCCGTCGAACAGCTTCACCGTGCGGCGGTATGTTTCCTGAACGAGAGGCAAGTTGACCGACTGCACCAGCGTTACGGTGCTTCCTGCCTTGCCCGACGATTCGGTTTTCCAGGGTAGGCGGTGGGCCTCGCCGTGTCCGGGAAGCCCGGCGGCGCGCTCCTCGTCCGAGACCGGGCCGAAGCCGTCGACGCATAGAAAATGGCCCGTGCCGCCGGCGCTGACCGGCTTGCCGGCTTCCTGCGCGGCGCGCATCGGATCCCACATCGGGTTGAGCTTCGCGGAATCCTCAGCCAGCGTGAGGCTGGCGAACGCACCGCCGGTTTTCATGACCGTCAGCTCGATGGCGCCATTCGAAAGCACGATCGAGGGCAGCGTGCGGAACTCGCCATCGCGAACGGCCTGCGCCGAGGACTGCGAACGAGCCGGCTGGGCCACGAACCAGCCGGCCGCGAGCAAGAGACCGGCGGCGGGCAGAAGCGTCACGGCGAAAAAGGGGGAGGTACGCATGGCGGTGATTGTATCGCGAACAGACAAGCGCGGCCAGAGGTGGAATCGAGAAACGCCGGCCAAAGGCCGGTACGAAGTAGCGACAGGCGCTCTCGCCTCAGCCGCCGGAAGAGTTTCGCAATCGGCACAACTAGAGTAGATTGGAACATTGCCATTCCGAACATAGCGTTCCGTACGTAGCGTTCCGGCAAAGCGGGCAGCAACAACAGCATGACATTCAACCAACTGTTAGGACTTGAAATCACCGAGCGCCACGACGACGGCGTAACGATCGAATGCGCCGTGCGCCCCGACCTGATGAACGGCATGGGCGTGCTCCACGGCGGCGTGACCGCAACCGTCGCCGACGCGGCCATGGGTATCGGCCTTTCGCACGTATTGGGAAAAGACCGCGCGATCACGACGGTCGAGATGAAGATCAACTATATGCACCCCGTCGTCTCGGGCAAAGTGGTGGCGAGATCTTACGTCCTGCGGATCGGCACGACGCTTTCGACGGGGCGCGTGGATTTATTCGATGGCGAGGGGACGCCGGTTGGCGTGGCGCTTTTGACGTATATGCTGCTGTCGAAACCGACGTAGGCAACTCGCGAGCGACAGGATCGCCTTGAAGCCGTTTCCGGAATTCCTGCTGCGCTTCGGGGCGGTGCTGAATTGGCAGTTCCCGGGCCCGAACGCAGCTACTTCGAACCCAGCAGGGAAGCCTCCAGCCTGTCTCGTAGTCAGTCACAGCCAAAGCACAGCCAATCTCCCAGCCGCGAACCCCTCGAAACACCTCGCGGCAAGCTGTCGATTTGCCCGTTGCTCATTCGACAACTGAGTAGAGCCCGGGTTTGAGCGGAGCGGCCCGTGCCCCGTGGTCTCACTCGTAACGATAGGAGAATAAGAACATGCGATTCATGATGATAGTCAAAGCCGATAAGGAATCGGAAGCCGGCCTTCCCCCCAGCCCCGAACTGATGGCGGCGATCGGGAAGCTGACCGAGGAAGCGATGGAGTCCGGCGTCGTTCTCAGCAACGGAGGGCTACTGCCAAGCTCGAAGGGCGCGCGCATCCGAGTCGGCGGAGGAAAGCTTACCGTGACTGACGGCCCTTTCGCCGAGACGAAAGAGCTGATCGGCGGCTTCGCCATCATTCAGGCGAACTCGAGGCAGGAAGCGATCCAAGAAGGCTCGCGGTTTATGCAGGTCCACGCCGATGTTTTGGGGTCATCGTACGAGGGTGAATTGGAAGTTCGCCAGATGTACGATTCGGGGCCCTGCGGTTCGGGGCGGGAGTAGGCGGCGGCGTCATTCGCGGCAGCTACTTACCCAGGTCAGCCCTTTCGGTATCAGGTGAGAAGACCGACGGCGCGTCTGGCGGTTCACCAGCACTAGAACTAAAGCTTCGGCAGGCCAAGCCGGTCAAGGCTTGCATCGAGAAGTCGAAGATCAAACCGAATCCCGTGACCCAACAATTCACGGTAGGTTTGGCGAAGATCCAGGATGAGAGTCTTGCGCGCCGCTGCCTCAAGCACTCCTAAACAGCCCAAGACTGTTAAGCCGGCCTGCCGAGCTGCACGTCTGGCCTTGGCATCGTCCACCAGAACAAGGTCAGCCGAAATCGTGTGGGCAAGAAGGATCGTTCCGCGTTCGCCGGCGCCGAGACCCTCCAATGCCCGCCTCAAAACGGAGTTGGGCTCCGCAGCGGGTTTGGCCGTCTCTATCCAACTTGCCCGACGCACTTCTTCAGCGCCAGGAAGCCCGTGGCCAGCGACTGTGACTTCGTCGTACACCTCGGCGGCAATCAGAACACGGCCGTAGAACGCAGACAATAGCCCCAATTGTCCGACTCGCGCCAGTGCGATCAGCGGCGAGGCGTCGGAAACGACGGTCACAGGCCGAGTCGTTCGAGGGTGCGGCGGTCTTCCTCAAGGTCTGCCGCACCATAATCTAGGGACGCATGATGCCGCGCGGCGTACTCCATGAACAGTTCGATGGGCATCTGGCAGAGCTCGGCGGCGCGGCCCAGGGAAGCTTTTCCTTCACGGTAGAGTTCGACGGCCAGCAGCCGGGCGGCCTCGGCCGAGGGATCATCCGAGTTCAATCCTGCGGCCCGCGCGAGCTCGGCGGGAAGCTCAACCTTGACCCTTTGCATACTTTCAGGGTACATCATGCCTTTGCCTTGCACTGACTAACCTAGGCGTCTTCATGACCCTAAACGAACCGCCCAGCCGCCGCTTTGGCTCGGGACAATGTGCTGCTTCGCCTTGGCCATCTCTTACCCTTTGTAGCAACGCCCCCGCTGTGAAGGGCACCGTCACTGCGCCGCCACCTCGACGTAGTCGACGGACGAACTCGGCTCCGGGATGGGCTCACCTAATTCGCGCATTGCTTCGAAGTGGGCCGCCAGAGCATCGCGGAAGCTCTGCCGGGTTTCGTCCTCGGTGTCGCCAACGGCCACGCAGCCTGGAACGTCGGGGGAATAAGCGGAGTAGCCCGTGGCGGTTCTCTCGATGACGAACGCGAATCGTTTGGAACTCATTTCACGCCTGCCTTTTTGAGTATGCGTTGAGCGTTCCTGGCGCAAGCGTTGCACAGGCAGGATTGCCTGTGCTACCTAGAGCTCTTTTCCGTCATTGAAGTCACGATGGCTCCCTCGCGATCTCATTTCTTTCCAGCCGTGCTTCACCAGCAACTGGACGACTTCCCGAACCTTCATCGGCATGGACTTACGCCCTGACTGTCCGCCACCTTGGCTGCCCCGGTTGGTTGACTCCTACACCACCGTGCGCCAAACCGTCGCCACCGCAAAGCACACCAAAAACGCAATCGCCAGCGGCATCAGCGCGCCGATCGTCGTCCACTTGCCGCTGCGGGTTTCTTTCCAGATTGTGAGGATGGTGGTCGCGCAGGGATTGTGCAGCAGCGAGAACAGCATCAGGTTGACAGCGGTCAGCATCGTCCAGCCGTGCTGGTCGACCAGCACCGTGCGGATTTGATCGTACGACGTCATATCGCTCATCATGCCCACACCCATGTAGGCCATCAACATTGTCGGGACGACGATTTCGTTGGCTGGGATGGCGATGATGTAGGCCAACATGATGACTCCGTCGAGGCCGATGGCGAAGCCCAGTGGTTGCAGGAAATTGACCGCGTGCTGCGCCAGGCTCACCCCGTTCCAGTCGATGTTGGCGAGTACCCAGATGACCGCGCCGGCCGGGGCTGCCGTCAGAATCGCGCGGCCTAGCACGAAGATCGTGCGGTCGATCAGCGAGGTGTAGAGGATTCGCAGAATACTTGGGCGGCGGTAGGGCGGCAACTCGAGCGTGAACGCCGAGGCTTCGCCTTGCAGGACCGTGCGCGTCAATCCCCACGAAATCACCAGCGTGAACACGACTCCGAGCAGCACGATGCCGACTACCGCGCCGGCCGCCGCGAACGAGGCGAGCAGCG
>JBBDWJ010000020.1:0-9328 GCA_040902925.1 Bryobacterales bacterium | reverse complement strand
CCGCGGGGCCGATGAGGTCGCTGGGCGGCGCTTGCAGATCGCTGTGGGTAAACTGGCCCCGTGTTTCGAGCACGGTCCTCGGCGACAGCGTCAGGACGTTGCCGACGGCTATCGTCTGGTCTTTGTTGTCGAGGTTGGAAGACGCGGTAGGCGCGCTCAAGCCGCCGGCGCCGCGCGTATTCCGGGCGGTCACATCGTAAAGGCTATATCGAATGTTGAACTGATCCCGGGCGCTGAATTGGTGATCGACCTTGCCAAGGAAATTCGTATTGTGCACAGGGTTCGGGTAGAGGCCAGTCGTGACTTGCGGCCCTCCGTAGCCCGACTCCAACAAGCGCGCATTGATGGCGGCAACATTCGCAGACGCGATGGTCACGAGCCCAGACTGATTCAGCCGACCCTGTTCAAAATTCGCGAAGTAAAACGTGCGGTCCGCAACAATAGGCCCGCCGAGGCTGGCGCCATATTGCGTCTGCGTCAGCGGAAGCTTGTTATGCGAAAGCGGGTTCTCCGCGTTGAAGCGCTGATTACGCAGATAGCCATAGAGGTCGCCGTGCATGGCATTGGTGCCGCTCTTGGTCACGACGTTGATGTAACCGCCCAGCGCGCGCCCCAGCTCAGCCTGGCCGCCCGAGGTGACGACCTGAAATTGCTCGACGACATCGAGTCCGTAGAATATGCCGCTAAGTCCGGCGGCGTCGTCGTTGGCGGAAAGGCCATCCACGATAAAACTGTTCGAGAAGTTGCGCTGGCTGCTGACGGAAATGCCTTGGCCCGGCACGGCGGAAGTTTCGGGGAAAAGCTGCGTGCTTCTGGTATTGGTGGGCGATACGCCGGGAACCAGCAGCGCCAGATCGAGGAAGTTGCGGCCGTTGAGAGGCAGGCTGCGGATGTCGGTCTGCAACACGGTTCCCGCAATCTGGCTGCGCGCCGCTTCCAGCACAGTCGCATCACCGGTGACCTGTATGCTCGTCTCCTCGGTCGCGACGCTGAGCGAAATCGGCAGCTCGAAGGCGGAACCCAGTGTGAGCGTCAGCCGGCGTGTGACGTCCGCAAAACCCGCCATCTGGACAGTGATTTCATACGACCCAACCTTCAAGTAGGGGAATCGAAACCGCCCCTCCCCATCGGTGGCCGTCGTTCTAGTCAGGTTGGTATCGGTTTGGCGGGCCTCAACCTGCGCGCCCATCACGACGGCGCCGGTCGGATCGGTCACGCGTCCGCTGACGGTGGCGGAATTGGTGGTTTCCTGCGCCACGGAGATCGAGCCCGCGGCCGCCGCGCAAAATAGTATGAGTGCAATTCTGGAGATCGATAGTAGCTTCATGTCCCTTGCTTTCCCTGGATGCCGAGGCAACCCTGTCGGGCTGCGCTAGTTCTGAATCGGCGACTCATTTCGTGCAGGCGGCTCTGCGCCGCCCGGTCTGGCTTGCGAAAGGCAACTCCCGCTTTAACGGGTTGCTTCCGCGAGGCAGCTTGCGGACGACAAGTCCGCTAGGCCGCCGCCATGTGCGTAGCGTCCCAAGGCGATGGACAATGCCGATCGCTCACGCCTGCGCAACAGGGTAGTAAGAAGGAATAGCTACTAGGATTCAGGGGGTGGAGTTGGAGGAGAAGCCTCGAGCGAGAACCGCGCGAATGGATCGCCGGCGCGGACCGCTTCAAAGCCTGGGTGGCGATAGAGTTCAACCGAGTCGCTTGCGGCTAAGCTAGGCAGTCCCTGCGAGGTCAGCAGCAGGGGCGCGTCTTTGTTGCAGCTCGTCATCGCGCAGTCCGAAGCGGACGCCGGGGCACGATCGCCTGGCTCGGCGAGATTGTTCTCGCGTGGCTCGTCAGCGGCTGTATCGCGATGACAAGCAGGTTTCGCGGCGGCTTCATGCGCCTCGGGCGAGTGCCGCCCTGTTCGGTCGCAGTGGGCCGCGCACTGGCAATCCGAACCGTGCAGTAAACACTTCTGAGCGGCCGAACCTTGAGCGCCGAAGGCGACGATCAGCGGGCGTACGGGCAGAATCGCCAGCACGAGCGCTGCCGTCAGCAGAAAACCACGGAGCTTGGTTGCGCCCAACATTGCGGGAAAAGTCCGCCTATACCCCGCCATCTTCGCATTTGGCGGCTGAAAAGAAAAGAGGACCGACTTCGAGGCAGTGTAACAACTATAAGCAGGCGGCCCGGCAGGGAGAGCGGCTGGAGAAACCTACAGCCTCGCCAAACTCCAGGCCGGCGGCAAATCGTCCCGGTCTATTTTCGCGCGGCTCTCCAGAGTCAGGCGCAAGGCCGCAGCACTGCCCATCGATCCGCATCCAACGATCGTGAATGCGGCCAAGACGAATCGTTAGCGGGGAGACTGTCCGTCGATACGCTCTTCCGGGTAACTCGTTAGAATCGCAGCGGCGGCCTCTTCGTAGATTCTCTTCGCCTCGGCTGTGTCTCCAATCGAGTTCAAGAAGTATTTGTGAAGAGCGCCGCAACGGGTTTCGGCCCGGCCACTACCGAGACCGCCGTCCCTGGTTTTGGCAGACCACACCCTCACGCCGTCGATGTCGCTGCGGCCTATGCGGATATCGTGGTAGCCCTGGATCCCCGACAAGATAACCGTCTCATCTGAAAGCGTTTGACAATTGACCATTGGTTCTATTGTACGCTTTATGAGGTCCCAGTAGCGCGCCGCGACCGGCGAGCGCGGACCAGGCTGCACGACGCCGCGCCGTTTGCCTCATGATGCGGGCGGTTTCCCGGTGACTGGTTCGGAGCCGGACTGGCCAATTGGCACGTTTTCGCCGGGATGGCGGCGCGCTGGCGATCCTGATGCTGGCGTTCGCAGGATTTAACAAGAAACCTTGTGACCGTTCTGGCGCCTGCCGTGTCTAGGAGATACATGCCAGCCCGCCGATTTCAGGTGCAGAAGACCCTACGCGGAGTACAGGCGTTCCCTGCCGCCGGTAGGCCGGCTCCGCTTTTGCGGCTAAGCCGAACGCCGATTGATCCGAGCACGATAGCTTGCTAGGCTTTAGAAGATGGCTGTAATTCATCCCGCAACCAATCTGAAACACGGAGGACTCAACTTCATGCGAACGACAGTCCAAGCTCTGCTTGCCGTTCTTATTTTTACGTTGCCCTCCGGCGCCGCCAACATCGTGCTCAATCCGGGGTTCGAGACCGGCTCCTTCGATCCTTGGACGACCTCCGGCAATGATGCCTTCGCGAACGTGGACACTTTCATGCCGCACAGTGGCACGTTCGCCGCTTTCTTCAGTGCGGAAGGGTCTCCGGCCTTTTTGTCCCAAGATCTCGCCACGACGCCGGGTGGAACCTACGATCTGGCTTTTTGGCTCGCCAATGAGGGAAGCGGCAGTAGCTTTTTTTCTGTCTCCTGGAACGGGGCAGAGATTTTTTCGCTGACCGACGCGAACCTGTTCCCCTACCAGCTCTTTGAATTCCCAGCCCTCACCTCCACCGGCGCCAGCACGACTTTGCAGTTCGCCTTCCGGCACGAGGGGTCGTTCTGGGATCTGGATGACGTGAGCGCTGACGAACTCTCGGTGAATCCCATCCCGGAACCTTCAACGCTCGGCTTGCTGTTAATTGGCGTGTTGGGCTTGGCGGCATTCAGGCGGAAGTTCGCGGCGTAGTTCCCGTACGCTGCTGGTGTTTTCTGTCGGGACTCCCCCTTGCTGGCGCGGCTCTAACGGCAATGCCAGGTGTCTTCCCCGTTTCGCCGCCCCTGTCGTGGGTCCCAGCAGGTGTCGGCTTTCTGCGGCTTTTGCCCTCAGTTTCCCCCAGAGTTTTCTACATGCTGCGAATTTTCGTTCGCTGAGTCTCCCAAAATCATTTACAATTTTGGTAACCCGCAACGGGCTGGTCCGCGTATTCTTACACGAAATGCGCCCTGAACTGTGGCAGCGCGTTATTCGAAAGTGTCCGGCCGCTGGCATTCTGCTGGCCGGACTGGGCGCGGTTCTCTCCGCCGCGACCATCAGCGGTACGGTCGTTGCGCGGGACGGCGACCGCTTCGAGCCCGTGTTTCGCGCCGAGGTCATCGCGCGCGAGGGCGGCTCCGCCGAAATCGCTGCCGTCGCCCGCACCGACCGCGAAGGCCGCTACCTGATCAGCGGCCTGTCCGCTCCCCGCGTCGCTCTTTCCGTTCAGAAATCACGCTACTTCACCGCGAAAGCCAACGGCCGCGAAGGCGACAGCGTCACCTTGGATTGCAGCGTTCCCGCCGATTGCAGCGATGTGCGCTTTGAGATGGGCCTGGGTGGCGTGGTCAGCGGGATGGTGCGCGACGAATTCGGCGAGCCGGTCATGATGGCCATGGTGACGGCCAGTTCCCCCGATCAGGTGCAGCAGCAAGGTGCGTTCGGAGGAGCGCCGCAGATGAGACCCGGCCACACTACGACGGATGAGCGCGGATACTTTCGGCTGTTTGGCCTCCGGCCCGGCCCCTACATTATCAATTCGGAAGTGCCGACTCGCGGGCCGATGACGGGTAGGGGATTCAAGGGCGAACCCGTGAACATTGAAGTCGAGGAAGGCCGCGAGCTGCACGGCATCCTGATCGGGGGCCGGCGCCCGGAAAACTCGCGGAGTTTCACGGTCTCGGGCAAACTCAGTGGTGTCGAATTGAGCGGGAGCTCCGGATTCATCACGGTGTTGTCATTGAGCACCGAGTCGAGATTTGGCGGTTTTTCCACGGGAAGCAGCGTCCAACCAGAGGGGTCGTTTACGCTGCCGAGCCTTGCCGCCGGCCGCTACGCGCTGAGCTACGTTGGCGGCGCCAACCGCCCGATGTGGGGCGGCAACGGTGTGCCTCTCGGCATCATCGACGTGCAAAGCGATCTCACCGGACTCGTGCTCAAGCCTCTGCCTCCGACAGGGTTTTCCGGGGTTCTGCAGTTCGAGTCCGGCAGCAAGCCGGAAGAAATTCAGATTCGCGCCTGGATGGACGAAAGCTGGACTCCGTTCAACGCCACGGCGAAGGCGCCCGACTATCGTTTCGAAATGACCAACCTGCACCCGGGTACGTATCGCCTCGAAATTGGAGAGCGCAATCGCGGTATCGTCCGCGGGCGCGAATCCGGCGAGCTGTTCCTGCGGGGAATACGGCGGGGAACCGAGATCACACCGGCGCGCGACATCGTGCTCGCCGAAGGCCGCGTCGAGGAAATGGATCTGGTGATCTCGAACGAATTCAGCCGCGTACACGGCCAGGTCAAAGCGGCAGTCGCGGACGGAGCCACGGCGCCGATTCGCAAGGGCGCGCAATTCCAGGTCGGAATTTCCGGCCCGAGCGGCTTCCGCGCCATGCAGGCCGACCAGAACGGGCGGTTCGACTTCGATCGCGTCGTCCCCGGAGAATACAGGATCTGCGCCTGGTCCGCCCCCGACGCTCAGGCGGTTTACGACGAGAAGACCTGGGAGTCGGCGGGCGGCGCGGTGCGCAAATTTTCGGTGGAGGCGGGCAGCGAAGTCGAAATCGATCTTACGGCGGTGCCATGAGAGAACCACGACGATTGCGTAACAGCAAGTCGCGCGTATTCGCGACGGCAAGCTCGGGAGTTGTGTTTCTGCTGCTGTCCTGCGGGGCGCTTTTCGCGCAGCAGCCGCCTGGCGCATTGCCAACGTCCCCGGAAACGGCGATCGAGGAGGCGGCGACCGGACAGATCGCAGGGACGGTCATTTCCGCCAAGACGGGCGAGATTCTCAAAGGCGTGGAGGTGATGACTCGAGGCATGGTTCCCGGTGGGCGAGGACCTAGCCCGCCGGTAATCCGCGAGACGATCGCCGGCATCGATGGGAGATTCGTGCTCACCGATCTGCCGCCGGCCGAGTATGACCTGATCGCCAGCAAGGCCGGATATGGAGGGCAGTACGCCTTCAACTCCGCGTCGAGGATTCGGCTTGCCGCCGACGAGCAGCGCACGGACGTGGTGCTGCGCTTGCAGCCTTCCGCGGTGGTGACCGGGCGTGTGCTCGACGCCTATGGCGAACCGCTGCCAGAAGCACAGGTACAGGCGCTGACCCGCCGGGCATTGCCGGGCCGCGCAACGCGTTGGATGACGGTGCAAGGAGCGCGGACTAACGACCTGGGAGAGTACCGCTTGCATGGGTTGGATGCCGGCAAATATGTGATCGCCGCACAGGCTCCCCGCGCAGCGAGCCCGCGCGGCGTCGCTTATGCGGAGTTTGCCCCAAGCTATTATCCCGGGGCGGTTTCTCTCGACCAGGCATCTCCGATCCGTCTGACCTACGGCGCGGAAATGAACGGCGTCGATTTTCAGCTCGACCGCAGCCCCGAAACGACCGTTCGCGGAATCGTCATCGATGGATCAACGGGCGAGGCTTGCACCTGCAGCCTGCGGTTTGGCGACGACGAAGTGATGGGCAGGTTCGACTTCGGCACTCAGACTACCAAGGAAGGTGTTTTCGTCGTTCATGGTCTGCAACCCGGAACGCGCTCGATCATGGCGAACCTGGACCGCGGCGGGGCGCCCCGTTTTCACTCGGAGCAGATTCAGGTTCCTGAATCCGGGGACCTCGAGGTCAGGATTGCGATCGGCGGCTCGTACGCCGTGTCGGGTGAGTTCGTCCTCGAAGATCCGCCGGAACAGAAACCGGCGGAGCAATCTCAATCGGGCGGAGCGCAACAACAGAATGCGACGCCTGATCCACAGCGGCCCATCATGTTCGCTTTGGAGTCGCTCGGCCCCTTTCCCTTCCCCGGCGGCCGCGGAACCGTCCCACCGCAGGGGGGAAGCTTTGAGATTGGGGAGGTCCAGTCGGGCGAATACAGGATCAGGGTTTACGGAATGCCGGCCGGTGGATATTTGCGTTTGGTGACGCTGGACGGGCGCGAGCTCAGCGCGCCGCGCATCACCGTGCCTCGCGACGGGCCGCTTACCGGGCTCAAGCTGTACGCCGCTTTCGATGGCGCGTCGATCCAGGGCATGGTGAAACCGGCCGCCGGCGAAGAAACGCGCGATGTGTCCGGCGGGCAGTTCGTGATGGCCGTGCCTGACGGCGACTTGAACGCTTACGCCGAGCAGTCCATGACACGCCTGGAGCCAGGAGGCGGTTTCACGTTCCAGACGCTGGCGCCGGGCTCCTATATTCTTTTCGTGGCGAACAGTCCCACGATCGATATCTCCGATCCCGACATTCGCCGCGCGCTGAAACCCTACAGCAAGCAGGTCTCGCTGGCGAAGAAGGAGCAGGCCCGCGTGGAACTCACGGCGGCGCCTGAATCGGTCGAGTTGTGGTGAGACCGAGGCCCGCTCGCCGGCCCCAGCTCTCAAATCAGAACCAGCAGTATCCAACCGGTCATGCGGACCGACAGCCGTTTCTTCCGGTACGCCGGGATGATGCGTTGTAGCGCCGCCGACATCCACTCCACGATCGCGTCGAACGCCGGCCGGTGACCCGCGGAGGCGGACACGCGGTCATCTTCCGCCGCTGGCGCCGCGGCCTCCTTGCGGTTTTCGAGCCAGATGTCGATCTCGTGGCGGAAGGCGTACACCGTGCCGCGCTTGTCGTGATGGTGGCGATGAACCGGCAGACTTTCGGTCCGCTCCCATCGTTGTACCGTTCGGACGCCGCGTCTCAGATACGCCGCAATCTCTTTCCAGGATTCCAGCCGGCCGCTGGATTCGCTAATAACTTCGTCGTGATGCGGTGGTACTGCTTCATTCATTGCGTGGTTCGTTTGCTGCCGATCTTTCGTTTGGGCTTCCCTGGATTTATAGGGATACGGTCTCGCGTGGCATGAAGTTCCCCTCGCGATACGTTCCTGGCCGGTTAGACGTTAACAAATGTTGAACGGTAGTCGATGAGAACGGCCGGAACGTTATTTGGCGAGTACGCGCGGCAGATGCGAAAATCCGTCCCGGAACCGGGACCACTGAGACGGCGGAAACACTCGCGACATTGCGGCGCCGCGCCAATAAGCGTCACAACCCGCCGCCTCGATCACGGCGCTTGTTGACGCCTAACGAAACACATTCCATAACGTAACTCCATCAATAAGTGGCAACCCCAGTCGACCGCGTGGTCCGGCTGACGGTTCGCTCACTGACCCCAACGGGGCGGGCCCGCCGAATCCTGAGCGGCGGGTCCGTCCCCCCAATCGCATTTCGGCTTGGGAAGGCCAGGAGGTAATCACGATGGCTATACGGCTTTGCCTATTACTGCTAGGTTGTCTGGGCTGGGCGGCCGCGGCGCCTGCCGACGGCGAGGCTGGAGACTGGAATGCCCTGCTAACAGAAGGCCGCGCGCTGTTCCAAGAGGGACACTATCAGGAGGCGGAGCCGAAACTGTCCGCCGCGCTGCACCAGATCGAATCCGAAGGAGTACAAGGCTACCATCTCGTCATTGCGCTTTCGAACCTGGGGGCCTGCTACCAGGACCTGGGACGCTACGTCGAGGCCGAAAATTTCCATCGCCGCGCCGTGCGCGCCGGTGAGGCGCTCGAAGGCGGCCACCGGCTGGCGATGGCGGTGGCGCTCAACAATTACGGTGTGTTGCTGAACCGGCTGGGGCGGTCCAAACAGGCGGCGGAATACTTTGAACGCTCGCTGGAGATCCGGCGCGAGCTCTTGGGCCCGCAGGACCCCGCCGTGGCGCGGCAACTCCACAACCTTGCCCGCCTGCAGATGGAACGTGGGAAGTTCGGCGAGTCCGAACGTCTTCACAACGAGGCGATCGAGATCTGGGAACAGTCGGGCCCGGACTCCAACTCCGATCTGGCCGCGAGTTTAAGCGGCTTGTCATCGCTGAGATCGCGGCGGGGAAGATTCGCGGAAGCCCTGCCGTTGGCCGAGCGCGCCGTCAGCCTGTGTGAAAATGCGCTGGGCCGCTCTCACCCGACGTTCGCCATCCTGCTCAATAACCTCGCCACGGTGTTCATCGAGCTGCGCTATCTGGATCGCGCCGAATCGATACTCAGTGAAGCCCTCGAGATCGCCAAGAACACCTTTGGCGTCGATCATCCGGAGACGGGCATGATCCTCGCAAACTATGCGTCGGTGATGAAACAGACCGAGCGCAAGCGGCAAGGCCGGGTAATGCAGGCACAGGCTCGCGACATCTTCACGCGGCACGCCCAACGCAATCTCATGCAACACACCGTGGACGTGAGCCAATTGCTTCGCGAAAAGCAATAGAACCACGCCGATCGCGGGCGCACCGCCGAGGCAACTACCGGATAGCCGCGAGTCGTATGCCTGTTGGCCGAGAGGAAATCCCCGAGAAATAGCCTAGGCCTTTAACTCACTGCACTAACAGCCCGTGGTAGAAGTCAGACAAAGTACTTTGCGGATAGAACATTTAGGCGTAG
>JBBDWJ010000019.1:0-9369 GCA_040902925.1 Bryobacterales bacterium | reverse complement strand
GGAAGCCCGCTCAACCGCCGCGTGATTCCCTTTCCACATTTATGTCGCGCACCCACAGGGCCTAGCCCGGGCTAGCCGACCGTCACAGCCGCGAGCCGCCGCCTCGCTTGCAAGAGCACGCGTTGCAGACCTGGGTGGCACGATCCGGAAGCGGACTACGGCTTGGGGTCCGTGGCGGGGGCCGTAATCGAGATCAGCCCGCGCTCGATTGCGAAGCGCACCAGTTCCCCGATGGTACGGAGTTGCAGCTTCTTCATGATCCGGCTGCGGTGCGCATCGACGGTATAGACGCTGATATCCAGGTCGGCGGCGATATCCTTGGATGTCTTTCCCTCCGCCAGCAACTGCAGCAGTTCGCGCTCCCTGGGCGTGATCTGGTCGAGGGGATCGGTGACGTGTTTCTCGTAGTCGGCCAGAACCGTGGCCGAGATGGCGGGACTGAGAAAGCCTTCGCCGCGAGCTACGGCGAGAACGGCGAGCGCCAGATCGCTATCGATCGAGTCCTTGAGCAGGTACCCTTTCGCGCCGGCGCGCAAGGTTTCGCGCACATAGGGCGCATCTTTGTGCATCGACAGAATCAGAATCGCGCTGCCGGGACAGTTCTGGCGCAGCAGGCGGGTGGCTTCCACGCCGTTACAACCGGGCATGGCGATGTCCAGCACGATAACGTCCGGCTTGAGCTGTGCCGCCATTTCCAAGGCCTGGTGCCCGTTGGAGCTTTCCCCGACAACCTCCAGGTCGGGATGCTGCGAAAGGATCAAGCGGAAGCCGCGGCGCACCAGATGATGGTCGTCAACCAGCAAAATCCGGGTCTTACGATTCTTGTTCAATACCAACGAGAGGTACCTCCGCCACAACAGTAAGCCCTTCGGGGCCGGACCGCACACTCAACTCGCCGCCCAGGGACCGCATGCGCTCGCGCATGCCGATCAACCCGAATCCCGGTTTCTTGTGGCCCTCCCGCCTAAGGCCGCGGCCATTGTCGGAAACCGCGAGCCGCAGATGGCCGTTACACCTCTCCAAGCTGACCTTCACCTGCGTCGCGCCAGAGTGCCGCGCCACGTTGGTGAGCGCTTCTTGGGCGATCCGGAAGAAGTGCGTTTCGGTTTCGCCGGCCAGCCTGCCGTCGAATTGCAAGTGATGCTCCACCGCAACGTCCGTGCGCTGCGCGAACGAATCGACAAGAAACTGCAGGCTCACGACGAGACCGAAATCATCGAGCGTACTCGGCCGCATGATCTGCGCCATGTCGCGCACATTGCTCATGGCGTCCTTCACAAGCAGAAGACAGTCCTCCACGCGGGAAGCGACCTCTTGCCCTGGCCGGGGGATAGCAGCCAGGTTGGCCTCAATCGCCGTCAGGTTCTGACCGAACTCATCGTGCAGCTCGCGCGAGATACGATGCAGAATCTCTTCCTGCGTCTCGAGAACGTGCGCCGACAGCCTCGACAACTCGCGCGACTGCCATTCCATGCGCCGAAAAACGCGGCCGGCCACGTACACTGTTACGGCTGCGCAGATCACCGACAGCAGCAGGGCGGTCGCCAGCAGCACCAGGGATCGCTGCAACTGCGTGCGGCCGCGAAATCCCTCGCTGGCCGCTTCATCGACAGCAGATTCGAAATTCAGAACCGAAAGCCGCGCCAACGCGTTCACCAGCGTTTCATGGGCCCGGTAAAGGCTCGGCGGAGGGTGTATCGCTTCACCAGGCGTTTCCAAGAGCTGCCGCACCTCGGTGAGGAACTGTGTGGCGGCTACGTCAACCCCTTCCCAACGGCCCGCGCTGGGCGAAGCCATGGCCGCGCCAAGCGTTTCTTGCACCCGCCGGTCGATGTCCTCCAAACGCGCGTAAAGCTCGGCTTGGCCCGCCACGCGGGGCTCCGCCGCCAGGGCATAAAAAATGCTGCTGAGCCCCGCCTCCTCGTCTTGGAGTTGGGCGATCAGGTGGGCGTTCATGCGCTGCCGCTCGTGGAGGATCGCGCCACGCTTTTCCACGGCCTCCATGGTCTGGATGCCGCTATAGCCAGAGCCGAGCAACAGCAGAATCGTGAGCCCAAAACCGGCGCCCAAGATGCCCAGGATATTGCGGTCGATGCGACGATGCAGAACCATCGGCTGCACTGCCCAGAGTTCGGGGGCTGCCGTTGCGCCTCGCGGCAGCAACGCCGCCAAGGGATTGAACTGTTCCCACCGTAGAGTCTAGCACTCCCGCCCGCGACGCCATACCAAGAATTCAGTACGAAACGCATACGAATGTCTGTTACTGAAGCCCATAGGCATACAGATATCTGTTGCTTCACGCGACAAACGGTATGTAGCGTATCGACTCTGCTTCCGGCATCCGTTAATCTGAAATTCCATCACTGCGTCACCACTGCCGTCGAACGGCTCCAACGGTGTCTGGCGCCGGCGGATGCCGCAGCATCCCGTACCGCCTTGTCTCGACGCCGAGACAATTCGGCGATTTCCGTAGCGACCCATAGAAAGCAGTATGTCAGCCGAAGTCAATCAAAACACGCAGTCGGGCACGCTGCCCCAGGACTTGCTGGCGTCGGTGGTTGTGTTTCTGGTGGCCCTGCCGTTGTGCATGGGCATCGCGATCGCTTCGGGAGCGCCGCCGGCAACCGGCTTGATCACTGGCATCGTTGGCGGAATTATTGTCGGGCTGTTGTCGGGTTGCCCGCTGCAGGTGAGCGGACCGGCAGCCGGCTTGGCGGTTATCGTTTACGAGTTCATCCAAGCTCACGGCTTCGAAATGCTGGGTCCGGTGATGGTCGCCGCCGGAGCGCTTCAACTGGTCGCTGGCGCGCTGAAAGCGGGGCAACTGTTCCGCGCTATCGCCCCAGCAGTGATCTACGGAATGCTTGCCGGCATTGGCATTCTCATCTTCGGCGCACAGTTCCACGTGATGGTCGATGACCAGCCGCGCGAGAACGGCATTCTGAATCTGATCTCGATTCCCGAGGCGATCTGGAAGGGGCTTTGGCCCGTGGACGGCAGCAGCCACCACCAAGCCGCCTGGCTGGGCGTGGGCACGATTGTCGTCTTGCTGTTGTGGACGCGGTTTTCTCCCAAGAAGCTCAAATGGGTTCCGGGGGCGCTCGTGGGCGTGGTGTTCGCAACGATGCTGGCGCAGTTTTTTACGATGCCGGTGCGTTACGTTGACCTGCCTGACAGCCTGCTGGGCTCACTTTCGTTGCCGGGCTTGGGCGGCTTCGCCCGCCTTGGGGAGATGCAGTTTCTCATCGCCGCCGTCACGCTGGCGTTTGTGGCGAGCGCGGAGACTTTGCTGTCGGCAACCGCGGTCGATCAGATGCACGACGGCCCCCGCACCCGCTACAACCGCGAATTGATGTCGCAGGGTGTCGGCAATACCATCTGCGGCTTTTTGGGGGGCTTGCCGATGACCGGCGTGATTGTGCGCAGCGCAACCAACGTCGCCGCCGGCGGCAAGACCCGGCGTTCGGCGATCTTTCACGGCCTTTGGCTGCTCGTGCTGGTGGCCGCGGCGCCCGGCGTGTTGCGGGCGGTTCCGGTGGCCAGCTTGGCGGCGATCCTGGTCTATACCGGCTATAAGCTCGTGAACCCAGCTAACGTCCGGCGCCTGCTGCACTATGGCGGCGCCCCGACTGTCGTTTATGTGGTGACGGTGGTCATGATCGTGGCCACGGACCTGCTGACCGGCATTCTCACCGGGCTGGTGCTGTCGCTGATCAAGGTGCTCTATGCGCTAACGCACATGAAGATCCGTATGGACGAAAGCCCCCGCCGGGTGGACATGCACCTCACCGGCGCGGCCACCTTTGTCCGCCTTCCGATACTGCTCGACGCGCTGGAGCGGCTGCCTCAGGAAGTGGATGTCCACGTCCATTTCAACAACCTCGATTACATCGATCATGCCTGCATGGACGCGCTTTCCTCGTGGGAGAAGCAGCGCAACGGTAAGTCCGCTACCACGGTTGTGGAATGGGATGAGCTGATGAAAAAGTACCGCGAGGGCAACCCGACCCTGAACATTCCCGCGGGCGCTGCGCCCGCCAGCACAGCCGGTTCACACTAGGCGGCCACCGTGATGGAAAGCATACACAAGATCCTGACGCCGATCGATTTTTCTCCGGCCTCCGGCGACGCAGCCCGCTACGCGGCCGAGATCGCCCCGGATCTCAATGCCGAACTTACGCTGCTGCACGTGGCGCCACCGATTACCTTCGACTTCGCCATGACGCAGCCGGCCAGCGAACGATTCGCCGAACTCACCAAGCACCGCCACCAGACGCTGCGGCATGCCTTCGACTTGTTTCCGCCCGGGCAGGAATCGCTTGGACCCAACGTCCGCCGGGAGGTCGTCGAAGGAGATCCGGCCGAAGAGATCCTACGCCGGGCGCATGACCACGGTTACGGCTTGATCGTCATGCCAACGCGCGGCAGCAGCCCGCTGCGGCGCTGGCTGGTGATCGGGTCGGTGACTTCCAAAGTGCTCCACGGAGCGGAATGCCCAGTATTGGCCGGCACTGAGTTTGGGAAGAGCTACAACCCACGGCAGGTTCGCCACATTCTCAGCGCCGTCGACCTCGGCCCGCAGACCGAGCGGGTGCTGCGTTGGGGCGCCGGCTTGGCCCGCCACTATGGCGCGCCGTTGACCATCGTCCATGCCATGCCTGACGCTGGCGCCGCCAACGAAGACTTCTTCGATCCATCGTGGCGTTCGACGCTGTCCGGCAACCTGCGCGAAAAGATCGCCGGTCTGATGAAGGCCAATCAAATCGAGGGCGACATCGCAGTCGAATCGGGCGACGCGCACAAGGTGGTCGCCAGCGCGGCCAAGCGACTGGAAGCCAGCGTTGTCGTTATCGGCCGCGGCGTCTCCTCCGACCTGCTCGGCCGGCTGCGCGCGCAAGCCTACGAGATTATCCGCCGATCCCCGTGCCCGGTTCTGAGCGTGTAGCTTCATGACATCCGGACCCGCGTTCAGCCGCATCCTAGCCGTCCACACCGGTCAGCAGGTCGACCGGGAACTGTTGGAATACTCCGCATTGCTCGCCTCATCCGAATCCGAAGCGAGCACGTTGGTGGCTGCTTTCCCTGGCGAGTCCATTCTGGGTTCGCTGGCGCCGGCAGCGCGCGCCATCTTCGCGGCCCGCGGCGCGCAGGCCCCGGCGATGCGGCTATTCACCGAGCCGGAGCTGGACTGCGTTTTCGAAGCGGCGGTGGAATACAATGCGGACTTGATTCTCGCTCGCCGCCCCGAGAATGGGCGCCAAGGCCGCGCCATCGGCCGCAGGCTAGTGAGCGAGGCTCCCTGCTCGGTTTGCCTGGTTCCCCCCAACGTTGCGCTTAAGATCGATCGCGCTATCGCCGGCGTCGACCTTTCCCCCAAAGGCCAGGCGCTGCTGGCGAGCGCGGCTCGTTTTTGCGGCCAAACCGGGGCGGAAGAGTTGATTGCGCTCCATTCGTGTTTCCGGGAAACGCTCATCGGAGACGATCAGATTGCCGAATCGTTTCTGGACCGGCGATTGGTCGATCTCCACCGGCTTCTTCCGCGCGCGGCGTTGGCGAAGCTGGATTGCACGCCAGCGGTCGAACAGAGCGTTACGCACGATCGGGCTCTATTGAGGGCCGTCTGCGCGCACGAGGCTGATGTGCTGGTAGTCGGCCGCTGGGGCCTGCTGCCCGCTTCATTGGCATACCCCAGCCGCGAGTTGGAGAATCTGCTTTGGCATTGCCCCGTGCCCCTGCTGCAGGTTCTACTGTCGAAACACCGCATTCCATTCTTTCAAGCGCTGGGTGCGCGCCTTTTCGCCAATCCGGAACCGGTATTCAACTAGCCGACTGTCCTGGAGGACGGTTATCGTGCCGGTCGCGGGCGCGGCATGTCGCGCCGCTGCCGTGAACTTCGATAGTCAATGTATCACTGGGACAATGTATCACTGGGACACCTCACTAGCTGCTAGCCGCCCATCTTCGGAGGCAGGCTCCGCGCGTAGCTGAACCTGCCCGGATGGGATCCGTTTGGGGGCTTGCTCGCCCGGAACGCTGCCGGACGCCGTGCCGCCTTCGCAACCTCGGCTGCCTCCGTTTCGTCCCAACGTAAGCGTGGAGAGTGAAGCCGCCGCGCCGCAGCCGCTATACTACTTTTTGAGAAGCCGGTTTCGGTCCTGGCGGGGCTTGGATCGGCTGCATTCGTTGCGGCACCCAGGTGGGAGGGTACGGCGGCGCACCATCGAGTGGAAGGAATCATGCAGAAAAGCAACACCAAGGACAAAGCGGTTAATGCCGAGCGACGGGACTTTCTCAAGACCGCCGGCGGAATTGTAGGAGCTTCGATGGCTGCCGGGTTTCCGGCCATCATCTCGGCGCAGACGGTCACCAACGCCATCCAAGTTGGTCTGGTCGGCTGCGGCGGGCGCGGCACCGGCGCTGCGCTTCAAGCCCTGCGCGCTGACGATTACACCGAACTGACGGCGGTGGCGGACATCGACCAGGAGCAAATCGACAAGGGTCTCGGAAACCTCAAGCGGGCGCGCGTGGTCGGAGAACGCGTGAAGGTCGATCCGGAAAAACAATTTCTGGGCCTCGACGCCTTTCAAAAGGTCATCGACGCCGGCGTTGACGCCGTGCTGCTCGCGACGCCGCCCGGTTTTCGGCCGGCACACCTCGCGGCGTGTGTCGAAGGCTCCAAGCATATTTTCGCCGAGAAGCCTGTCGCGACCGATGCTCCCGGCGTGCGTTCGGCGATCGCTTCGGCCGAGTTGGCGGCTCAGAAAAAACTGTCGCTGGTGGCGGGCTTCTGCTGGCGCTACAACAACAAGATCCAAGAGACGTTTCAGAAGATCGACGATGGCGCTATCGGCAAGCTGGTGGCCTATTACGCGACGTACTACACCAACCCCGTGAAGCCGATGCCGCCGGCGGACACGCGCCCGGCAGGCATGAGTGATATCGAGTGGCAGATCCGCAACTGGTACAACTTTGTTTGGACCTGCGGCGATAGTCTGGTCGAGCAGGCGGTTCACAGCGCCGACAAGATCGCCTGGATGCTGCACGATGAGCCGCCGGTGAGCTGCGTTGGCGTGGGCGGGCGCACGATCCCGGCCGAGGGCGGAAATATCTACGACCATTTCGAGATCAACTACATCTACGCGAACGGCGTGCGCGCGTTTCTGGCCAACCGCCAGACCGAAGGCTGCCACAACGAGAACTCGGATTACATTCTTGGCTCGGAAGGCCGTTGCACCATCGGCCGCGGTCCAGTGCCGGTCATCGAGGGCAAGACCGAGTGGACCTTCACCGGCGAGGAATATCCGATGTACCAGCGCGAGCACGACGTGCTGTTTGCGGCTATCCGTCAAGGGCAGCCGATCAATGACGGCAAGCGCCTGGCGACTAGCACGATGCTCGCAATCATGGGCCGCATGGCCGCTTATACCGGGCAGGAAGTCACCTGGGAGCAGGCGTTGAACTCGCAGGAGAAGCTCGGTCCCGATCCGTTGGCGTGGACAGGCAGCTTCGAGGCGCCCCCGCTGGCACGACCCGGGGTTACGAAGCTGATCTAAGCGAAATGAAGCGGTTCCAAGTTTGCATTGTGCTTGCCGCTGGTTTGTGGCTTGCGTTGCCCGCGCAAGCGCAGACCGGCGGTGTTGTTTTTGCGGATGACGTGGCGCCGATTCTCGAGCGCCATTGCGTCGTGTGCCACCACGCGGGGCAGGCGTTAGGCGGGCTCGATGTCACTTCGCGAGACGCGCTGGTGAGCAAGGCGCTCGTTCCCGGAAAGCCTGATTCGAGCGCGTTCTACACGCTTACGGCGCTGCCGGTAGGTGCGCCTCGCGCCATGCCGCCCGGCGGCCCGCGATTGTCCGGCAAAGAGCTCGACGTTTTGAAACGCTGGGTCGAGCAAGGGGCGGAGTGGCCGTCCGGCGCGATAGTGAAGGCCCCAACCTCCGAACAGCCGCTGGCAAGCGACGCTGATCCGCGCGAGATCGTGAGCCGCATCCATGCGCGCATTCAAGCTCGTCAAAAAGAGCAGGCCAGCGCGAAGATGGGGTCCTACCGTGTGACGATCCCGAACACGACGATTTCTTACGGCATGGCGCCGATTCCGGCGGGCGATTTTGTGATGGGCTCAGCCGCGCCGGATTCGAACCACAAGCCCGACGAGCATCCGGCGCACGCCGTGCACGTCGACGCCTTCTGGATGCAGACCCACGAGGTGACCTGGGACGAGTACCGGTTGTTCATGTTCGCTCAGCAGGCAGGAGAGCCGGACAACCCCGATATGGTTGTCGATGCGGTCAGCCGCCCGACGCGCCCTTACGTCGAGATGAGTTTCGGCATGGGCATCAATGGATTCCCGGCGATCAGCATGACGCAGCATGCCGCCAATCAGTATGCGCAATGGCTCAGCGCCAAGACCGGTGAGTTCTACCGGCTGCCGACTGAGGCCGAATGGGAGTACGCCTGCCGCGCCGGCACGGCCACGCCGTACTATTTCGGCAGCGATGCATCACAGCTCGAAAAGCATGCCTGGTACGCGGCCAACAGCAACGGTACCTATCAGCAAGTGGCTGCCAAGGAACCCAATCCATGGGGCTTGTACGACATGCTTGGCAACGTCATGGAGTGGACGCTCGACGGCTACGCCAAATACACATCCGCGGCCGCTGACAACCCCCGGGTGAGGGCGAGCGAGCCCTATCCGCACGCCGTCCGAGGCGGCTCCTGGAACGACGATGCCGCCAAGCTGCGTTGCGCCGCGCGGACGGCTTCCGATCCGTTGTGGAAGCAGCAGGACCCGCAGCTTCCCAAGAGCATCTGGTACCACACCGACGCGCAGTGGCTCGGTTTCCGGCTCGTGCGGCCCGCCAAGCTTCCTACAGCAGAGGCGATGTACGACTCTTGGTACAGTGGCGTCGAAGAAGACTATTTCTAAGTTAGCGGCGTTTTCGTTGCTCAGCGTCGATCCGCGATCGGTTGATGGCAAGCGGGAATTCCACGCCAAACGATCGAGTCCGCTACCCTCTCTCGAGTCTTTTGCAGTACCGCTAGCCATCCGATCCGGTCAGAAAAGGGCCGCTAGCTCATCGTGTTTTCGTCTCTCCCACGGCCAAGATAGACGGTATTCAAGCTGCAGCCGATGCGTTCCAGGCGGTACGGTAATCAACTGCAGCCCGGTCTCGCCGTCCACTCGGATTGCAACAGGCTGCATGTTGAGCGAAGCGGACCAGCCCGGAGCATGGTAGGTCTCGATCTGGACGATCGACTCAGTTGCCGCGACAACCTGATATTCGCGATGTGACGTTTTCAGGATTCGTGATTCGATGCTAGTGTAGTGTCCACGAATTAGGTGGACAAACGTTTGCGGCCTCTTGGGGC
>JBBDWJ010000018.1:0-9417 GCA_040902925.1 Bryobacterales bacterium | reverse complement strand
TTCGGGATCCATCCGCAGACGCTGCGCCTGTACGAACGCGAAGGCCTGCTCAAGCCGTCGCGCACCGATGGCAATACGCGCCTCTACACCGACGCTGACATCGAGCAGTTGGAAGTGATTCTTTCGCTCACCCGGGACCTGGGCGTCAATCTCGCCGGTGTGGAGATCGTGCTCAACATGCGCACGAAGATGGAAGAGATGCAGCGGCAGATGCAGGAATTCGTGTCGTACGTGACCGAGGCCATGGGCAAGCTGCCCAGCGAGCCGCCCGACGCCTTTTCGACTTCTCTGATTCCGGTTTCGCGAGGCGCAATGCTGCGCGATAAAGAGAAGGACGAGACGCCTCGCCGAGGGCGCCGCGTTTCGTCCTCTTAAGCGTCTGGACGCGAAAACCGTCGCTCGGCGACAGCCGCATTCCCCGGTCCAACCCATCGCCGAAGGCGATCCGAGCCCCACTCGCGAGAGTGGGGTCCCATGCGTGGTATGAATCGGACAACTTGGTCATTTGCCGATGCGTCCGGTAGTTCAGACTGAATCCCCACGTTACTCCACGCGCACTGCCTGCTTCTGCGCAATCAAACACAACTCCGCCGCCTTAAAAGTGTGTTCCTGGGTCATAGCGTTCTCGGTCCGATGCAGGCAATCGAGAATCAACTGGCCGAAGTAGGGGAATCCGACTTTGCCATTCACGGGAATGTGCTGCTCGCCTTTGTGGTTGACCAGATAGATGTGGTCGCCCTCGCTCTCGCGGCCGACTTCCAGGTATTTGCGCAGCTCCATGTAGCCGTCGGTTCCCAGCAGGAATGCACGGCCGTCACCCCAGGCCCGTAGCCCGTCGGGTGTGAACCAATCCACGCGAAAATAATTCGTAGCGCCGTTGTCTGCCGTCAGGCTGGCGTCGCCAAAATCTTCGAGCTCGGGGTATTGCTTGTTGTTGTAGTTGGCGACGCGGCTGGCGACAACGGTGGCGTCCTTGGCGCCGGTGAAGTAGAGGAATTGCTCGATCTGATGGCTGCCGATGTCGCAGAGAATCCCGCCGTAGTCTTGGAAGCGGAAAAACCAGTCAGGGCGCGAGGCGGCGTTGAGACGGTGCGGCCCCATTCCGATGACTTGGATCACGCGGCCGATAGCGCCGTCCTGAATCAGGTTGCCGGCATAGACCGAACACTCGGTGTGCAGCCGTTCGCTGTAGTAGACGGCGTATTTGCGCCCGGTTTCCTTTGTTTTGGCGCGCGCCTGGGTGACCTGCTCGAGCGTAGTCATCGGCGCTTTATCGCTGAAGTAATCCTTGCCGTGCGCCATGACTTCGAGTCCCAGGGCGCAGCGTTTCGCCGGGACTGGTGCCGCTGCCACGAGCCGGATGGTCTCGTCATCGAGGATCTGCTGCTTCGACGAGGCCGCTTTTACCTCGGGGTAGGTTTTGCGGAAGGCTTCCACCTTGGCCGGGTCGGGGTCGTATACCCACTTCAGCTCGGCGCCGGCTTCGATCAGGCCGTTGCACATGCCGTAGATGTGGCCGTGGTCAAGGCCGATCGCGGCTACGGCGAAGTCTCCTTTTTTACAGACTGGCTGGCTCTTGCCCTTGGGGGCGTACATCATTCCGTCGGCTTTTTGCATGTTGTTTGTGTTGGGAAGAATTGTATTGTAGCCGGAAGAAGGGTGGCGTGAGGACCGCTCTTGCCGGTCCGTTGAGGCGCAGCGTCGCAGTTCAACAATTTTTGAGTTTGTGTCGTCGCCGCTTTGCGGCGATGGACAGGCAGGATTGCCTGTCCTACTTCACCAGCAGCGTTGCTGAAATTTGTCCTGAGGGAAATAGCAGGATTCTGGTTCCCTTGGGGAGTTGGAGCGGCTCGCGGAACCAATAGACCCGCTGCCACTCGGTCCGGTAGTCACGTAGCCAGATCAGCGGCTCGACGCTGCCATCCGGCCGGAATGCGGCAGCCTGCAGCGAGCCACCCTCTGGAATGTTTGCGGGCTCAATACCTACGGCCACGGTGTCTCTTTCGAGCGTCAGGGTTCCCGACACGTTGCGAGGCGTGGTGGCGGGCTTCGCCGCATCGACCGAAGGCCTCTCATCGTGCGCCGGCGGCAAGAATACATCGCTTCCTTCCGGAGCCCCGCCTTCGACCCAACTCGAAATTTTGGCGATGTCGTCTTGCGACAGGCTCAGGTCGTTGCCGAATTCGCCGTAGCCTTTCACGGCATCCCAAGGGGGCATGCGGCGGCTAAGAATTTCGTACTTGATGGCTTTCGCCCAGGGACGGACCTGCTCGTAGGTCGTCAGCGGCATCGGCGCCCCGCCGCCTTCGTGATGGCACGAGACGCAGCGGTCCTGGAAAATACGCGAGATCTGCTCGGTCCAGGTGAGGCGCGTGGTAATGATTTCGTGGGCTTGCAGCGGTGGCTGAATACACGCGACCGCCACAACCGCGACCGCCATAACCGCGGCCGCGGCGCTGGCGAGACGCCGCAGGATCGGCGCCGCCCGCCCGGCCTTCTGCGGCTTGCGATTCATGGCGCGACGGCTACTCGGCCCCTGTTTTTTCCTGCTTGTCGTCTTCGACCGGGAATGAGGCATCGAAGAAACCGAACATCATCTCTTCCCAGCTCTGATCTCCGTAGCGCACCTCTTTGGCCGGGTCCGGATTGGCCGCGTTGTTCGGCGAGTTGTCGTACCAGGCTGAGCATTCGAGCTTGGACCCTTTCGGCAGAAAGATGGGCTCTTCGAGGTAGTAGGAAAGCTGCCAGTTGAAGTCGTAGCGCGGCACGCGCAGCAGCGTTTCCTTGCGTCCGTCGGGGAAGACCACTCGATACTCGAACGCCTTGCCGCGCAGGTGCATGTGCGGCAGCATGGCGGTCAGCGTCATGTCGTCTTTGACCTTCATCGTGGCGTCCACGCGGTGGTCCGCCGCGCCGGCAGGTATTACGAAATCATCGGTGCTCACCGCCATCGTTACGACGCGTTCTTCGGGAGCCTGTTTGGCGAATACGAGGCCGAAGTAGCTTTTGTCCGTCGTGGCCTTGCCGTTGGGGGTGTAGTGAAGCTGAAGCACGAAGTCCGATCCGGCCGGGATCAGCTTCGCCTGGCCGGGCTCCAGCTCTTCCGGCACGGTCCCCGGCGCGAAACCGATCAGAAACTCGCGCTTGTCGTTGCGCTTCTCTTTCTTCTCGTCGTAGTTGCCGGGCACGAAAAACTTGCCCGGTTTCGCTTCGCTCATGTAGGTCGAGTCCGGCGGGCGCACGAACACGATCACGTGATGCAGCACGGCGCGGTTGCCTGGACGAATCTCGGCACGTTCCACCCATTTGTCCTCGGTGAAGCCGCTGGGAATGACCAGATACTGGTATTCGACGACGCCTTCGGCCGGTACGGCGAACTCCTGTTGCATCTCGAAGGCGATGTCCGGCTCGCCGACATTCCAGCCGTCGACAAACGCAACGGGCTCGGGCCCGGTTTCGGCGTCGCCTTCCGGCGAGCCGCCGTCGGCCCACGCCACGATGGTTTCGATCTCTTCCTTCGAAAGTGAACGATCGTTCGAAAACGTCTTGCTGGCGTGCGGATCGGCAAACCACGGGGGCATGCGTTTGAGAAGCACGGCTTCTTTGATCGCGCTCGCCCAGGGACGGGTCTCCTCGTAGGTCAGCAGAGACATCGGCGCTACTTCACCGGAACGATGACAGTCCTGACAGCGCTCTCGCAGGATGGGCAGAACGTCCTTATTGAAGGTGACCGGCTTGGTATCCTTGGCCGCGCCGAAGGCGGCGGCGGTCATCAAAGATGCGGCTGCAAGATAGCGGATTAGCATGATCGTCTCCCATGCCCTGGCCAGGCCAGCGGAGCCACGCACTACGAAGCTTATTTTACGCCGATTTCTATTGTGCGCGAACTATTCCCGGCTTCGTGGTTTGCCACGCGCGGCTCCTACCCCGACTCGGGTTACGAATCCCTTGCCGGAAAATTGCGATTGCGGCCCATCTGGCGTATGCTTTGCCTTGAGACGAGGACACATCTCCAGGATGTACGTCGGAACGCCCGCAAAGGTTCCGATGGCAGAGCGCCGGGGAGGACGATCATGCCAAGGACGGTCATGTCAATGAAATTGCGACCCAATTTGTGCCGGGCGGTCATGCTGCTGGGGCTCGTGTCCGTTGCGGCGCCCTGGGCGGCCGCCGCGGAAGTGCCCCTACAGCCGTTCGCGCAGCATGTGCGGCGCCTGGAGGACGCGCTCAATTATATGGGCCAGCCTCTGACGCCCCAAGTCCATGAGCGCATCAATCAGGCGATCGCGATGCAAGACGAATCGAAGGCGGTCGTGGAGTTGCAGAAGATCCTCGACGCCTACGTGCTCGCCATCGTCAACATCAATTCAGAAAGCCGCGTGAAAGTGCGGCAGGGCGATGCCAAGCCGGAGCTGGTCGAGGAAGGCACGCAACTGTTCCTGGTTAAGGTGGAAAACGAAGCCGGGGTGACGGCGCCTCTGGTGGCCGAGAGTCCTAACAGCGGGCCCGTCTCGCTGCGTTCCCGCGGCGAAGCCGAGCCCAAAATGGAGCTGACGCAGCAGGACGTCAAGGAGCGCTGGGCCGACATCTCGGTCTACAACCAGCCGCCAATGGCCGAGCGACTTTTGGGTCTAGGGATCGAGTACCAGATCCTGCAGGTTTACAGCCGCGACCGCGGGCAGCGGTCCGCGAAAATCGCCTTTAATGTTGGGCAAGGCACGCAGGACGTCGGCTTTCGCAACGACATGCTGGTGCTGTTCAATATTTCTCCGGCCCGTGAGATCAAGCTGCGCGTGAAGGATGAAAACGGCGAGCCGACGATCGCATCGTTTCTGATCAAAGACCGCCAGCGGCGGATCTATCCGAATCCATCAAAGCGCCTCGAACCGGATTTCCCGTTTCAGCCGCAGGTCTACCGGGCAGACGGGGAAAACGTGCGCCTGCCCGACGGCTACTACACGATCGAGTACTCCGGCGGGCCGGAGTTTTTCACGCGCACTAAGGAACTTCCTGTCAGCGACGGCGGGCCCACCGAGTTGGAGTTTCAACTCCAGCGCTGGATCGACCCTTCCAAGTACGGCTGGTGGTCGGGCGATCACCACGTGCACGCCTCGGGGTGCTCGCACTACAAAAACCCGACTGAGGGCGTGCAGCCCGAAGCCATGCTGCGGCAGATTCTGGGCGAGAACCTCAACATCGGCTCGGTGCTGACCTGGGGCCCGTCGTGGTACTACCAGAAGCAGTTCTTCACCGCCAAAGACAGCGAACTGTCGAAGGAAGAGCGCGTCATGCACTACGACGTCGAGGTTTCCGGCTTTCCATCGAGCCATGCCGGGCACCTGGTTTTGCTGGGGCTGACCGAGGACGATTATCCCGGCACGACGCGCATCGACGAGTGGCCGTCGTGGGATCAACCCGTACTCAAATGGGGCAAATCGCAGGGCGCTATCACCGGCTTCACGCATTCGGGCTGGGGCCTGGAAGTCCGCAGCGATGAGCTGCCCAATTACGAGATGCCCGGCTTCGACGGCATTGGCGCGAACGAATACATCGTCAACGTAACGCACCCCGACACCATCGATTTCATCTCAATGGTCGACACGCCTTCGATCTGGGAACTGAACATCTGGTATCACACGCTCAACGTGGGCTTCCGCACGCGCGTCAGCGGCGAGACGGATTTCCCGTGTATTTACGACGACAAAGTGGGGCTGGGGCGCAGCTATGTGAAACTCGACAACCTGACCTACCAGGGCTGGGTCGAGGGTGTTCGCGACGGCCGCAACTATGTGGGCGACGGCATGAGCCACCTGATGGACTTCCGCGTCAACGGTTTGGAGGTCGGCGTCAACGGCAGCGAGATCCAGATGAAGGCCGGCGAGACGGCACGCATCACGGCGAAAGTTGCAGCGTTTCTCGACCCGAACGCCGACCCGGCTTTCCACAATTTGCGCTACAACCAGAAGCCGTACTGGCATCTGGAACGCGCCCGCATGGAGGGCACTCGCGAAGTTCCCGTGGAAGTCGTGGTCAACGGCGTGGCCGTGGCGTCGAAGAACCTGGTTGCGGACGGCCAGGTGCGTGAGATGGCGTTCGACGTGCCGATTTCCAAAAGTAGTTGGATAGCGCTGCGTATACTACCTTCTTCGCACACCAACCCGATCTTCGCGATGGTGGATGGCAAGCCGATTCGCGCCTCGCGGCGTAGCGCGGAGTGGTGTCTGGCGGCGGTGAGCCAATGCTGGACGCAGAAGATGCCGCGCATCCGGGAAGCGGAACGCGACGAGGCCCGCAAGGCCTACGATCACGCCCGCGAGGTATACCGGCAGCGAATGGCGGAGAGCCAGTAGGCGTATAAGTAGGGACAGGCGCTCTCGCCTGTCCGTGCGCGCCGGAGCGCGCCCCTTTGCGTAGTCAGCAGCGGAGCGACCCTACTTCGTCGCCCGCACCGCGATCATCGTCATATCATCGGTCTGGGCCGCCCCGGCACAATGCTTGCGCACATCTTCGCCGATCCGGGCGATCAACTCGGCCGCCGGCGCGTGGGCGTGCTGTTTCGCGATCGCGAGCAAGCGATCCTCACCGAATTCTTCGAAGGCGTGATTCATCGCCTCGCTATAGCCATCGGAGTAGATCAGCAATAGGTCACCGGGATCAAACGAGATCGTCGCTTCTTCGAACGCGGCTTCTGGCAATATCCCCAGCACCGGCCCGCCCACGTTAAGAAGCGTGGTTTGGCCGTTCTTGATCAACAACGGCGGGTTATGGCCGGCGTTGGAATACTGCATTTCGCCCTTGCCGGCGTCCAGAACGCCGTAAAACAGCGTGACGTATTTGTCCGTGTCGGTGCTCTGATAAAGCTGCAGGTTGGAATTGTGCAGGCATTGCGCCGCTGAGTTTCCCAGCACGCTTTGTCCCCGCACCGTGGCTTGTACGTTGGCCATCAACAGCGAGGCGGATATTCCTTTGCCGGAAACATCGGCCAGGCACAGCCCCAGACGCCCGTCGCGAAACTCCAGGAAATCGAAATAGTCGCCACCGACGTTCTGGGCCGACACCGACTTGCCCGCGATGTCGAAACCCGGCACCACGGGCGGCGCTTTCGGTAGCAGGCGCGTCTGAATGTCGCGCGCCATCTGCACTTCCTGCTGTATCTTCTGGAGCGACTTTTCCTCTTCGTAGAGGCGCGCGTTTTCGATCACCTGGGCCGATTGCGCGCCGATGATGGCCAGCAGCCGCTGGTCGTTTTCGGAAAAACCTTCCGAGCCGCGCTTGTTGAACACCGACAGCACGCCGATCATGCGTCCCTTGAGCCGCAGCGGCACGCACAGCAGGGAGCGCACGTCGGCTTCGGCCTCGGCAGGCAGCCGGAAGCGGCCGTCCAGCTTGAAGTCGTTGATCACCAGCGGCTGCTGGTTTTTGAGCATCCAGCCGGTGATCTGATCCCCCAAACGATAGGGAATGGTGCGGAGATTGGTCTGCACCTTGCGCACCATCGTCTTGAGGGCAGCGGATTCCTCCTGTTTCTCGAACAGCAGCACGGCGCCCTGGTCGACCTTGAGATGTTTGACGCACTTCTGCACGATCAGCTCGACGACCTGGTCGAGCGGCGAGGTGGAACTTACCGCCGTGGCGACCTCATTGATGATCGAGAGCTCTTCGACGGCCTGGCGCAGGCGGCGATTCTCGGCCTCGAGCTGTGCGAGGCGATTGTCTACAGGCGTAGTACCCATGAATTTGTCAATTGCCAGCATAGGCGCTCTGACCCGACTTACGCTCGGCGCAGGTAGGAGGGCCTCGCCGAACCTTATCTTTAGGTGCGGTAAAAGTCAACTAGCCGGGGCGCGGACGCGACTTCCGAGCAGCCGCTGGCGGATCGCGCGCAGGCTGCTGTCCGGAAAAGCCCCGGCGACAGGCTGCTAAGTTTCGGTTGCGGTCCAACAACGGCAGTGGTGACACTATGGCGATCGCGGTCCACCGGAAACGCCTTGGGTGGTTGGACTGCCTTGGCCTGGAGGGCATAAACAGCACGCCTGCCCGCCAGCCGTCCCGCGCATCGACGAGAGCCGCGCGCTCGCCAAGTCAACAAACTCCGCCTCACGCTGATCCGGCGGCCTGCCGAATGCTAGAATAAGAGAGACTTCGGCGGAACGCGGACTTTCCGGCTCAACCCATTAACTGATTGATTCGAAGCAAGTTAATGAAGCCGGTCGGGCGTTGGCCAGAGCCATCGGCAGTCCGCAAACCACGGAAATTCCCCTGAGCATGAGTAATTTTTGGAGAGGTCTTTCTTCGACCGTCGGCACGAAGTTTCTCGTCGGGCTGAGCGGGGCCGCCCTGGTTGTGTTCGTCATCGCGCACCTGCTGGGCAACCTGCAGATCTATATCGGGCCGGAAGCCATCAACAGCTACGCCGCCTTTTTGAAGTCGAAACCCGGCCTGTTGTGGTCGGCGCGGCTGGGGCTGTTGGCGATGGTAATCGTTCACATCTGGGGTATCAGCCGGTTATCGCTGAGGAATCAGGACGCACGGCCACAGGCTTACGCGCTCAAAAAGCCGGTCGCCTCGTCGCTATCGTCCCGCACGATGCTCCCTACTGGCGCCATCCTGCTGGCCTTTGTCGTTTATCACCTGCTGCACTTTACAGTGGGCGCGACGCATCCGCAGCAGTTTCACCTCACCGACGAGCTTGGCCGTCATGACGTCTATTCGATGATGGTGCTCGGTTTTCAGCAGCCGCTGGTAGCGATCTCCTATGTCATTGCGATGGCGTTTCTTGGTTTGCATCTAGCGCATGGCATCGCCAGCGTCTTTCACAGCATGGGTTGGAGCCGCCCGAAAACGGCGCCGCTGTTGGATCTGGCCGGCCGCGTCGTGGCGCTGCTGGTGGTGATCGGGAACATCTCGATTCCCATCGCCGCCTTGTTGGGCTGGATCGAACCGACGCAGGGGGCGCTGTAGCGATGAATCTCGACGCCAGGATTCCCTCCGGGCCGGTGGAGCAGAAATGGGACCGCCACCGGGCTGAGATCAAGCTGATCAACCCGGCCAACAAGCGCAAGTACAACATCATCGTCGTGGGCTCGGGGCTCGCCGGAGCTTCGGCGGCGGCGACGCTGGCCGAGTTAGGCTATCAGGTCGACTGCTTCTGTTTTCAAGACAGCCCGCGCCGCGCGCACAGCATCGCCGCGCAGGGCGGCATCAACGCCGCTAAGAATTACGCAAACGACGGCGACTCGGTGTACCGGCTGTTTTACGACACCGTCAAGGGCGGCGATTTCCGCAGCCGTGAAGCCAACGTCTACCGGCTGGCGCAGGTCAGCAACAACATCATCGACCAGTGCGTCGCCCAGGGCGTGCCGTTCGCACGCGAGTATGGCGGGCTGCTGGTGAACCGCTCGTTCGGCGGCGCGCAGG
>JBBDWJ010000017.1:0-9432 GCA_040902925.1 Bryobacterales bacterium | reverse complement strand
GAAGCGGCGGCGGAAAGTAGCCCAGGGTGCAGCCATGGGCGGAGCCGGGGCGGAACCCTGGGTGGTATTGCGTTTTCTGATTTCGAGCCCCAGCGGGGCGATGGATACGGCGTTGGTGTTTCCATCGCCCCTTGCGGGGCTCGTCCATCTATGGACCTCTACCCAGGGTTCCGCCCGCGGCTCCACCCTGGGCTACTTTCCGACGCCGCTTCGCGGCTGGAGCGCGAGCGGAATAGGACGGATGAAAAAGCCCGTTTGCACCCAAGGGCCTTCCCAGACGAACGCCCCTTCGTGGTTGATATAGCCGATGCTGCTCTCCGTAGTCACTGCAGCCAGACCAGAACAAAATGGACGAGTAGACTCATAGCGAGCAGGGATAGCTAGCTCTCCCGACGCATCAATAAAGCCCGTCGATCCGTCGGGGTACGTTACGGCAGCCAACCCTTCCGAAAATTGCTTTGCAGAGACACAATCCGATAGCCGTATTTTTAGATCCCCCTCAGGCGTAATATATCCAGTTAGTTCCTCAAAGCTCTTGCCTACTAAAGCCCACCCCTCATGAAAATCCAGCGCGAACGGAAATCGGGGCTCAATTACCCATTTTCCAGACCTGTCAATGAACCCGTAGCGCCCGCCGTGCTTGACTCGGCTTAAGCCCTCCAAAAACGGACACGCGAGGTCGCCGGCAAACTGCGGTGAGATGACCATTTCGCCCTCCTGATCGATATAGCCCCAAAGACCGCCGATTTGTACGGGTGCGAGACCCTCCGAGTGGCTCCTGACGCTTTGGTAGATAGGAGGAACTACGACTCTACCTTCGCGGTCGACAAAACCCTCCAGACCTTCTCCCTTACGTATCCACGCCAAGCCCTCAGAGAAATCACCCGCTATCATGTATTGAGCTGGAATGGTGAAATGGCCTGTAAAATCGACATAACCCCATTTCTGGGGTCCCCCGCAAGCCGCTGCAAGTCCCTCATAGAAATGCGCCACTGCTATGAACCGCGGCTCAATGATCCTATCGCCCTTGCTGTCGATGAATCCCCACTTCTTGTTCAGTTTGATGGCCGCCAAGCCTTCACTGAAGCAGTCGCCGTCGTCAAACTGGGGTTCGATCACCGGCTTTCCACTTCGATCAATGTATCCAACCTTGTAGCGTGCGCGGCTTCTACCCTGGCGTACGAGGATGGGAAACTGCCTTTGCTCAGCAAATGGCATACTGATTTCTCTCCAGGCTGCACGGCACGAAATGAGTTCAAATGAGGCACAGATCCGCAATGCGGCCCCCAACCCGCACAGTCAGCAGCATAGCCCATCCCGAACCACAGCTCATGGCTCGTAAAGCTCGCTGGGCCGCTTAGGCACCGAATCTCCGGATCTCCCATCCAGGAGGAGAGCCCGAGGGGGACAGTCACCAAGTTTTATGTCAAATTCCATTGGCGACAGCCCACCGTCGGCCGACAAAAACCTGGTGACTGTCCCCGCCCGCAACCCCACCCGCACCCGTCCGCGGACCGGTGCATGGAGCGCCAGCAAACTCTCATCCGCCGGTAACCGGCAGCCGTGTTAGCATAGGCCGCATGCCCGCACCTCAGGCCTCAATGATGAAACAGTTGGCCAAACTCAAGTATGGGAGCGCCCCAAAGCGCGGCGCCCCATCCGTCGATGGCGAGAAGTATCTCGATGGCATCAGTGAAGCGATCTGTTCCGCCTGGGGAACGTGGCAAGCAACCGCCAGTATGGTCGGAATCATCATCAACGGTCCTATCGCAGTGGGTGGTCAAATTGTCGGACCGCCCCTGGCGCCGCTGATCTTAGCGACGGGCCCGAAGGCAAAACCGCAGGAGGTCCAGTTGACCAACGCGGTCGCCAACGTCATCGGAAAAGGATGGCTCAGCTTGATGGCAACGGTCAAAGTACCGGGCCTGCCGTGGTATCCCTCCTTTGTTGCGTTTCCATCTCCGGTAGCGCCACCAACGCCGAACATCCCGTGCCCCTTTGCGGCGTTGACCATGGTGGCGGTATCAATCAGCGCGTCAGCACTCAAGTCACAAATGGTGGCTATTGCAGGCCAAGCGGGGAATGAGAGTCTCTACGATGCCATCGGCGATGCCTTTGAGAAAGTATTTAACCTCTGGAAGGTATCGACGATGGTCACCAACGCCATCGGAACCGGGCCGGTACCAACATTCGCGCCGCCGTATGTGCCAGTCGGTCCCGTGGTCGGAGGCGTCGGCACGATGCTTCCCGGCGGCTTCACATAAATGACCCGCGTGCGCTGATCAACCCGCCGTCAACGGAACAGTTGGGGGGACTTTAGCGCCGCTCGCCACGCCGGCTCCTAAAGCCGGTACAGGTTAGCCCTCTCGTAGGGCGGTCAGCGGGCTGATTGCTGCCGCGCGGCGCGCCGGCAGCCATGCTCCGCCAGCCGCGACCAACAACAGGATCGACTGGCGGCGCGCTCCCAGCGCCGACCGGATGCCGATCTCTCGCGTTCGTAATGCGACCTGATAGGCAAGCGATGCGTACAGTCCGGCCGCCGACAGCAGCAGCGCCAGCACGGCGCCGGCAGTATAGTGGCCCTCAGACTACTGTGGTTGGGGCATGATCGGCCAGACCGTTTCCCATTACCGCATCCTTTCGAAGCTCGGCGAGGGCGGGATGGGTATTGTCTACAAGGCCGAAGACGTCAAGCTGAAACGCGCCGTCGCGTTAAAATTCCTTCCTTCGCATGCCACCGAGGACCGTGAGCGGTTCCTGCGCGAAGCCCAGGCCGCGGCCTCACTCAATCACCCGAATATCTGCACCGTCCACGAGATCGATGAAGAGCACGGCTTCATCGCCATGGAGCTCATCGAGGGGCCCAGCGTCAAAGACAGGATCGATGTCCGCCCGCTGCCGTTGGACGAAGCCCTCCACATCGCCGCGCAGGCCTGCACCGGTCTGCAGGCCGCGCATGACAAAGGAATCGTTCACCGCGACATCAAGCCCGCCAACCTGATGCTCACGGCGCAAGGCCAGGTCAAGATCATGGATTTCGGCCTCGCCCAGATCGGCGACCGCACACGCTTAACCAAGACCGGAGCCTCAGTCGGCACTCCCGCCTACATGTCGCCGGAACAGGCGCAGCGGCAGGCGACGGACCGGCGCACCGACATCTGGTCGCTCGGTGTCGTGCTCTACGAAATGCTGGCCGGTAAGACGCCGTTTGAGGGAGAGCGGGAGGCGGCGGTCGTTCATGCGATCATCCACGAGCAGCACGAGCCGCTCACGGCGATACGCGCCGGCGTGCCGCTGGAGCTCGACCGCATCGTCGCCAAGGCGCTGGCGAAGTCCCCGGAGGAACGCTATCAGCACGCCGCGGACCTGATTGTCGATCTCCGCGGCGCAGCCGGTCCGCGTCAAACCCCGACATGGCAGGCCCCGAAGGGGCAAGACATGCCCGCGCCCGGGAAGCGTTTCCGGTGGCCCTACCTGCTGGCTGCCGTGTTGATCCTGGCGGTGGCGGGTTTGTTCACCTGGCGCGCTCTCGTTCCTCGGCAGTCCATCGATTCCATCGTCATCCTTCCGTTGAGACTGCTCTCGCAGGACTCTACCGACAGCTTCCTGGGCTTGGGAATCGCCGACGCGCTCATCACGAAAATCAGCCAGACTGGCCAGTTGCAGGTCCGGCCAACGAGCGCCATTCGCAAATATGCCACGGAGGACAGCGATCCACTCGAAGCCGCCCGCCAGCTCAATGCCGAGGCCGTTCTGGCGGGCAGCCTGCAGCAATCCGGAGACCTCATCCGTGTCAGCGTCCAGCTACTCAGGACCACAACCGGCGAAACCATCTGGGCCCAGAGCTTCGATACGCGTTCCGGGGACGTGTTCACCGTGCAGGATGAGATCGCCCGTCAGGTCGCCGGCCAACTCAGCCTCAAGCTCGACGCCGGCCAGCGCCGCGATTTCGAGAAGCATTCCACGGCCAATCCTCAGGCGTTCGAGCTTTACAGCAAAGCCCTGTATCATCTCGGCAATCGGGTGGGACCTCGCAGTGAGGTTCCACTGGCCATCGAGTTACTGAAGAAGGCAGTTGGGCTGGATCCAAACTACGCTTTGGCCCGCGCGCTACTTGGCTACGCGTATGCCGTATACGGCGTCTTCATAAACGACGATCCTGCATTCATCGACCTCGCCACAGAACAACTCACGGAAGCCGAGACACTCGACCCCGGCATCGCGCAAATCCACGTCGCCCGCAGCGTCATACTTTATAGCCGCTACGGTAACTGGGATCTCCGCCGGGCAATCCTCGAAGCGCGCGCCGCCCTGCGGTTGGATCCCAACGCGGGCCACAACGACCTTGCTTATTACTATTGGCACATCGGACTGGAAGCTTTGGCAGTGAAGCACAAGAACGCCGCTCTGCTCGCGGACCCGGACAACGAATACTACAAGGACGGCCTCGTTGGCATGTACTACGCGTGCCTGCTTGCGGACGAAGGTGCGGCCGCCGAACAGAAGTTGTTCCGCCGCTCCCCGAGCGTCGAATACTACCTCATCAAAGGGATGGTGAATGAAGCGGCGCCGCTGGTCGAGAAGGAGAATGCCGCCATTCCCGTCTCTTCATTACCGCGAATGACCAATCTGATGCCCCGCGTCCACCGCGCCCAGCTTTACGCGCTCCAGGAAAAGTTCGCCGCCGCCGCCACGGAGATTGCAGCCGTGGAAATCGAAGCAGAAAAGGCTCCCCGAACCCAGCCCTTCCATCACACTTCTTATGGCATCGCCCAGGTCCGCGCGCGCTTGGGCGATGCCCCCCGAGCCCTCCGTTGGTTGCAAATCACGATTGATGCCGGTTGGCCCCAATACCCCATGATGGCTCGCGACCAGATGCTCGACCCTGTCCGCAACGACCCCGCCGTCGCCCAATTCCTCGCCTCCCTGAAAAAGACCTGGGAGGACAACCAGCGCGAGTTCGGGGATGAGGAGCAGTGAAATCGTCGCAAACGAAGTGAGGCCAGGCGACACTTCGCCCCAGTAATCCTGAGATGTCTGGGTCGAGTGCTCGGGCGTACGTCATGGAAGTCACCCGCTTTTCGCATGCTTGTTTAGGGCCGGTGCTTCGGAATTTGGCAACAAAACCTGGTGGCTGCCCCCGCCGGCTACCTCCTCGACTGCGAGAATGCCCATTGCATTCCGTACGCCGGACGCAATAGACTTCCCTACACGCCTACACGGCAGGTACGACTGATGAAAAAGCTGGCATTGGTTTTGCTTCCATTGGTTTGGATGGGCTGCGGAGCTGACGCGCCGCCCGTGGTGCGCCTGGTCGATGTCTTTCAACCGGCGTCGGTCGAGGGCTCTCCGGCAACGCCGGACCCCAAGCCTCGGGCGCTCTGGGACTTTGCGGCTCTCGAGGGTGGCGACCCGCTATTCGGCTGGAAAGTGGGCCGCGGCGTTGCCGACCTCAAAGTCGTCAACGGCAAGCTGACTGGCCGCGCGACGGCCGACTTCCCCATCATCTATGCAACCCGGCTCGAGACGGCGGACACTTCCGACCTGTTTCACTCGCTTGTCGTCACGGGAAAGGCCTCGGAGGAAGTCGAGATCCGCGCCCACCTGGCCGGCTCAGAGAAGCCTGACTTTGAAAAGCTGGCGCTAGTCAGCAACTTCGATTGGCTGATGGAGGGCCGCCTTGGAGCCGAGCAAGCTCAGACCGTGACTCTCTCCCTGTCCAGGGTCGTCGTACTTGGGGCTGCTTCGACGATCTTGCTACGCCCGGTCGAAAAGGCGGGGCAGACCTTCGAGATCGATTCCATCCAGATGGTTTCACAGCGCGAGAACCGCGCTTCTATCCCGTCGGGCGTTGGCTGGCAGGGCCTGAGTGAAGTTTTTCGGGAAACGATCGTGTCGCGCTCGCCCGAGACCTTCACCCTTGACGTTGACATCCCGCCGAATGCCTGGTTCGACCTGCACGTCGGCACCGTGGAAGAGGCACCGATGACGTTTCGTATCGACGACGTCACCGGAGCTGAGCCCAGGCCGCTGCTCGAGCGCACCGTGACCACACCCCAGCAGTGGGAACAGGCTGCTCTCGACCTGACAAACTTCACGGGCCCGCGCAAGCTGCGATTCTCTCTCGGTGTCGACGCGGAACGCCGCATCGGGTTCTGGGGTTCGCCGGCGATTCGTGTCCGCGACGCCAAACCCGCCGCCCCCGAGCCTGCGTCCGTGGCGCTGGGCGGCGTTGAGCCGCCGCGGTACGTGATCCTGCTGCTGCTCGATACTCTGCGTAAGGATCACCTCGACGTCTATGGCTACGGGCGCGAGACGGCGCCTAACCTGACGCGCATGGCCGCGGAAGGCGCATTGTTTCTCGACAACATCTCGCAGGCATCCTGGACCAAAGTTGCAACGCCGTCCATTCTGACCTCGCTCTATCCCGCTTCCCATGGCGTTCATGACATTCCCGACCGGCTTCCGTCGTCCGCGACGACGCTCGCCGAAATCTACCGCGCCGCCGGCTATGTAACTGCCAGTTTGGCTTCGAATGTCTTCGTTGGCCGGATCACGAACCTGCACCAGGGTTTCGAGCAGGTTAACGAACCGGGCTCCTTTGCGGGTAGGGCGGGGAGCAAGACCGCGCGCCCGGTTGTCGACCAAGCAGTGGAATTTATCGAGCATCACAAGGACTCGCCGTTCTTCCTGTACCTGCACATCCTCGACCCGCACAGCAATTTCGAGCCGCGGCCTCCCTACAACACGCTATGGTCCGACGCAGCGGGCAAAGAACAACACGAGAAGCAGCGCGAGGAAGCGCTAGCGGCAGCCAAAAAAAACGGGCACGAACGCCAGTTCAATCACCTGCCGTTTCCGGAGGACCTGAAGCAGGCCGGCGTTACCCTAACGGATTGGATGGAATACGAGAAGGGCTGGTATGACGGCTCGATCCGGGGGATGGATGCCGAGATCGGCCGCCTGCTGGAGCGCCTGCGCGCGCTTGGCCTGGAGCGGCAGACGATGATCGCCGTCATCACCGATCACGGCGAGGAACTCCACGATCACGGCAAGATGGGGCATGGCCATGCGGCGTATGGCGAGCTCTCCGATGTGCCGCTAATCCTGTACCGCCCCGGTGCGATTCCCGCCGGCGTCCGCGTGCCCGAGACGACCCGCAGCATCGATCTGATGCCGACGCTTCTCGACGTGAGCGGCTTGGCGATTCCCAAAGAGGCGCAGGGCCAGACGCTGCTGCCTCTGATTGCGGCCTACCGCGATAAGGAAGGCGATGCCGCGAAGCAGGCCGCGGCGGACCTGGGTTGGGAGACGAGACCCGCCGTGCTCGAGGAGCACAAGCGCAAGAAACAGGGGAAGGACGCTGACCTGGATGATGAGTCCTACGCGATTGTGTTCGACGGCTGGAAGCTGATCCAGAACGTTCAGACGGTGACCAAGCCGGAATTCGAACTCTTCCACCACGCCGCCGACCCGCTCGACACGAAGGATCTCGCCGCCGAAAGCGCCGACCGCGTGGAGGCCCTCAAAACCGAGTTGGCCTGGTGGCGCCGGATGGTAGAGGACGCCAAGCTTTCCGATGACGCCGCTACGGAAGGGATGAGCTCGGAAGAGATTCAGAAGCTGCGGAGTCTGGGCTATATCCAGTGAAGTCCGGCTCGCCTACTCAAACCGGACCATGCTACCAAGGAAAGGAGGGTGCGGGTGCTCATTGCGTGCGTGAACATCGGCTCTATTGACACCTGTTGACGGGCCGTCAGACTGAGCGAATTGATTCCCTATCTAACTGGCGCAGGCGGCCCGTGTCTGAGGTGGCCGGAGTATGCAGGGAAGAAAAATGCCCTAGTACGGCTCGATGACTGCTGAGCGAGGGTGTGACGAGGGTATAATGGCGGGCGTTGACACCGACACATCACGGCGCAGCCGCATTCGGCGGCGCTACTGGAGGACATGTATGCGTTCCAAACTCCGATGCCTCATTGGCCTGCTGACGATTTTCGCCGTTCCGCTGAGTGCGGGCAGGATTGTCATCAACAGTGACGAATGGACCCTCTCTAACGGGGGATTCACCAACGCGGGCGGCTCGAACGCTGCGAACTTCGCGGTGAATTTGGCGACGTTCCTCGCCGGATCTGGCGGCAACATTTTGATCTACAGCGCCAATTTCGGATTGACCGAATCCAGTCTGTCAACCACATTGACTGGCGCCGGGTTTAGCCTTACAACGTCCACCGGGGCGTTTGATCCGACCGGGTTTGACGCCATCTTTATGTCTCAATCCCTCCATTCGGCGAATACCTCGGATCTGGTCGATTTCGTCAACGGCGGTGGCGGCGTGTACCTCGCTGCCGGGACGAATACCGGAAACGCCGGTTTGGCCGACAGCCTTTTCAATCCCTTCCTGAACACGTTCGGCCTGAGCTACGCGAACTTCCATGATCTTTTCTCGGCCAACGATGCTATCGATGACCCGTCGAACCCCTTGTTTGTCGGAGTGACGCAGCTTTACTACGCCGGAGTGAATCCCGTGAGCACAACGGGGAGTTCAGCGGATGCTTCTGTGGTCGAGTCGCGCAACGTCTCGGACCCGTTCGGTCTGATCGCGGTTTACGACGGCACCGAGATCACGCCCCAGCCGGTTCCCGAGCCGGGAACGTTTGGACTGCTTGGCGCCGCCCTTTGTGCGCTGGCTTTGGCGTTCCGGCGCCGCATGGCTTGAGGCCGTCCGCGCTTGTGCTTCCAGGGCAGATCGCGCGGGCGCGAATTTCTACTCGTTCCGCTTCTTTTTTCGCCAGCGCAGCAGCTCTCGAACGTGATGCGCGATGACTAGAACGCAGAGGACAGCGACGAGCCTCCAGTCGAGTAGCGGCCCGATCAGCTTGCGGGCCGCGGCGGCGACGGCTAGAATCACGGCGAGCAGCAGCAGGTGACGCCAGCGGAGCGGTTCCAGGGGCGCTCCGCAGTAGGGGCAGTCGAGCGTGCGCAGATCGGGCGGTCCCAGGCCGGCGCCTGTCTGAAACGCCGATCCATCGGGTAGCTGCCTTTCGCATTCGGGGCAGGTCATGGCCGGTCGCCCGCTGTAAACGAGGGTAATTCACCGACAGTAAGAACACCACGCCGCATGGGGACATCTGGCGAAGATTCGCCTCTATCTTTCGCCCGCCGACATCGAGCTGCCGCAAAACGCCAAGCTGGCTGAGGTGACGGTGGCGTGAGCGCCGGATTCCACGGCCGACCGCCGGCCAGGTCATCCCAATTCTTCGGCGGCATGGCTTCGTGATAGCTGGTTCGGCCGGAAGCCATTGCCCCTCATCCGCTGGTTCCGTTGCCGCGACAAGCCCCGTTGCAAGGGCTGCGCGCCCGGTATCCTGGCATTCTGCTAGTGTAATGTCCAACAAATAGATGGACAAAAGAGCAGGGTTGCCGTATACT
>JBBDWJ010000016.1:0-9467 GCA_040902925.1 Bryobacterales bacterium | reverse complement strand
AAAACTCTCGACCGGCTGGGAGCGCAATTCGACAGCGCTTAATCCCAACTTCACCATCGCCGCCAAAACTTCCTCGGCGCTGTCAGCCGCGCCATGAAAGCTATAAGGAGCGTTGATTCCGATCTGAACGCCGCCAAAATTCGAATTCGGCTTCGCCAACAGCGCCGCAGCAGGCAGCGCAGCCAACGCAAGTTTCCCGAAATCACGTCGTGTGTAATTCATGGATTCTCCTCGTGGCGCAAGCTCTCAGCTTGCAGCGTTGAGCCTCAGCTCAACGCAAGGCCCACAAGCCGCATCGCACGCAAGCTCTGGGCAGAAAGTCCCGGACGAGCGCCTCTATAGCAACGGCGAGTACCCTCAGCAGCGTCGCCGCACACGGCTTGCCGGGCCCACCGGCCTTGCGTCGAGCTGAGGCTCAACGCTGCAAGCTGAGAGCTTGCGCCACACCGAAAACCTACAACTTCAACTCCCAGCCCTCGCGAAACACCGGCTTCACAAACTGATTCGCTGCCTCGCTATTGGTAAACCGCAAATTCTTGCTGTCCCAATCCAACTTCCCAGGAACGCGCAAAGCAATCACGCCAAGCACAACCCATTCCGTATACGGCGCGGCAATGCTGAAATCCGAGCAGCCCGGCTCGCCGCCTTTACAGGCCCGTACCCAATCCGTCATATGCCCGGGCGAGCGCGTCAGCAACTGTGCAGGCAATTCATATTCAGCCCAACGCTCGGACGGCAGCAATTGAACACCCTCGCCGCGTTCCACCGTAGCCATCATGCCTTTGCTTCCAACGAACACGGCGCCGTTGCCCGCGAGAACGCCGGGCTGCTGCTCAAATCGCCGTCGCTCGAAGTTGAACACAGGAACACCAGGTCCGCCCGCGCCCTGCGGCGGCCTAGGTCCGCCCTGGCCTCGGCGAGGGCCGCCACCGCCGCCGCCCCCGCGTCTCTCCGGGCCGGGCCGGCCCTTGTCGCCCAGATTGTTGCTGGATGGCAGAATCCTCTCTTTCTCCATGCCGGGTACCGGAAACGCCTCGGGGTCCCCAGGCCGCGCCGAATCGTGCCAGTAAACCGACACCGGCCCCAGCCCGCCGCGGGCAGGGAAGTCATACTTGATCACCGCGCGCCCCGGAAACGTCCACTTGCTCTGCTCGACCTGCCGCAGCACTTCCACACTCGTCGGCGCGCCCAACTGCAGCGCCAGATTCACCGGTCCCAAAGTGTGGATGCCCCAATTGCCAAGCTGTCCGGTGCCGAAATCAAAAAAGCCGCGCCAGTTGTAAGGCACGTAATCGGGGCTGAACGAGCGCATATCCGCGCCGCCGAGCCACAGGTTCCAATCGAGCGTCGAGGGCACGCTTTTTTCGTTGGGTAGCTGCTGGATTCCGACCGGATGCGTGCCCGGCGTCGCCGCCGCATGCACTTCCGTCACATCGCCGATCTCACCCGACCAAAGGATCTCCGCCGCCGTGCGGATGCTCTCGTGCGAATACCCCTGGTTGCCCATCTGCGTGGCGACTTTGTACTTCACCGCCGCGTCGGCCATCAGCCGCGCCTCCCAGGGAGTCCGCGTCAACGGCTTCTCGAGATAAACATGCTTGCCTAGTTGCATGCAGGCGAGAGCCACGGTCGCGTGCATATGGTCGGGGATGCCGATCGTACACGCGTCGATGTTCTTACCCTCTTTTTCGAGCATGACGCGGAAGTCTTTGTACTTGGGCTGCTTGTCGAAGCGTTTGAAATTCTCCGCGGCGCGGTTTTCATCCACGTCGCAAAGCGCCACGATGTTCTCCGTGCGCGCCGCCTGATTCAGAATGCTGCCGCCCTGACCGCCGCAACCAATAGCGGCCACGTTCAGTTTTTCGTAGAACGGCTTATAGCCCAGCGCGCGCAGAGAAGGCACGCTGCCGAAGCCGCCGGCCGGAATCGCCCCCGCCAGCACCGCCCCGAAAAAGAAATACCGTCTGGAAATCCCGTTGTATGCCATCGTTACCCGACCCCTTTCGCGGAGCTGTCCCGGAGTGCGTCACACAGCAGCCTGGCTGTCAGCCACCCCGGCCAGTATCGTGCCCCTGTGATACCCGACCAGCGCGCCAATGTCAAGAGAGATCTGCCCCGCCGGCCGGCGCGCCTGACCTGCCACGAACCCTTTTGCCGCGCAGCCCATCTGACGCGGAGCCCATCTGCCGCGGCGCCGTCTGTGTCAGTAACGCTGCCCGTTACCTTCGTGGAACGAGGCGTCTGCACACATTCTCAAATGGTGAAGACCGGGCAGACAATCGACCAGGAATGATCGCAAAAATACATTGCACAGGGGGCGTCGCTCCGCTATGCTTGCGCTGCTGGGATAGCCGAAGGCAAAAACCCCGGCTGAGGGGCCAGTGGAATGCGGTATAGCCGCGACGGTCAGGCGTCTGTTCCACGACCCGCAATGCTTCTGCCACGGGCCATTCGCCTGTCTGGATTCGCTTGGGGCTCTGGACGAGCCGTCGCCGTATGGTCGGCGCGGCCGGAATGAAGACTCAGATCAGAGGCGGTGAAAACCATGTCGCTTACGAAACGCTGCTTAGCCGAATCCATGGGTACTTTCTGGCTCGTGTTCGGTGGTTGTGGAAGCGCTGTCCTTGCCGCGGGCTTCCCGGAACTCGGCATTGGGTTCCTCGGGGTCGCGCTGGCCTTCGGCTTGACGGTCCTGACGATGGCCTACGCCATCGGTCACATCTCGGGCTGCCATCTCAATCCCGCTGTCACCGCGGGACTCGCCACGGCCAAACGCTTTCCCGGTTCGGAGGTGCTCCCCTACTGGGCGGCGCAGCTTGCCGGCGCTTTCGCTGCGTGCCTGGCGTTGTATCTCGTCGCGAGCGGAAAGCCAGGCTTCGAGATCGGCGGTTTCGCGGCCAACGGCTACGGTGAACACTCTCCAGGGGGCTATTCACTGCTGGCCTGCCTGGTGAGCGAAGCCGTTCTGACATTCATGTTCTTGTTCATTATTCTCGGGGCCACCGACCGCCGCGCGCCTGCGGGGTTTGCGCCTATCGCCATCGGCCTGGGCCTGACCCTGATTCACCTGATCGGCATCCCCGTCACCAACCTGTCCGTCAATCCGGCCCGGAGCACAGGACCGGCAGTTGTTGTCGGTGGTTGGGCTCTAACGCAGCTTTGGCTGTTCTGGGTCGCACCGCTGATCGGCGCCGTGGTTGCGGGTTTCGTCTACCCCGCTGTGAGTCACGAGGGCTCCGAGCCGGTGCGCCCGGCCGCCACGAGCAAAGCCGCGGCCGCTTAAACGTTGTGCGCGTTTGAGGCCTGGCTACACGAAAAAGTCGGGGGCCAACTGTTCCGCCGGCAAGTCCGCGTCGACCTGATAGCCGCGGAAGTCCGTCACGCCTTCTCCGCGCAAGACGTCCTCGTCGAGGAAGAAATTGCCGCTCGTCTGCCGGCTCGGACGCGTCAGAATCGCATAAGCCGCCTCGGCCATGATCTCAGGCTTGCGACAGCGCCGGGCCATCGTCTCGCCGCCGAGCAGGTTGCGCACGGCGGCCGTGGCGATGGCCGTGCGCGGCCACAAGGCATTAAAAGCAATCCCGTCGTTGCGAAACTCTTCCGCCATTCCGAGCACGCAAAGGCTCATCCCATACTTCGCCATCGTATAGGCGACGTGCGGAGCGAACCACCGCGCTTCCAGATTGAGCGGCGGAGCCAGGTTCAGCACATGCGGGTTCTGTGCTTGCCGCAGATAGGGAATCGCCAGTTGCGAGCACAAAAACGTGCCGCGCGTATTGATCTGGTGCATCAGGTCAAACCGCTTCATCGGAGTGTCAATCGTCCCCGTGAGGTTGATGGCGCTGGCGTTGTTGACCAGAATGTCGATACCGCCGAAGCGCTCGACGGCCTGCCGGATCGCCTCCGCGACATGATCCTCGAAGCGCACATCCATGGCCACCGCCAGAGCCTGGGCCCCCGCCCGCTCCATCTCCTGCGCGGCGGTATGGATGGTGCCGGGCAGCTTCGGATGCGGCTCGACGGTCTTGGCGGCAACGACAACGTTGGCGCCGTCGCGCGCCGCCCGCAATCCAATCGCCTTGCCGATGCCGCGGCTGGCCCCGGTGATAAAAAGTGTTTTACCTTTCAGGCTCATCGCTGCCTCGTCCTTTGCTCACCGATTCGGAATCCGGAAAGATCTTCGGAAGTTCCGGTTTGATGAGCATCAGGTTCGTGCCTGCCGACGCCTCGCTATAGTACTTGCCGCGAACGCCTCCCTTGAGTTCCGAGAGGTCGTACTCGGGGCGCAGGCCGTCATCCGGTTTCTTCGCCGATGGCTTTTTCATACTGACTGCGTTCCTTTCGCCGCCTGACCAAACGACAAGCCACCCTTCGGTTGCTCTCGGCTCGACTTTATTCCACTTAGAACACTCGCGCGGTTCAAACCCGGAGGCAAGGACTAAGCTCTCTCATCCGCTAACCGGCCCGCCGGCCCTCCACCAACTCCTCATACCGCGCGATGAGAAATTTGTCCGTCATCCCCGCAATGTAATCGCAAACCACGCGGTGCAAAGGCTCCTCGCCGGATTGTTCCTCGTAAGCGCGCGGCAGCTTTGCCGGCTGCTCCATGAAAAGCCGGAACAGCGAGGCGACTTTGTGCCCGGCCGTCTCGCGCTCCAGCGCCAACTCTTCAGACCGATAGACCTGCCGTAGCAGCAACTGCCGAAGCTCCCCACACAAAGCGCCCGCGTCGGCGGCAAGAGTGGCGAGCAGCTCGGGATAACGTCGAACGTCTTCGGGAGTCTCCACGCCGGCACGCTCAACCGCATCGCGAGTCCCCTCGATCAACCCTGATACGAGCAAGTCCAACACCCGGCGCAGCGCCTCGTGAAAAATAATCTTCAGCGGCGTATCGGGAAACTCCCTGGCGGCCTCCGACATCAGCCGGTCCAGAGTAGAGACATGCCGCCGCGCCTCCGAAGCTTCCAGTAAACCCGAATCCACCGCGTCGTCCAGATCGGCGCAGTTGTAAGCGACCGAGTCCGACAGGTCGATCAACTGCGCCTCGATCAGAGGCCGTTGATCGAGCAAAAACTCCGCCAGCTCGGGGTGCGTTTCCGCATCGTAAGAGCGCGAGTGCTTGACGATCCCCTCGCGTACCTCAAACGTCAGGTTGAGTCCCCGGAAGCGCGGGTAGCGATGCTCGAAATGGTCGACGATGCGCAGCGAATGCAAATTGTGATCGAACGAATCTCCGTAGCGGCGCATTTCCTCGTCGAGCACGTCCTCGCCCGCATGCCCGAAAGGCGGATGACCCAGGTCATGGCTCAGCGCCAGCGCCTCGACCAGATCTTCGTTCAGATCGAGAGCGCCCGCCACGGTGCGGGCAATCTGCGAAACCTCGATAGTGTGCGTCAGCCGGTTGCGGAAATGATCCGAGTGCGGGGTGGTGAAAACCTGCGTCTTGTGCTCGAGCCGCCGGAAAGCCCGTGAGTGAACGATCCGATCGCGGTCGCGTTGGTAGACGTTGCGGTAGCGATGTGAGGGCTCAGGAAAACGCCGGCCGCGGCTCTGTTCGGAAGGAAAACGAAGATTCGCCGGCATAAAGGCCGATCAACGATGGTAAGGTCCCTGCAGCCGGCAGCGGCCCCGAACAAACTTGTTGAAAAGCAGAGCCGCCCTAGCTACAGATCAGCGCACAGACGCCGCTTGCCCATCGGCGTTCATTTGCGTGCATCTGCGGCTAATTTGCTGGATAGCCGCTAGCGGCCCGTCTACCGGCGATTCCGGTTACGACCCCGACAACTCCCGCAGTGACGCCGTCGCCGCGCCGCCGATTACGCCGGGCTTGAGCATCAGCTCGTTCAGGATCTCCTTCGCCTTCGCCGGCTCGCGAGGGATCAAAAACCGCGCCAAAGCCAATTGCGCCCTCTCCTTCGGAATCATCCGCGTCGGGTGGTCGACCAGGTACTGATACTGTTCCTGGGCCTCGGTAGGCTTCTCCAGCCGCCCGTAAACTTCGGCTAGCGCAAGCCGGGCCAGCCCGGCGACCTCGGCGTCGCTGCTCTTGATCGCCGATTCCAGCTTCGGCTGGGCCTCCTGGTACTTCTCTTCCTCCGCATCGAGCAGCGCCAGGTAGTACTCGGCGGCGGCCGCCTCCGGGGTCCCAGCGTGCCGTTGCTTAACGCCTTCGAACGCTTCGGTGGTGCGGGTGCGGCGCTCGATCGTGGTGGTAAACGTGATCATGCCGATGCGTTGTTCGGTATTCACCTGGCCGTGAAACTGCTCAATCGCATCCTGTAGGGCCTTTCGCGCTTCCGCCTTCTGCGTACGCCTGTGACCTAGGTAGAACGCCAGCCCCGCTCCGACCACAATCGCCAGCACGGCCGCGATGATCACCGTGTTGCGGTGCTCCACCAGGTACCCTACCGAGCCCGCGAGCTCATCACGGATCTCGTCTTTTTTCAGATCTTTACGGGATATTCTTGCCACCGCGCACGCTGCCTTTCTGAGCCTCCCCACCGCCGTAGGTCGCCTGTGGGACCGGCTGGATCGAGCCGGCTCCTCGTCTGTTTCAGCACTGTTCTACGGACCACCGGCGTGTTGAGGGCTGGAAGCTACCGTATGCTAGCAGCGCCGCGAAAACCCTGTCAAACAGGGAGTTTCCACGCCCCGCCTTCCGTCGGCCTCCAACATGCGCCTCAGATCCTACCTCAGGAGGCTTACCACCGGGTGGCCCTCTCTTAAGACCACCGCCGAACCCCCTGAACTAAGGTCTCACCGCCCACCGCCGATACTATCTTTATGGGAGCTGGTTCTAGGGTAAACACCTGAAAATTAAGGGAAACCCTTGGTCTTTTTCACTCAGACATGTATACTCGCTCTGTGATGCTGCGTGACCTGGAACGCACTCCGGTCATCTCTCAAGACGGCGTAGTCTTAAGCAAGAAGGTCCAGCGCGATATCAAGCGTCTGGCCGCCAAGCTTAAGGCGAGAGGGACCACGATCGATAAACGTTGGCGCCGTAAAGCTCAGGCGATCTTCCGCAAGGAACTCGACCCGCCGCGGCTTCGCGCCCTCGCTGCGATCAATCCAGGTAGCTGGTGGGGCTTGCTTGCCGAGGGCCGTATTAGCGATTTTCTTGAGCAAGTTGAGTACCACGGCCGGCGTCTGGCGAAGCTCGACGTGTCCCCACAAAAGGTACTAGACTCCGTGCAGGAATCCGAGCAGGCTCTGCTGGTCGAGCTCAAGGATCTAGTTCCTTCCGACGACCACGAGTACTATTCCGCCCTGGACCACCTGTACTTCCTCGTAAAGCTGAAGCTCAACGATGCTTACTACCAGGTCCGCGACCTGGAGGCGACCTCGTTCTTTGAGGTCTTTCAGGACCAGCTCGAATCCCTGAGTGTCCAGGATCTGCTGCACCGCGTCCTCGAGACGCTGATGCGTACGTTCCGCGCCCAGGGCGGGCTCATCCTGCTCAAGGAAGCCGAGTCGAACCGCCTGGCGGCCAAAGCCTGGAAAGGCATCGACGAGCCCCTCGCCAAGCGCTTCGAGTCCTCGGTCGGCCGCGGTCTTGCCGGCCGCATCGCCAGCCGCGGCAAGCCGATCGTCGTCGTCGACGTCGAAAGCGAGACGCTCACCAAAGATCCGCAGATCCGCAAAACCTTCAAGAGCCTGTGGGGCGTGCCGCTGATGGTCCGCGGCAAGGTCACCGGCGTTCTCGAGCTGGCCTTTTCGCAGGAATATCACTGCCTGCCTCGTGAGATGAAGCTTTTTGAGGCGATCGCGGAACGCTGCGCCCTGGCGATCGACAAAGCGCAGCTCACCGAAGAGTTGCACGAGCGCGAAGAGCAGATCCGGGCTCTGGGCGAGCACATGATGCGCGTCGAGGAAGAAGAGCGCCGCCGCATCAGCCGCGAGCTGCATGACGAAGTCGGCCAGTCGCTGCTGGTCGTCCGCCTCTACCTCGAAATGGTGCAGAACAGCCTGCCCCCCGAGCAGAAGGCGCTGTACGACAAGCTCGACGAGGCGCGCCGCGTTGCCGAAGGCACCATCGGCGAGATGCGCCGCCTGATTTCGGCGCTCAGCCCCAACGTGCTCGAAGAACTCGGCCTGGGCGCCAGCATCCGCCAGACGGTCAAGAATGTCGGCCGCACATTCGCCGGCCGCGTGCGCGTGCGCATGGCGAACGTCGACGGCCTGCCCAAAGGCACCGAAATCATGATGTACCGGCTGGTGCAGGAATGCATCAGCAACGCCGTCAAGCATTCCCATGCGCAGAACGTCAACCTGCAACTCGGCCGCCGTAACGGCTGCGTCACTTTGAAAATGCAGGACGACGGCAAAGGTTTCGATCTGAAGGAGGCCGGCCGCAAACGAGAGTCGTTTGGGCTTACGGGCATGCGTGAACGAGTCACGCTGCTCGGCGGCCAGATCGATGTTCAGTCGTCCCCCGGTAAGGGGACGAAGGTAGTGATCGAGATCCCCGTGTAGCCATGGGGACAGTCACCGTATTTCCCGCGCTCCCAACGGCGCCATTTCAAGCAGTGCAAACTGCGGCGTTGCGGGGCGCGAGACAGAACTGTTGTATGGAGCGACAGGGAAATAGGAAGGCCGTCCCCGAAAGCCGCGCTCTGGGACAGAGTAACAACGCAAGCAACTGGCACTAAAAAAAGACACAGAAGAAGAGCTGAGGTGAATGTATGTCGAAGATCCGTATCCTTCTCACGGACGACCACACGTTATTCCGGCAGGGTATCCGCACCCTGCTGTCGGCCGAGACCGACATCGATGTGGTCGGTGAAGCCGCCAATGGCAGCGAATCCGTCGAGAAGGTAACCCCCCTGCGGCCCGACGTGGTTTTGATGGATATTGGGATGCCGGGCCTCTCGAGCTTCGAGGCGACCCGCCAAATCAAGAAACTCCGTCCGGAAACCAAGATCCTGTTCCTGACTATGTACGACGACGAGGATTACCTGGTCGAGTGCATGGAAGTCGGCGGCAGCGGCTACGTGCTGAAAGACAGCCCGGCGCCGCAGTTGCTGGCCGCCATTCGCGACGTATTCCGCGGCGGCAGCTACCTGAGCCCGAAAATGCTCTCGCAGCTCGTTGACGATTTCCGCTCGCGGATCAAGTCGACGCACCGCCAGCCGCGTTTCGCCACGCTGACCCCGCGCGAAAAGGAAATCCTAAAATTCCTCGCCGAAGGCCAGTCGGTAAAGGAAATCGCCACGCACCTGAACCTAAGCGTGAAAACCGTCGAAGCGCACAAATTCAACCTGATGCGTAAGCTCGACATTCACAACAAGGCGCAACTGGTGCAATACGCCATCCAGAAGAAGATCATCAAGATCCCCGTCGGACCGTAGGGGCGTAGGTCGTTGATCGGTTGATCAGTTGATCGGCTTCTCCGTGGGTCGGTTCGGTCCGCGCCGCCAAGGTTCCGGCTTTGGCGGTAGCTAATAGCTTTGGTGACGGGGCACAGG
>JBBDWJ010000015.1:0-9471 GCA_040902925.1 Bryobacterales bacterium | reverse complement strand
CGGGCTATCAACTTCCGCCGCTCGACGTGCCGGCAGTCGACGCCGCGGCGGCCCTGGGCTCAGGCAACGTCCGCGACGAGATTCCGGGCTTTCCCGAGGTCAGCGAAGTCGAGGTCATCCGCCACTTCACGCGTCTTTCCACCTGGAACTACGCCATCGATCTGGGGCTCTATCCGTTGGGTTCCTGCACGATGAAATACAACCCGCGCGTCAACGAATACGTGGCGCGCATCGAGGGTCTGGCGGGCGCCCATCCGTACCAGCCCGAAGCGCTCTCGCAGGGCTGCATGCGTATCCAGCAGCAGCTCGAAACCTTCTTGGCGGAAATCACCGGCATGGACGCCGTGACCGTGCAGCCCGCCGCCGGAGCACACGGCGAGCTCACCGGCATCCTAATGATTCGCGCTTACCACGACGCGCGCGGCGATTCGCGCCGCAAGGTGCTAGTTCCCGATTCGGCGCACGGTACTAACCCGGCGACCGCGACAATCGCCGGCTACGAGGTCGAAGAGATCCGCTCCAACGAGCGCGGCATGGTCGATCTGGGGCAGCTCGACCGCCATGTTGACGACAACGTCGCCGCCCTGATGCTCACCAACCCGAACACGCTGGGCGTCTTCGAGGAAGACATCGCGAAGATCGCCGAGCTGTTGCACGCCCGTGGCGCGCAGCTCTACATGGACGGCGCCAACATGAACGCGCTCGTCGGTATCACGCGCCCCGGCGATTTCGGCGTCGACGTGATGCACCTCAACCTGCACAAAACGTTCTCGACGCCCCACGGCGGAGGCGGCCCCGGCGCGGGTCCCGTGGCCGTAAAGAAACATCTCGAGCCCTTCCTGCCGATTCCGCGGATCTCCACAGCCGCCGGGCCGCAAGGGCCGTTATCCTACGACTACGACCGCCCGCAAAGCGTCGGCCGAGTGCGCGCCTATTGCGGCAACTTCGGCGTGCTGGTGCGGGCCCTCGCCTACATCATGGCCCACGGCGGCGACGGTCTGCGCAACGCCACCATGGACGCCGTCCTGAACGCAAACTACATTCGCAAATGCATCGAGGGCCGCTACCACATTCCCTACAAGGCGCCCAGCATGCACGAATGCGTCTTCAGCGACGATCTGCAAGCGAAGAAAGGCGTCAAAACTGGCGACGTCGCCAAGCGGCTGATCGATTACGGCTTCCATCCCTACACCGTGAGCTTCCCGTTGATCGTTCACGGCGCGATGATGATCGAGCCGACCGAGACCGAGAGCAAACAGGAGCTCGACCTGTTCATCGAAGCGATGCTGTCGATCGCCGATGAAGTTGAAAACGACCCCGAACTCGTAAAAAGCGCCCCGCAAAGCACGCGTACTACACGTGTGGACGAAACCCGCGCCGCGCGCCAGCCGATCGTGCGCTGGACCCCCGTCGAAGAACCCGCAAACGTGGCGGCCGACTGAGGCGACGGCCATGCGGCGAGACCTGCTCGTGCTCGCTGGCCTGGTCCTGCTGATCCGCCTGCCTTTTCTCGCGCAACCCATTCAGGGCGACGACGTTTATTACCTCGCGATGGCCGCCAACGGCCTCGTCGATCCGCTGCATCCGATGCAGATGGCGTACGTCTATCAGGGCCAGCACATCTGGATGGCCGGCCACTCGCATCCGCCGCTGAACAACTACATCCTGCTTGCGTTACTAACGGTATTCGGCGGCGTACACGAGACAGCGTTTCACGCCGTCTACATGACCTTCTCGCTGCTGGCCGTGGGGGCAGTGTATTTTCTGGCCCGCCGGTTTACTTCGCACCCCCTGCTGGCGGCGCTGTTGTTTCTCGCCGTGCCGGCGTTTGTTCTGAGCGGCAACAAACTGGAGGCCGATCTCCCATTTTTAGCTTTGTGGCTGGTCGGGTTTGCTCTATTGTACATGAACGGCCGTTGTGGGCCGTTGTGCCGCTGGGGCTCGCGGGGCTGGCCGCCTATCAAGCAGTGTTCGCCGTTCCGATTCTGGCCTGCTGGTTCTGGCAAACAAAACCCGGCGGCCGTTGGGGAATGCGCCAGTGGCCCTACGCGCTGGCGATGTTCGCGCCGCTGCTTGCGTTGGGAACATGGCAGCTATTCGAAATGGCCTCGGGGGCGGAAATGCCCGCTGCCCAGCTCGCGGGATATCACTCCTCGTGGAACCTCGCTGGTTTTGAGCGGCGCGTGCGCAACGCCTTGGCTCTAACCATTCACCTCGGCTGGTTTCTGTTCCCGCTGCTGGCTGTTTTCGCGTTCCGGCTGCGGCGTTGGATCTGGACTCTGGTGATGTTCGGCGCTGCCGGAGCGATCACAGCGTTCGCGACCGAAGGCTACACGCTCGACGAAAAAATGCTGGTGGCGGCGTCGCTCGGTGTGGGCCTGTGCATTTTGGCTGGGGCGATAGCCCGGCTAGGGAAGGGAACTGCGAGTCGTGCGGAATCTCTCGCGCTCCCACATCGCGTTTCCGCGCCTGAGGCCGCGGTTGCGGCGAGCGCGCCGCATGCGGACCGATTTCTTGCCGCCTGGGTGCTCCTGTTCTTCGCGGCGGCGTTGGCTGCTTTTTATGCCGGAGCCGCCCGCTACCTGCTGCCGATAGCCGCCCCTCTGGCTTTGCTGGCCGCGCGCAACGCCGCAAAGCCTTTGCTCACCGCCGGAGTCGCCGTGCAGTTGGCATTTAGCCTGCTCCTGGCAACAGCCTACTATCAATATGTATCGCAGTACCGCGACCTCGCCGCGCGCCTCGAGCCGCTGGTCGAATCCCGCCGGCTCTGGTTCAACGCCGACTGGGGCTTGCGCTATTACCTCGAAGCGATCGGAGGCGAACACGCGCTCGCCGATCAACCGCTGTTGCCTCAATCGGCGCTCGTCACCAGCCGCCTGGGAGGAGTCGCCGCCGTGCAAACCTTGGGCCGCCGCGGCGAACTGCTGCGCACCGAAATCCGCACCGGCGCGATACCGCTGGCCGTTGTCGGAGTCGACTCGCGTTCCGGCAACGCCTCGGCAGGTTTTGGCTTGCTGCCCTTCGACTACGGCGAGCATCTGCTCGACGAAGTCGTCGCCGAAGTCATCGGCGCGCCCGAGCCAACCGCGTCGCATCTAACCATGGCGGCCCCCGAAGCCGCCGATCATCTGATGTTCGGTTTCTATTCTCTCGAGCAGCAGTGGCGCTGGATCGGCCCGCGGGCCATGGCGATGCTGCGCGCGCCGTCCGAGACCGGTTCGGATGGCGTGCTCAAGTCCGCGGCGAGTCCGGTTGGCGCGCCCCACTCTTCAACGCCCGCGAAGACCGCCGTGCCCGTGAAAACCGCGGCCCCCGCTGAAGCCGTGGACACGGAAACCGCAGCGAACCCCCGCAGCATCGAAGCGACCTTCGAGCTCGTCTTTCACATTCCCGACATGGCCCCAGCCCGCAGCGTCACCGTGACCCTCGACGGAAAGCCAATAGCATCGGAAACCTATCCAGGCCCCGGGGGCTACACGCTGCAGGCCCCTGCGAGGGTCACGCCGGGCCAAACCGTCACCGTGGAGATTTCCGTGGACCAGGCATTTCGCGTCGAAGGCGATGCGCGCGATCTGGGCATGATCGTGACCGCGCTCGGGTTTGTGAACCCAGAATGATCGACCGGCCGGTCTTGGCCGAACCTTTCGAGGGTGGCGTTATTCCGGCAATCATGATTCCCGAAATCTTTCCCGGCACTGATTCGATCATCGAGAGCCGCGACTCTGCGGCGTTCAAGGTGATGGCCTACCTGCGCCGCGGCAGATTGCAATCGCAGCGCGAGTCTCATCTTGGGCTCGGCTCGGGGAAGCATCGCGCACGGTTCCTGTTCAACAATAGACAATAGTGCCTGTTCATTCGCAGGCAGGATTACACGTGCCACCCGGCGCGACGGAATAATCCGTGAAAGCCCACTCGATGCTCTGGCGCCGCCTGGATACGCCTGGCCACGACGCCTGTCGCATCCAGGAACAATCAACGGGCTGCCAGATGAATGGCACAGCCGTGTTCCAGCAAAACGGCGTGCCAGTCCAACTCGCTTACCATGTCGCCTGTGACAAAGACTGGCGGACGCGGCTGGGGACCGTGCGGGGCTTCCTCGGAACCGAAGCCGTTGATGTAACCATCGAGCGAGCCGCCAGTGGAGCGTGGACCTTCAACGGGCGCGTCGTGGATGGCTTCGAACCCTATATCCATCTCGACTTCGGCTTCACGCCGGCGACCAACTTTCAGCAGTTGCGTCAGTTGGCATTGTCGGAGGGCCAGGCAGCCGATCTGCCCGTCGTTTGGCTGAACACTCCGCTCCGCGAGCTTCAGGTTCTCCCGCAGCGGTATGAGCGCCGCAGCGAGTTGACGTATTGGTATGAAGCGCCGAGCGTCGGCTACGCGGCACTACTGGAGCTGACACCCTCGGGATTGGTTCACTTCTACCCCGGTCTCTGGAAGAGAGAAGCTTGAATGGACGGGGTATTAAGTGCAACGTCAGCCCGGCGATCCTGGCGCTAGACGCTGCATCCCCGCTGCGCCCGGCCGCGGCGCTAAACCAGGACGGCACGCTGAACGAAGAAACCAACCCGGCGCAGCCAAGCCAAGTGCTGACGCTCTACCTCACCGGACAAGGCACGGAATTGACGCCGCCCGGTGGCGGACTGCCTCCGGAAACGGCGAAACGGCCCGTAGTTTTCTTCCGCACCTGGCCCGGCGAAACACTCTTCAGCGGCCCGCTCGACCACCCGCCGGGCCTTTGGCAGATCAACGTTCGCGTGCCCGGCAACGAAGACTTGTTGCCCGGCGCAACACCCATCGTTGTGCTTTTCGACGGGCTAGCGAGCAACACCGCGGTGGTCTGGGTAGGGCCCTGATCGAAAGAGCGGGTACTATTCTCGGCGAACGCGTAACAGAAGCGGCGTCCTGGCGGTCTCCTAACCAGTTGCTCAAAGTTCCACTCTAGCTTTTGCCGGCGAGGAACCCCTTGCTCCTGGACTCGTCACGGGAGGGTTCAATCCGCACAGCGAAACTATCCGGGAGATCGATTATGGTAAAGCATTACGCCTCAGCGGTTCTATTGTTCGCCCTCTTGTTCTCTGTCGGCTGCGCGTCAGCCCGAAGAACCGGCTCGACCGTCAAAGACGCCACGGTTGCCGCTGGCCAGGAAGTCGGCGCCGCCACCGGAGATGCAACCATAACCTCGGCTGTAAAAATGAAGTTCGCCGCCGACAAAACAGTGGATGCGCTGGACATCAACGTCGATACGACAAACGGCAATGTCACCTTGACCGGGCGGGTGAATTCGAAAACAGAAGCAGACCAGGCAGTCATGCTCGCCAAAGGCGTGGAGGGCGTCAAAACCGTTACGCCCAATCTGACCGTTGCGAACTGAATGATTGGCCGAAGTAATGGCTCATCGGGTGTCCGTAGTGACTCGCCGACCAGCACGTAGACGGTCCCTGGAACAAAATGCCTCGGCTGCGGCTTGGCCCAAGGTCGTCTCTTTTTCTATTTGCGTCCTGAGCCAGACGCCGAGTTTTAGAATCCACTGAAACTCTTCTGTGCCGTAGAACCAACGATAGTTGTTGCAGATCTTGTGAGCAGGGAGATAGTTGTCCGCTTCATGCTGGCCTCCAAGCGAATGGGAAAAAACGTGATCAGCCTCCCATCGTCCCTCAATCAAACCCCCACAGATGTGACAGCGTCCACCGGTCTTTCGCAAGATCTGATTCCGTTCCACTCGCGAGAGGCTCCTTCTCACAAGTTGGTCGCGGGTTTCCATCTTTCGTCTGCGCCGCAGCCGTCGCAACGACCTCAAGCGTTTACCAAACTCGGCGCCGGATTTGAATGTGTCGGAAGCGCTCATCTTTTCTGATCCGCTCCTGTTTCTCGTCTTGGTTGGCAGAACCTTCCGGCCAGCCTAGCATGGGTCATCCCGCCAAAGTGACGGACAGCGTCCGATACCTCGCTGACTCGGCGAGGAGTTTTTAGGCCGTCTCATCCTGCGCGGCATCGCCGCCTGTCCGTCCTCGCAAGAAAAAAGCCACAAAGCCCCAATGATCTGCTATCCTGACCCCACCGAAAGGGGGCTCGATCCAATGTCCAATACTTTCACGCGGCGCTTTTTCATGGGGGCCGCCACGGCTGTTTCAGCCATGCGCGTGTGGGGCGCCAATGAGCGCATCAACCTCGCCATCGTCGGACTCGGCGGCCGCGGCGGCAACCATCTCGACGTCTACTCGCGGCTGCCCGAAGCGCACGTCGTGGGCTTGTGCGATGTGAACCAGGCGGCGCGCGAGCGGGCCCAGGCGACGCTGCTGAAAAATACCAGCGAGAAAGCAAAAGAATTCGAAGACATGCGCGACGCCTTCGCCGATCCCGCGATCGAGGCCGTGTCCATCGCCACGCCGAATCACTGGCACGCGCTGGCCGCGATCTGGGCGATGAAAGCCGGCAAAGATGTATACGGCGAAAAACCGGCCTGCTACAACATCCACGAAGGCCAGGTGATGCTCCAGGTGGCGCGCGATACCAAGCGCATGCTGCAGATCGGCTCCCAGCATCGCAGCAATCCGTTCAAGATGAAAGCCATCGAGGCGCTACAAGGCGGCTTGATCGGAAAGATTTATCAGGCCAAGGGGCTCTGCTACAAGCGGCGGAAATCGATCGGCCACAAGGAGGATGCCCCGACGCCGCCGGGCCTGAACTGGGAAATGTTCCTGGGCCCCGCGCCGATGCGGCCTTTCAACGAGCTGCGCTTCCGCTACAACTGGCACTGGTTCTGGGACACCGGCAACGGCGACATCGGCAACCAGGGCGTGCACGAGTTGGGCATCGCGCGTTGGGGCATGGCGGACCCCGAATGGCCCGAGACCGCCTATGCGCACGGCGGCAAGTTCGCCTACGACGACGACCAGGAAACGCCGAACACGCTGACCGCGAATTTCGATTTCGGCGGCAGGGAGTTGGTGTTTGAAGTTCGTGGACTGTTGACCGGCGCCGAAGGCGCGGTGCCGGCGGCGCGGCCACGCCGCAGACCCGGCCCCGCGGACGCTCCGGCTCCCGAGGCGACGGCGCCGGAGAAAAGTGAACCGCTCGACATCATGGTCGGAAACCTGTTCTACGGGTCGGAAGGCTGGGCGGCGATGAGCGACCGCGGCTTCCAGGCCTTCAAGGGCGAAAGCAACGAATTGGTGATGGAAGAACGCCCCGAGCGCGGCCGCGGCGGCGACCCCACGGGCCGCCACATGCAGAATTTTCTCGAAGCCTGCCGCTCAAGAAAGCACGAGGACCTGCACGACGAGATCGCGATCGCGTATCTGAGCGCGTCAATGTGCCACCTGGCCAATATCAGCTATCGAGTCGGCAGGCCGTTGACCCTCGAAGCCGGGCCGAAGTTCGTCAACGACCCAGAAGCGAACAAGCTGCTGACGCGCGACTATCGCGAGCCATACGTGGTCTAGCGATCCGTGGCCAAACGTAAAAGGCCCCTCTGCGGTGCCCCTCGTCGGTGACTGTCACCAGGGCACAACCGCGGATGCACGAAGACCGAATGATGAATCTGTGTGCATCTGCGTTCATCTGCGGCTAAATGTCTCTTCTTCTCCACCTACACAGCCGCGGGCCGTTTCGCTGGCTACACCTTTTCGGGAACAACATAAGGAGCCCGGTAGTCGCGCGTCAGCATGCGCGAGGCCTCGGCGTCGTTCACGATGCCCCATGTGGCGGGGTCAATCGTCAACCGCCTGCCGACGCGATAGCTGATGTTGGCGAAATGCACCAGCGCGACCGACGTCACCCCGATCTCGATGTCCGCGGTCAGCTCCTGATGATTGCGGCTGCGGCAGGCCGCCAGGAAATTCGCCATGTGGACCGCGTCCTCGCCATCGCCCGACTTCTCTTCCATCGCCAGCTCGCGCTTTTCGCCCTTGTAGACACGGAAGCCGGCGGTGTCGAGCGTTAGAAAACCCTCGCTACCGAAGAAGATGTTGCCGACGAAATGGTTGCCGCGGCGCACGTCGCCTTCGCCCGGCGTCAGCAGGCCGCGCACGTCGAAAGTGATCTGGCTGTCGCCATAGTCGAACGTGGCGATCTGCGTGTTCGGAGTTTCCTGGTCATCGTCGTAAACGAATTTGCCGCCGGTCGAGCTGACATGGTTGGGCAGGCCGCGGTTCAGGCCCCAGCGCGCTTTATCCATCTCGTGAATTCCCTGGTTGCCGATGTCGCCGTTGCCGGTGTCCCAGAACCAGTGCCAGTTGTAGGCGAATCGCAGCTCGTTGAAAGGCCGCATCGGCGCGGGGCCCAGAAACATTTCCCAGTTCACGCCCGGCGGCGTCGGGGCATCTTCCTTGTGGCCGATCGATTTGCGGGGATTGAAGCAAAGCCCCTTCGCCTCATACAGCTTGCCAATAACGCCTTCGCCAAGCAGTTGCATGGCGCGTTGAATATAGGGGATGCTGCGGCTTTGCGAGCCGACCTGCACCATGCGTTTGTACTTGCGCGCCGCTTCGATCATCTTGCGGCCTTCATAGATGTTGTGGCTGGCGGGCTTTTCGACGTAGACATCTTTGCCGGCCTGGCAGGCCCAGATCGTGCCGAGAGCGTGCCAATGGTTCGGCGTGGCGAACGACACGGCGTCGATGTCTTTATCGTCGAAAAGCTGGCGCATGTCGGCGTACTCTTTGGGCTTGTGGCCCGAGAGCTTGTCGACCTGCTGGACGGCGCGCTCGCGGGCAGCCTGGTTGACGTCGCACACGGCCGCTATGCGGCACTGCGGCAACTTCGCGTAGCCGTCGATGTGATCGCGTCCGCGTCCGCCGATGCCCACCACGGCCAGATTGACGCGCTCGTTCGCCCCCAGGACCGGGAAAGCCGCTTGCGCCAGCGCTACGCCGGCCGCGGTTCGCAGGAATGTTCTCCGATTGTTGTGATTTGTCATGCCTTGCCTCTACAAGTTGGAGACCTCAATTTTGACACAGCGCTGGAGTCCGGTGCAGCCGCGGCGGCCGGGCGGGTGAAGTTGATCCGTTGATCGGTTTACCCGTTGATCGGTTGATCGGTTGATCCGCGGGGTTGCGGCTCAGGGGCGCATGCCTTGTGTCGAGACGAGGCTCGACACTGCAAGCTGGAGAGCTTGCGCCACAGCTACGCGGCTTCCGATTCGTCGTCCTCCAGGAGGGTGCGGTCGAAGATGGGCTCGGGTTCTTTGGGCGGGTTGTCTTCGGCGGCTTCTTCGAGGTCGTCGAGCCAGCGGTGGATGGTGCGCTCGCCGATGCGGCTTTCACGGGCCGCGGCGGCCACGGAGGGGGCTTCGAGGAGGGCGCGCTGCTGGTTGGGTTTGAGCTCGTCCGGCTTGAGATCAGCCTCTTTGAACTCGGCGGGTTTGAGGTTGGTAGCGCCGGGTTCGGGCCGGGGTTCTTCGGGTGGCATGGTCTGGCGGGATTCGGCAAGATTTGGCAGCGTTTGGCAAGAGATGGCAAGGGTTTT
>JBBDWJ010000014.1:0-53844 GCA_040902925.1 Bryobacterales bacterium | reverse complement strand
GTGTTACCCAGGCGCCCGGTATAAAGTGTTACCCATGCGCCCGTAAGCACAAGTTTGGCACTTTTCGTGGCACAGCCAATCTTGCCTGTGCCAGCCCACGGCTTCAGCCGCGGGTTATCGGCCCCCCTGTATCTAGCCCTGGAAGGGCGACAGAAGGACCGAAAACGCATTTGGAGCCCCAAGCTACACTATCGGTGGGATGGCGCCGCCGTTCGGTCCACGCCGCGTCGGCCAGCAAAATAAAAACTGTACAAACGAACCCAAATCCCAATCGCGGGACGAGCTTACGTATCTACCGAAATAAAAAACAGATAACACTCCTTCCACAGGAGAACAAAAGACGAAACACCCCTCACAGCTTCGGAAGAAACGCCATGACCTCAACCCGCTTCCAACAAGCCGCCCTGGCCGCCAGCCTTCTCACTTGGCTCGCCCTGCCCAGTCCGTCGCAAGAGTGGCCGCACTATGGCGGCGACGCGGGCGGCTTGAAATACTCCACGCTCGACCAGATCAACAAAAGAAACGTCAAGCGGCTCCAGGTCGCCTGGACCTTCGACACCGAAGAGCTCAGCAACGGCAAGGAATACCCGACACGCTCCGCCTTCGAGGCGACGCCGATTGTCGTAGACGGCGTGATGTACGTGACCTCGCCGTTCGCGCACCTGTTCGCGCTCGATCCCGAAACGGGCAAGAAGCTGTGGGACTTCGATCCCAAAATTGACCGCACGCTGCGGCTGAATCTCTTCATCAACCGCGGCGTCACGCTTTGGAAGGATGGCGATCGCAAACGTATCTTCCTGGGAGATCAAAACGGCCGCCTGTTTTCCATCAACGCCGCGACCGGAGCGCTCGATACGTCGTTTGCGAAGAACGGCGTGCTTGACCTGGCCACGGACATACTCGCCGATTTCCCGGACGGCAGATACGGCCTGACCTCGCCCGTGGCCGTGTGCGGCGGCACGGTAGTGGTCGGCGGATGGGTCAGCGACGGCAGGCCGCGCGGCCCCAGCGGCGATATTCGCGGCTTCGATGCCGCAACCGGTAAAGCGCTGTGGCGCTTTCACACCGTGCCCCATCCGGGCGAATTCGGGCACGACACCTGGGAAGGCGGATCCTGGAAAGGCCGCGGCGGGGTCAACGCCTGGTCGGCGATGAGCGTCGACGTCGAAAACAACCTCGTCTTCGTGCCGCTGACCTCGGCGTCGAACGACTTTTACGGCGGGGACCGCAAAGGGGCCAACCTGTTCAGCGACAGCATCGTCGCCCTGGATTGCAAAACGGGCGAGCGCAAGTGGCATTTCCAAACGGTCCATCACGATCTGTGGGACTACGACCTGCCCGCGCAGCCGGTTCTCGCGACGGTTCAACGCCAAGGCAAAGAAGTGCCTGCCGTGGCGCAAGTCACCAAGCAGGGGTTCGTGTTCGTGCTACATCGCCTCACCGGCGAGCCGTTGTTCGAGGTTGAGGAGCGCCCGGCGCCCAAGGTAGCGACGCCAGGCGAGCAATCCTGGCCGACGCAGCCGTTTCCGGTGCGACCTGCGCCCTTCGCGCGGCAGTCGATGCGCGCCGAAGAAATCACCGATGTCACGCCCGAGTCGCGCGCGGAGTGTCTCGCGATGACGGAAGACGCGGTCTTCCCCGCCGAATTGTTTCCTCCGATCACCGGCAAGCCCACGGTGCTGTTCCCGGGCTTGAACGGAGGAGCCAATTGGGGCGGCGCCGCGTTCGATCCCGCCGGCGGCGTGCTGTTCATCAACTCGATGGATGTCGGCGGCTTGTTCCGCATTGTCGAGCGCCCCGAAGATTCCGAGCTGGCGTACGCGCTGCGCAGCGCCAAGTTCGAATTCTTCTGGGACTCCAACCGCTACCCCTGTCAAAAACCACCCTGGGGAACCTTGACCGCCATCGATCTCAACAGCGGCGCGTTCCGCTGGCGCGTCACCTTGGGCGAGTTCGACGAGCTGACCAAAAAGGGCGTCCCGCCAACGGGAGCGCCAAACCTCGGAGGCCCCATCGCCACAGCCGGAGGCCTGGTTTTCATCGGCGCGACAAACGACGGCAAGTTCCGGGCCTTCGACAAAGACACGGGAGTCGAGTTGTGGGTCACAAGACTACCGGCCAGCGGCATGGCGACGCCGGTAACCTACCAGGGATCCAAAACCGGCAAGCAGTTCGTGGTGATCGCAGCGGGCGGCGGCAACAAATACGATTCGACGTTCAGCGGCAAGCTCGTCGCCTTCGCGCTGCCGTAGCTGCGGGTAACCGAGAGCTTTGGCCGTCTGCGGCCTTACGGGTATCAGGGATAGCGCCCGGTGCTCTCGAATCCGGCCCGACTCAAAGCACGCTGCACCTCGGGGTTCTTCATGAACGTCTTCCAGACGTGGCCGGTGCGCAGGTTCTCGGCCATCAGCATCGTGATTCCCGTGTCGATGCCAATGACATCGCTGTCGAACCAGCTTGTCATCGGGTTGAAGGCGTTGATGAATCCGTAGCGGCACCAGGCATGGTCGCCGTATTGTGCTTTGATGTACTTGAGAACGCGCAGGGTCTCTCGCGGCAGAAAGGGCAGCGACCCTGCGGCAGCGCTCGGCACAACGGTTCCATCGATGGGCCCCATCTCGGGCGGGCCGCCCCACACTACGTACCCGTTTTTCGAGTCCGAGGCCGTGATGCCCCACAGATCGTTGCTGTAGTAGGGGAACTGGTCCGCTAGCTCCAGACAGAAACGGCGGTGCACTTCGGTGGCGATAATCGAGTTCTGAAAGTAGTCCGCGTAGCGGTCCCGTTTGCCCCGGAAATCAAACCAGGCCTGGGAATATTGATGCACAAACAAAGGAGCGTACGAACCGACATACCGTAAACCGTCGTACTCGAACGTGGTCCGCTTCCAGGCATTCCAGGCTTGTACCGGCAGCGGGTGAGTGGACGACCCCAGTCCCAAAAGGTACATCATCATCAGCTCGCTGTAAAAGTCCCAGCGGTGGCGTAGAAAGCCGAGCTCCGGCGTCCAGCCGTGAGGCAACAACGAGGTATCCTCGGAGAGCCATTTCCAATCGACGCGATCGAAGATCTCGGTCGCCAGCCTGCGGACTTCGCGATGCCGGAAATGCTGCCGGCAAGTCAGAACGCCACAGAGCAGGATGGCGGTGTCGATCGACGAGACTTCGGCGTCCCAGATGCGCTCGCCGGTGCCGTAGTCGGCCCAGTGGTAGAAGAAGCCGCGGTGGCTCGGCATGGTCGCCGACAGGAAACGCAGGGTAGTGATGACGCGCTCAGTCGCGTCGGCAAAACTCAGAATCTTGCGTTCATGAGCGATGCAGAGCGCCGTCAAACCAAAGCCGGTAGCGGCGATGCTGGCGACCTTGTAGTCGTCGGGCTTGAGTACATTGTGGCGGTCTTTGACGAGCCCGGTCTGCGGATGGGCCTGTTCGAGGAAGTAGAGCAGATTCGCTCTCTCCAGCTCGTCCAGAAAAGCGTCGTCCTCCGCGGTCAGCGGCTGTTGCGAGTCGTAGAAATCATCCAGTTTACCCGAGGCGGGGAACGCCGACGGCAACCCTTGCTCCGCCGACTGGGCCGAGTAAACGCCGGCCGCCGCCCCGAACATCGAGGCTAGGGCCCTGCGGCGCGATAATGGAGTGTGCATGGTTCGAGCACCGATCAGCAGATACAGCTATAGATATAGACGACTGTGGAGTATTGTGCCAGATGGCGGACTCAGGACAGCATAGCCCGTTGGCGCCGCCAAGTTCGTGGAGCCGGCGGAAGATCGTAGCAGTGGCGGCCGTGACGGCGGCGATTCTTGCAGCCGTGGCGGGCGCCAGGCTGCTGCGAACCGAACGCGTCTCGGTGGTTACCGGCACCATCGTCCGGGAGGGCGCCGACGCGCGAGAACAGTTGCCCGTGCCCTACGCCGTGGTTACGGCGACCACCGGCACGGCGACCGCGGAAACCACTTCCGATGGCTCAGGCTTCTTTCAGCTCCGCCTCGATCCGCCGCTGTTCCCAGGCGACGACGTTACTCTTAGCTTCCGGCATCCTGACTACGAGCCCGTTGAATTCAGCGAACCCGCCGAAGAGAAAATCCATGTCGTCAGGATAACGCCCAAGGACCCCGCGGACGAGAAGCAGCCAGAGGAACCGAAACACACGATCAGCAACGTACGCGTCCGGTACGGCGTCAAGAACACGACAACCGTCAACGTGGGCGGCGCCGTGAAGTCATTCGACGTCGTGAACACGGGCAACATTCCGTGCGACAAGAAGCCGCCCTGTTCCCCTGATGGGAAGTGGAAGGCGGCGGTCGCTTCGGTGACGCTCGACGCCGGAGACGGCAACACTTTCGGGCGGGCCAGGGTGTCGTGCATCGCCGGGCCCTGTCCGTTCTCCGAGGTGGAGCAGGACGAGCTATCCGACAACGGCCGCACATTGAACGTGCGCGTTCGCAATTGGTCCGACACCGTGAGCTACTTGGTGGAGGCGGAAGTAACGGACAGCATGGTGAGTGACATGGTGAGGCATTCCTATCCGGTCATTTTCGGCGCGTCCATGAATTTCACCTTGCCGCCCGGGGCGCAGGGCCCAAGCATCGAAGCCGAGATGAACGGCCTGGATATTGTTTTTCCGCTGGGCCCGAAGCTGATTCTGTCGTGGGCAAATTGCTCGGTCGAATTCTCACCCGATCAGACCAAGCTGTATCGCTGCAAGCTCAGGCCCGGCTTCCGCTTCGAGTGACGGCTGAGCGGCCACCGCTACCGGTGTCCCTAGGCCGTTCGCTGACAACGAGGCGAGTGCCAGGCTCGAGAAACGCTTACCGGGCTCTAGATATAACTCGGAGAGAAGCACCGTGGTGCAGTGGTCTGACGGGCTGTCTTCCCGCGAACGATGAGGCGTCTCCGCGCCATCCAATTTCTGCCGGGGCGGTAGTCTTTACCAGGTAACTCGGTAACGGTGCCGTGACGAAACAGACCGTTCAGTCGCTGTGGCCGGTCTGTATCTCGTTGATTCAAAATGCTATATAATTTATATTACAGCACCACCAATCAGTGGTTTAGCCGTGGCATACTAAATGCATATCTTCTCGCGCACCCCCGGTGGGGAAACTCATCCTCTCGAGGTCATCTGAAAATGCTGAAATGGCTACTGTCGCTGCTTTCGCTTAGTTTGCTGATCCCCGAGATTTCGCCGGCCGCCTTGCAGGCTGCATGGGCGGTTGTCGCGTTTCCACTTTTCGTGATGGCGCCCCCCCTGTTTTTTGGCGGCGTGACGTTCGCTCTGCTGCAGCGAACCGACTTATAATCATCTGCACACGGGTGCTCGAACGTCGCTGACCGGTTACGCCCACGCCGGCCTACGTTTCTCGTCTCTTTAAGATTATGTCGAACGAGCCCATCGCTCGCCCGGAGTCGTTCTGGGGCGGTTGGCGGAACCGTCTTCGTGCGCTCCGCAATGTGCCCCCGGTGCTGGCAATCCTATGGGAAGCCGGCCGGGGAGCCGTAACTGCGAACCTTGCCTTGCGCTGCGTCGGGGCGCTGATACCCGTGGCCGCCCTGGCCGTGGGAAAGCAGATCATCGATATTGTCGTCGCAGTCGCCGCCAACAGCCAGCCGGTCCCCCAGCAACTGTGGTGGTGGGTCGGCCTGGAGTTCGCTCTGGCCGGCGGCGGGGCCTTGCTCGCGCGTGGCGTCGACTACGTTGACAGCGTCCTGGCTGACAAGTTTACCCGCCACCTGAGCGTCAAGATCATGGCGCATGCATCCCGCCTGGATCTGGCGTCCTACGAGGATCCGGTTTTTTACGACAAGCTGGAGCGGGCGCGCGTTCAGGCGACGGATCGGCTGGGCATGATTCAGGCCATCGGGCGCCTGTTGCAGCAAGGCGTAACCACGGTAGGCCTGGCGGCGGCAATTCTGATCTATTCGCCATGGCTGCTGCTGATTCTGATCGCCTGCGTACTGCCGGCTTTCCTTGGCGAGAGCCATTTCGCCTTCCTGGGTTACTCGCTGAACTTCCGGCAAACGCCGGCGCGCCGCCAGTTGGACTATCTCCGGGTGTTGGGAGCCAGCAGGGAAAGCGCCAAAGAGCTGAAGCTGTTTGGGCTGAGCGCGCATCTGACCGGGCGGTACAAACAGCTATCGGATGACATTTTTGACCAGAACATCGCCCTGGCCAAAAGGCGTTTGATGGCCAGCACGGCTTTGTCGATGCTGACGATCCTGGGCTACTACGGTTGTTACGCCTGGGTCATTTACCGCACGGTCCAGGGAGAAATCAGCATCGGAGACATGACCTTGCTTGCCGGCTCGATAGCCGGCGCGAGCAGCAACATCCAGGGGATTTTCTCGCTGCTCTCGAGCATTGCCGACCAGGCGCTATTTCTGACCGATCTGGTGGACTTTTTCGCCGTCGAGCCCCGGATCGCATCCAAACCAGGAGCACTGCCCGCTCCACGCCCGATCCGCCAGGGCTTTGAGTTCGAAAATGTGTCGTTTGCCTACCCGGGAAATTCGCGATTGATTCTGGATGGTCTCGACTTCCGGCTGGAGCGCGGGGAGCGCATGGCCTTGATCGGCGAGAACGGCCAGGGCAAGACCACAATCGTGAAACTACTCACCCGGCTTTATGATCCAACGGCAGGCCGCGTTCTTCTTGACGGAGTGGATCTGCGCGAATACGACATCGAGGATCTTTGCCAACAGATCGGCGTCATCTTCCAGGACTTCATGCGCTACGAAATGACGGCCTCCGAGAACATCGCCGTAGGCCGAATCGAAATCGAGGCCGACAGCCAGAGCATTGAACTCGCGGCACGCAAGAGCCGCGCGGCCGAGGTGATCGACCGGTTGCCGAGGGGCTATGAGCAGTTGCTGGGCCGCCGCTTCGAGGGCGGCGTGGATTTGTCGGGAGGCGAGTGGCAAAAAGTGGCGCTGGCCCGCGCCTATTTACGCGATGCGCAGGTACTGGTGCTGGACGAGCCGACGGCCGCTCTGGACGCGCGATCCGAGTACGACGTCTTCCGGCGTTTTTCAGAGTTAACAGACGGCAAGATGGCTCTGTTGATCTCGCACCGCTTCTCGACCGTCCGCATGGCGGATCAGATTCTGGTGCTCGAGAACGGCAAGATCGCGGAACGAGGGCCCCACAATCAGCTCATGGCTCTAGGCGGCAGGTACAACGAAATGTTCGAACTGCAGGCCTCCAGTTACCGGTAAGCGAGCGCCACCAAGGTGATCGAAAAAATGGATTCGGCTACTCAGCCCGCTCGTGTACACGCCGGCGAACCTCTGCCCTCGGCGCCCCCGGCCCCGCCGGCGATTTCGCCCGCACAAGCGCGCGAACATGCGTTGCGTGATCGCTCGCATTGGAAGAACTCCGATTTCGGCGTTCTTGTCCAGCGCATGCGGCGCACCAAGGAAGTGCTGGATCAGACGCTGCAAGAAATCCGCGCGCGGGCTCATGCCGAGCAAGAACTGGATCAATCCCAGTTGTGGATACTGGAAAACGGCCGTCTGCTGAGGGCCGTGGCCAAGGACCTGTCACGAGGCTTCAAGGAGTCTCGAAAGGCAAGAAAGCGGGGCTCGGATACCGACCTGATCTGCATTGACGCCGCCAGTTCCTTCTTGGAGGCGGTATCGTTTGTCGTCGACAAACAATCGCTGACTATATACTTTAGCGCCGCCCAGCAGGAGTGTCCGTGGACAACCTCCGAGCTTTGGGCGCTCAAACCCGCGCTGCAGTTCGTAATCCTGGAACGTCTGGCGGGCCTCACCGCCCGCGGCCGGGAAGAGGCCGCAGAGGCGGTCGAGCCATCGCCGGAACAGGTTCGCAATTGTGTGTCGAGTCTCCGCGAGATCGACCAGGCCGACTGGAAATCGCACGTCGAAGCGTTGAGCGAGACCGAGCGGATTCTGCGGCTCGATCCCGGCAACGCCTATGCGGGGATGGATTTCGCGACGCGCGACCGCTACCGCTCCGCCGCCGCGGACCTTGCGCGATGCTCGAAGTGGCATGAGACCAACGTCGCCGAGAAAGCGGTGGCGCTGGCTGCGGAAGCCAAGGCGAATCCCCTGCCCGATCCGCGTGCAACCGAACGCCGCAGCCACGTTGGCTATTACCTGATTGACGATGGAATCGCACAACTGCAGCGCGAACTGGGTTGCCGCCTGCCCCTGAGCAGCCGCCTTCGGCAATTGGTTCTCAGGAGCCCGGCCGGCTGGTACCTCGGATCGATCGAACTGACGACGATCGCGGTGATTCTGCTGGTCATCAGTGGCGGGACGAATCTGGAACCGCTGTGGCTCACGGCGTTGATGCTGCTGCTGCCAGCCACCGAGGCCGCACTGGGCATCGTGAACCGGCTGGTGACGACGTTGTTTGCGCCGCGAGTGCTTCCTAAGATGGACTTCAGCGAGTGCATTCCGACGGAGTGCGCGACGCTGGTTGTGGTGCCGACTCTGCTTCTCAATGAGAAGCAGGTCGAGGACATGGTCGAACAGTTGGAGATACGCTATCTCGCGAACCGGCAAGCAAACCTTGCGTTCGGCCTGGTCACCGATACTCCCGACGCGGCCCGGCAGTTCGATGAAAAAGATTCGCTGGCGCAACTTTGCGTGGCTAGCATCGAGGGCCTGAATCAACGCTACGCGCGCGATGGCCAGGGCGGTTTTTACCTGTTCCACCGCGCTCGGCAGTACAATCCTTCCGAACAGGTTTGGATGGGTTGGGAGCGCAAACGCGGAAAGCTGATCGAGCTGAATCGGTTTTTGCTCGGCACGGCCGATCCGTTCCCCGTAAAGGCGGGTGATATGGACTGGCTGCGGCGGATTCGCTACGTGATCACGCTCGACTCCGACACGCAGTTACCCAAAGACGCGGCGAACCGCTTGATCGGAACGCTTGCCCATCCGCTCAACCGCCCGGTTGTCGATCCACGCACGAACACGGTCACGGAGGGCTACGGGATCATCCAGCCGAGAGTTGGCATCAGCGTACATTCGGCGACGCGGTCGCGCCTGGCGGCAATTTTTTCAGGCGAGACGGGATTCGACATCTACACTCGCGCGGTATCGGAGACCTACCAGGACCTTTTCGGAGAGGGTAGCTTTACCGGCAAGGGCGCCTACGAGCTGGAAACGTTCGAGACGGTGCTGGGCCAGCGGTTCCCCACGAACGCGCTATTGAGTCACGACCTCATCGAAGGCAGTTACGCACGGTCGGGCCTGGTTTCCGATATCGAGTTGATTGACGACTATCCCTCCCACTTCAGCGCATACAATCGCCGCAAGCATCGCTGGATTCGCGGGGACTGGCAGATCATGCGCTGGACCTTGCCTAAGGTTCCCGATATCGATTGCCGGCTGATCGCGAATCCGCTTTCCACGATTTCGAGGTGGAAAATTTTCGACAACCTGCGGCGCAGCCTGTTCGACCCGTCGATTTTCGTATTGCTGTTGTGTGGTTGGCTGTTTCTGCCGGGTAGTCCTTTGTTTTGGACCGTAGCCGTGCTGGTCTTGTTGCTGTTGCCCGGATACTTTGAGCTGGCCGTGGCCGCGCTCAAGACACCGTTCGCGCGCAAGAGAACAACTCTATGGCGCGACACGGCCGAAGGTTTCGTCACGAATCAGTTGCACGTCTTCTTTTTTCTGGCGTTCCTGCCGCACCAGACGCTGGTCCTGCTGGATGCAATTTCTCGAACCATGCGCCGCATGTTCGTAACCCGCCAGAAAATGCTGGAGTGGGAGACGGCCGCCGAAGCCGAGGTGGGCGCCCGCAAACGCACTCCGGTGGACCGCTACCTGGATGCGAACATCTGGGTGGCGGTGGCCATCGCGGTGCTTTTGGCCGTGGCGCGGCCCGAGGCGCTGATGGTGGCCGGCCCCGTGCTTTTGCTGTGGGGTTTGCTGAAACCCATGTGCGAATGGCTGAACGGCCAGCCCGCCGGCGCGCGGCGCTCGCCGGTGAAGCAGGATTCGGCATTTCTCCGCGACGCGGCCCTGCGCACGTGGCGCTTCTTCCAGGACAACTCCGGACCGTCGGAGAACTGGCTGTCGCCCGACAGCGTGCAGGAAGACCCTGCGCTGGTTGGGCACAAAGTATCGCCGACAAATCTCGGTCTCATCTTGAACGCTCGATTGGCCGCGCTGGAGATGGGGTATTCCACGCTACCCGAAGCGCTGCGGGGCATCGCCGCGACGATGACCACCATGCAGCGATTGCAGCGTTACCACGGGCATCTGCTCAACTGGTACGATTCGCAAACGCTGGCGCCGCTGCCGCCGTTCTTTATCTCCACCGTCGACAATGGCAACTTGGCCGGTTGTCTGTGGGCGCTCAAGCAGGGCCTTCTCGAGTTTACAAAGCGGTCAGCAATCGTCTCGAGTGTGTGGCGCGGGATCGAAGACCACATCCGATTGCTGCAGGAAAGCGCAACGCTCGAAGAAGTGGAGGCGCCCGAAGGGGAGCGAATCGCCGAACTTCAGCAGATGGCCGGGGAGTGGCATCGGCTTCCCGAGAGCCGGATGGCCGCGTTGGGCAGGGTGATGGAAATCCTGGCAGGCCTGGAAGTCCGCCTCGCCGGGGGGCGTGAGCGTCCGGAGACTATTTATTGGACTCGCGAAATCATAAAGCGCGCCCGAGCCGTGCGCGAGGCCGCTCGCGCTATGGCGCCATGGCTGGCGCCCGAATTTCAGGCCGAACTTCGCGCTGCCAGCCTGGAGCTTCCGGCAGGGTTCGTGGATATGCCTTTGGATCGCATTCCGGCGTTTGCAGAGTCTTTCGCCGCGCTGGCCCAAAAACGCGGAGCGTCGCGCGAGCTGGTGAACTCCGTGCTTGCTTCAGGCAGTGCCGTGAGCGCCCTCGTGGAGGATGCCAACCGCTTGGCGGCTGACGCCGATCAGTTCGTTAGAGAGATGGATTTCGGGCTGCTCTTCGATCGGGAGCGAAAACTACTCACGGTCGGCTACAACGTGGAGACGCGGCAACTGGCCCGAAGCTGCTACGACCTGCTGGCCTCGGAGGCGCGCATGGCCGCACTTGTGGCCGTGGCCAAGGGCGATGTCCCTCAGGAGAGTTGGTTCCGGCTGGGGCGCGGACACGTCCTCTATCAAAACGAATCGGTGCTTGTATCCTGGACGGGCACGTTGTTTGAATATCTGATGCCCCTGTTGTGGATGCGGTCCTTCGCGAATACTATTCTGGACAAAAGCGCTTTGGCAGCGGTGAACGCGCAGCGCAAAGCGGCTCACGAACGAGGCACGCCTTGGGGGGTGTCCGAAGCCGCCTATAGCCTTCGTGACGAACGGGGCTTCTACCAATACAACGCGTTCGGATTGCCTGGCTTGGCGCTGCGTGAATCCCGCGCGGTTGAAGGTAGCGCCGCATGGACCGCGGCTCCCTACGCGTCGTTTCTCGCCCTTTCCGCGGAACCGGCAGCGTCGGTGGCGAACCTCAGGCTCATGCAGGAGAGCGGCTGGAACAGCACCTATGGATTCTACGACTCCGTGGAGTTCGACGGCCCCCTTGCCAGCGGCCGTCCCGTGCGCACGTGGATGGCGCACCATCAAGGTATGAGTCTGCTGGCGATTTGCAATGCGTTACACGGCAGCGCTTTTGTCCGCTGGTTTCATGCCGAACCAAGCGTTGCCGCGATCGAACTGCTTCTCCACGAGAGGGTGCCGCGCTCCATGGTTGTGGAACCGGTCGAGGATCCCATCGCTGCTTAGCGCGCGAGAGCTGTTGGCCTCATTGGCATCGAGCCAATGATGTGACCGCGATCTTTCGAAATTCGACAGGACCGTGGTCGCCTTGAAGAAGAATGGGACCCGGCTCTTCTTCGCGGGAATCAGAGCCGATTGTCGACAGGCCTTCGATGGCAGCCTTGTCCAATATCTTTTGGCCGTTGAGCAGGATGGCTATATCACGCCCGATCAAAGTAATGTCAAAATTCTGCCACTCGCCCGCCGGTTTGCTGGCGTTGACCTTTGGCCGCAGCAGACTGTAGATGGCGCCATTTCCATGCACGTCGGGCGGCTGACCATGATCATCGAGAATCTGAACCTCGTAGCGGCCTCGGAGGCCGATTCCACTATTACTCTCCGGCAGGATTCGATACTCGACCTGTAAACGAAAATTCCAAAATTCCTTATTGGAGACGAGTAGCGCACCCCGGCCGGCGCCGTTTTTCAAGACGCCGCCGTCAATAGTCCAGCCCGCATCCCTGTCTGAATCGAGCGTATGCCAGTTGGACAGGCCGCCGGCGCTAAAAAGAACGTCCGTGGCCCCGTCACACCAGTTCCCGTCGTCCCGGTCCTCGATCAGGGGTGGTCTGCGGCCCTCCCACTCAAGCTTCTCGTCGCCAATCCAGGTAGCGCCTACAAGACGATCGTCTATCAGTCGCGCTATTGTTTTCGCCCGCACTTCGCGGTTGTTCGCGTACGTCCTGGAAACGACGAAACGCAATTCGCCGTCCTGAATCTCGGGGTCAACAAATGCGCTGGCCCGGCCTCCGGTTGCTCCGATGAGCCTCCCCTCAAAAGAATCGGTGCCCGCTCCTTTGACTTCCATCCAGAACGGGCTGTGCCGCTCTTGGTTCGTCACGTCAATGTTCCAGCGGCCGTTGAAGCCCTCCGCATGCGAATCGTGCTTCTGAGACTCTTGTTTCTGACATCCGGCGAGCAACGACAGGCCCAAAAACAGTAAGACAATAGCGGCTGGTGCTCGTCCCGATTTTGTCTCTCCCCCGACCTCAAGGTTCGACATGTGCGATGTTGCCTCTCTTGTCCGCACCACAGCGATGATCGCTTGCAAGGGCGGCGAACACGCGATTCCCGTCATACTGATCCCGAGTCAGCCGCATCTTCGTCGTCGAACCACTCGTCGGTAGCGTCGAAGGCTGGTACGGGAACGTTCACAATGCGAAGCTTGCCGATGGCCCGGTGACGGCAGCCCGGCTTGATCAAGATTGCGGTCATGGGCTTGACCGGAAACAGTTTCCCGTCAAGTTCTATGTGGCCGTTGCCTTCGAGGACAAGATACATTTCCGTCAATTTCTTGTGGTAGTGGGCCTTTGAGTCCACGGAAATTTCCACCAGGTGCAGGCTCGCTACCGCGTCGCCTCCAAAGGCGCGTCGCGCGAATCCGCATGGGCACGGGACGGGTTCAATCGTGTCGAGTTGAGTAATCATGTAGTTGGACAATGAAGTAGACTCCTCATGATTGGGAACGTTCGCGTCCCCCTTACGTTCCAATATGCCAGGGTAATCGGGAGGAATTTCTGTCATCCGGCGGCCTCTTTTGCAGCGGCTGGTTTGCGAAGCGCCTCAATCGCTCGACGAACCGAAGGCGAATAAGGCATCCACGGTTCGCACAAAAAGGCGCCTGTCTCCTATGGCTGGCGTGGCGTAAACGGACGCCCCGAGATCATTGATTTGCAGCACCTCCCACTGTGCACCCGGCGAGATAACCACAATCTTGCCAGTCTCGCTGGCGATATAGATCTTGTTGTCACCAGCCACCGGCGACGCCAAGTATTTTTCGATGGCCCCGGAGAGCCGCCCTTGTTTGAGCATTTCTCCTGTCTGCGCGTTAAATGACGTGAGGATTCCACCGTCTTTGATCGTGTAAAGGATCCCCTGATAGTAAAGAGGGGAAGACACCACGGGAACCGCTCGGGTATACGTCCATGAGATCGCCGATTGGGTAAGGTCGCCCCGGCTACTCCCCGGCTGGATCGCCATCGTAACGTTATGGGCGGAGAGCCTCGCCTTCAGGAAGTTCCATTCTCTTTCGTCTAGCGAACCGTCGCCGTCCATATCCACGAGCCCCCAGCCGCCCTTGTGTCTCCAGTTATGATCAATGGCCTCCGGCTCAGAGATCTTCTTATCTTGATCGGCGTCTCCCGCCGCAATCGCTTCCTGGAACGCGGGAAGCGAAAGGCGCTCGATATCATCGGCGCCCGGAGCCCATCCGGTTACGAAAATGGTGTCACGCTCGACTACCGGTGACGGCTTGAGCTGCCATGTGAGTCCTCGCACCCACCACAACTTTTCACCCTTCTCGATGGAATAGGAGGTCAGTTGGTATGAACCCGCCACGACAATCTGCGCGGGCCCGCCCTGTGGGCGATACACCGTTGGCGTCGAATACCCGTGAGCCGCTTCGGGCCGCTCCGCTCTCCACACAATGGATCCGCTATCCGTGTCGATCGCAAGTAGACAGGCAGCCGTGTCCTGGTCGTTGAGCAGAATGAGCAGCCCCTCCACAAGAATGGGAGACGTGCCGTGGCCATTGGGGGTCTTGAAGGGACCCAGAGGAAGCCGCCAGCGCTCATTGCCGTCAGGCCCATAAGAGAGAAGTCCAAAATCTCCAAAAAACACATAAACGTTACTGCCGTCGGTGACGGGGCTAGGCGAAGCAGGACCGTGCATCTCGTGAAACGGTTCCTTCCGCGGACGGGGAGCCTCGCGGCGCCATAAGATCTTGCCACTCTCGATCTCCAGGCAATAGGTAAAGAGGGTGTCCTCGGTATTGGCTGTCAAAAAAAGCCGGTCACCCGCGATCACTGGTGACGAATGGCCGGGCGGCAGAGGCACTTTCCAAATCAGGTTTTGGTCAGGACCGAATATCAGCGGCAAACCCGTGGCATCGGAAACTCCACTGCCATTATCCCCGCGAAAGCGGGACCAGTCACCACGGGCGAAGTCGGCGGCCAAACTGGCGATGACGCTGACTAAGACCGATATCCCCAAAGGCTTCATGAACCGTAGCAATACAGCACCCGTCTTCTTTCCCGACTCATCATCCGGCAAATCCCAGTGGGAGAGCGCCTGGCGAGGGCTATCTTAGCGGTTTCAGTTTGATGTTCCGAAACTCGACTTTCATTGGGTCGCCAGTGTGCAACTGAAAACCAATGATGCCACTCGGGGACTCGGTGTCTTCGGTATCAATCGTGACACGACCATTAAAGGTTAGACGTATACGGGACCCCTGCGCTAGAATCTCGTAGTCGTTCCAGTCGCCCTCTCGGAGAATATCCTTTGCCTTCAGCCAGCCCTCGTCAGTCGTTTTCATGACGTTGCGGCCGCGTCCCTTCTCCTCATAGAAGTTGCCCCATGCCGAGCGTTCGCCGGCATAAGAGGCGTCGGCCTGGTAGCCCTTCACTACCCAATCTGGAAACGCCTTGCTGCGAAAATGGATTCCTGAGTTCCCGTTGCGCAGCCGGATTTCCGCTTTGAGAACAAAGTCGGAATAGGACTTCTCGGTATAGAGAAAAGTATTGTGGTCAATCTTTTTCCCGTCGCTCGACCCCACGATGGCGTCTCCGCTGACCGACCACAACGCCGGTTCGCCCGTCCACCCGCTCAGGTCTTTCCCGTTGAAGAGCAGGACATACCCTTCCGCCTTCTCTTCCGGGGTAAGGCGGTTCGATGCACTGTCAGCACCGAACGCCAACGCGAGCGCAAACAGCAAAAGAGGCAGTGTTTTTTTCATGGACTTACTCAAGCACCCGATCTCATCATCTCTTCCCAGGTCACCTCGCGGCGCTGGTCGATCGCCATGCGGCCCATAATCGCCGTCAAGGTACTTTCCGCGCCCCGGACGCCGACATTCTCCGTCTTGCCTTCCAGCACACGCGTAACAAAAGCTTCCACGGAATCCTGGTCAATCGGACGCGGCGCGGGCTCGTGGAGCACGTCATCTTTGGACCGGTAGTGCTTCCAGTATTCACGCGCCATCTCGACCGCCTCATTCGCTCCATAAATGCGCTCAAAGACTTCGCGGAAGAAGGGCGGCGCAATCTGGGTCCCGATGAGCGTGGCCTGGACATTGTTCTCGTAGTCGAATACAACGGTGCAGTGATCCATCATGTCGCCCGCTTTCACGATCGTGCGGCCACCGCTGCCAACGGCTTTTGACGGATGTTTATCGCCCAAGAACCAGTTCAGAGCGTCGATCGAATGACAGTAAGTCTCGACGACGACGTCCCCGTAGAGTTCCCGCCAGTCCTTCCAGTTCTTGATTTTTTCGATCTCGGTCCGCGGCTTCGGTCTCATTGGCTCGTCGCCGGTAATCGGCCCTTTGAGAAAGTGCGCCTGAGCCATGCGAATGGGCCCAAAGGAGGGGGAATCAAGAACGGCCTTGGCTTTGCGGTAGGTTGTGCCATAGCGCTGTTGGAATCCGAATGTGATATTTATACCGGGTTTGGCCGAATCGGCTGCTTTCATCACGCGCTTGCAGCCCGCGACGTCCACGCCGGCTGGTTTTTCTATGTAGATGTGTTTGCCGGCCTTGACCGCCGCTTCGAGATGCTCCGGATGGAGAAACACCGGTGTGGCGATGATGACGGCATCAATGTCGCTGGCCAGCATCTCGTTGAGGTCTTTGTAAACCGTCGGATTCTCGACAGGAATCCGCTGCTTGGCCTTGGCGATCGGTTCGTCGAAAAGATCACACAGCGCCACCAATCGCGCGCGCTTGTCCGTAACTACGAAGCTCGATACACGAGAGCCCCGGCCGCCGGCCCCAAGCAGGCCAACCTTAACCGCTGAATTGGCCGCCGTGCCGCGGACTGCTGCAAACGGCACGACCGTTGCGGCTTTCATGAGAGTTCGCCTTGAGATAACGCGCTGTTTACCTTCCATGCTATTGCCTCCGTGTCGTCAGATATTGATTGTGATCGTCTCCGCAAAGACCCGCATTGGCCGGTTGGTGATGGGTCTTCCTTCAAGTAGAGCTGCGGCCGCGAGCCGATTCCTCCGCCCAGTGGGAAACCTCTTCCGCCGGCGCGTATACAAACAGAAACCGCATCGGCGACTGGCCCACATTGCGGAACTGGTGTGGTTTTTGCGAGGGGATGTACACGGCCGAAAGCGGCTCCATCCGAAACCTTTTGCCGTCGATATCAATCTCCCCTACACCGTCGAGAAGGAAGTAGACTTCCTCTTGATCGTGATGGTGAAGTGGAACGGAGCCGTCAGGCTCGACGACAACGTATCCCATCGTGAATCGCTGGGCCGGCAGGCCGCGGGCGCCGGCGTAGACGCGCGTTTCCCGGCTGGTAGGAAAGATCATCGGAGCGATATCGCTATACCGGATTACTTGGGCTTCCAATTGCGCCTCCACATTCGCGATTGACGGGCGTGGTGAAACAGCCGCCCACCGGCGCGGCGCTTTGGGCCCGTGCTCTGAAGTCGAAACTCACGCCAACTCACCTGAGGCGCGCAGCACCGACTCGTGCAGCATCAATTCGTAGTCGTACGAGTATTGGAGCGGCGTACCCGTCTGCAGCGCTCTCGCCAGCTCCTTGAAATCAGCGACGTATCGAGGCTGCGGCGGCAAAGGGATATCCTGCCAACCCTCTTTGTAAGGACCGCGCGCCCGCCGCATGTTGACTCGCATCTGCGGCACCGGCTCCATCGGCTGAATCATGATGGAGCCATCGGAGCCAATGATTTCCAGCGAGCGGTGTTCGGTCTGATTCGGCATCAGGGCGGAGGAGACAATCAGGCCCAAAGCGTTTTCATATTCGAAAACCGCCAGCGTGTTGTCGGCCAGTTTGTCGGGCCGGCTTGTGTCATGCCGAATCCAGCTTTTTGTTGCCTGCGGACGGCCCAGAAAGTCCACAACCCGGTCTACCATATGACAGCCGAGCTCAAACATGATGCCGCCGCTGTAGCGGCCAATCGTGGCTCGCGACTCGTCGTCGAGATTGGTGTTGATCGTCCCGCGGACCATGTACACCTCGCCCAGCCAGCCCTGCCGCATTGCCTCGCGAGCCCGCATACTGCCCTCGTGAAAGCGCCAGAGATAGCCCATTTGCAGCAGCAGCTTCTTTTTCCGAGCCTCTTCCACGAGATGGCGGAATGGTTCCATCTTCTCGGTAGGGGGCTTCTCGAGATGCAGATGCTTGTTGGCGGCAATCACGGCCTTGCCAAAAGGGATCGCGTCCCAGACGCGGCATTCAACGACAACCAGGTCGATCGAAGAGTCGCCAAGTAGTTCGTCCTGCGAAACCCAGCGCAGGCCGGCGAATAGCGGCTCGCTCTGGCGCTTCGTCCTCTGCGCTTCGTCCGGTTCGCACGCGGCGATGACCTCATAGTGCGGCGAATCGAGCATCGCCTTGAGCTTGCCGTTGAGGTGGCCGTGTTGCGTGCTGAGAAGCCCGGTGCGAATGGGTTTTTCTTTCGCGTGGGCAACCGAAGCCGCCCAGGACGCGCCCGCGGTGGCGGTGGCCAGAAACCGGCGGCGGTTGATTCGTTTCACCAAAGCACCTCTTCTCCAACTGTGGCACGATGCACGCATCCGCTGCGCCGCCGCGCCGGGTTGTCCCGGACGATTCCCAGGCCGGGCCAAAAGATCCAGGGTGGCGTCGAGGGGCGCGACGCCACCCTGGCGGGGTTTAGAAAAGCAACTTCAATCCGAACTGGATCTCGCGTGCCAGGCCGGCCGCCGTGATGGCGCCAAACTGGCTGTCGGTGATTTGCACCCGCGAACCGGACGGACTCGAGAAATTGGCACGGTTGAAGGCGTTAAACATCTCCGTCCGAAACTGCAGCCGGACCCGCTCGGTTATTTGCGTCGTCTTGAAGAGGGACAAATCGAACACCTGTGTCCCCGGCGCGCTGACAGCATTCGTACCGAAATTCCCGAACAGGCCACACGGAGCGGTTAAGCCGCGCGCGGCACAAGGTTGCGCAAAGGCATCTCTGTTCAAATACCTTAAGCTCTCCCGGTAGTTGTCCAGAAGGACTTCTCCACCCACGTAATCAGGCCGCTGCGGACCGGTGTCGTTGTTGCCGCGGTTGTCGCGGCCTGACTGGATGCGGATCGGTGTGCCTGTGCGCATCGAGACAATGGTGTTGAATTGCCAGCCGTTGAGAAGCTTCCGCGCGAACCCTGAGTCGGCGCCAAGCCAGCGGTCGAACGCCATGTCCCAGGCGAAGTTCAGCGTAAAATTGTGCCGGATATCGAAGGCCGACCGTCCCCGCGAGCCCGCCCAATCTTGCATGTTTTGCATCTGAGCGTTCCCAAAAGCAGTGCCCTGATCGATTCCGCCGTAGGAGACTCCATGGCCCCAGGTGTAGTGAGCATTGAACATGAAATCCCGGCTCATGCGCTTCTTGAGTGAAGCTTGCAGGGAATGGAAAGTTGAGTTCGCGGAATGCTCCTGGTAGGAGATTCGTCCTAGCTCGGGGGCGCGCTGGAACTCGGGACCAGGCAGTTCGGGCTCGATTTCGTTGAAGAAATGCGTGGCAAGAATCTTCAGTCCCCGATTGCCAACGTAGCCGACCTCGAACGCCAGGTCCCGTACGATTTCGCGCTGCACGTTCAGCGTCCACTGTTCCGAATAGGTCGTTCGTTGAAAACGGTCGAAGGTTTGCCGGCTCACGCCGCCCGGAACGTTTCTGGGATCAAAGCTACCGTCAAGAATATTCGTGGGATACGAAAGATTGGGAAACGCAGTACGAAAAACAGTGACGTCATACGGCAGTTCCGGGGGGTTGCCCAGGATCGTCAATTCCCGGAAGGTGTTCGGAGCGTAGAAAACTCCAATCCCCGCGCGAACAACGGTCTTGGCGTCTCCGTTGATATCCCATGCCAGCCCGAAGCGCGGTCCGAAATCGTTGCGGTCAGGCTCCCACGGACGCGTGCCTTGGGGTGCAAACGCTCCAAACGGACTGTCCACAACATTCCACATATACCCGCCGATTGTTTCGTCCGGCGGCGAGTAGTATTCATATCGCAAACCGATGTTGAGCGTCAGGTTAGGACGGATTCTCCAGTCATCCTGGATATACGCGCCCCACTGACTCGATTCGTAACGGCGCAGGGGGTTTCCGACCGTGATGAACACGCTCTCCGGGGTGCCGGCGATGACCTGCTGCACGTTATTGAAGCGGTAGTGCGGATTCTCAAAGTTCCACCGCCCATAGTGAAACTCCCTGTCCTCGACGCCGAACTTCAGCGAATGGGCTCCCTTCGAGACAGAAAGATTGTCAGCAAACGTGACACTGCCGCCGTTCGCCTGGAGCAGTTCCTGCCGGTCATGGCTGAATACTCCTTGGATGGCGCCGGGCGATTGCGTTCCGTCAATGAACGCCTGTTGGCGGCGTGGCAGGTCCGTTTTCACGACGCCAAGGCGCAACTCGTTGAGCATGGTCGCTCCGAACAAGTGCGACCAGGATAGCGTTCCATAGCGGTCCTGCGGAGGATAGACCGTGCCGTTGATCGGCGAGATATCCGGGATGAAGTTTTCCGAATCCATAATGTTGTATCGCACCGAGACGGTGTCGTTGTCGCTGATATGAAAGTCCAGGCGCGCGAGGAACACGTCCTGATCTTCCGTGCGGCTCTCCGAGCGCCGGTGGGATCCCAGGAACTCATTGCCGCCGGGCACATTCGGGAGCGGCAGCAGGTCAAGCATCGATGGAGCCTCGCCGACAGGCCCTACAACCCTGTGGCCGTAAGCCGGTGTAGTTTGCAACATTTGCTCGCGCATGCTCACGGTAGGAACATTTCCGAAGATTTGAACGCCGCGCCGGACACGGGCGCCCTCCCAGCCGCCGAAGAAGAATATCCGGTTGCGGACAATCGGGCCGCCGACCGCGACTCCATACTGGTTGATTCGCAGAGAGTCTTTCCTGCTGGCAAAGAAGTTTCGTGCGTCGAGGTGGTCGTTGCGAAGGAACTCAAACACGCTACCGTGGAGTTCGTTCGTGCCGGACTTGGTAATGATGTTGACCCCGCCGGCCGCGGCGCGGCCAACTTCCGCCGAAAAGACGCCATTGGTTGTCTTGAATTCTTCAATGAATTCAATACTCAAAATGCTCAACTGCGACGTTCCACCGAAGCTTCCTGTGTAGTTGGTGGAAGGCCGGTCCGGTTGATTGGCGTCGGTGCCGTCGATGCTGATGTTGACTCCGTCGCTGGTAAGCCCGTTGAAAAAGACCCTGCCCGAATTAAACACCGCGCCCGGTTCGAGCTGTATCAGTTGGCTGAAGTCACGGCCGTTGAGGGGCATATCGACCACCTGCTGGTTGAGGATCACGGTGCCGCCCTCTACCTTCTGTGTGTTGACGAGTGAGATCCCTTCGGTGACCGTTACGCTTTCGCTGACTTCTCCGAGCTCGAGCACGATGTTGATGCGCGGGTAGTCGCTAGCTTCCAGGCGAATGCCGGCACGCTCCGCGCGCTTAAACCCCGGCGCCTCGACCATCATGCGATAGGCGCCGACCGGCAGAACTTGGAAGCTGTAGCTGCCTGTCGCGTCCGATGCCGTCGTGCGCCGGGCTTGCGTGGCGACGTTTTCCAGTATGATGGACGCGTCCGGGATCATCGCGCCCGACTGATCCGAAACACTTCCGACGATAGCGGCCGTGTTGATTTGGCCGAATGCTGCAGTGGCGGCAATGGCGAAAAGCAACGCAAACTCCAAACATCTCCTAACGATTCCGTAGATCATCTTTGACCCTCTCTCTGTGGGTATCCCCACCTTGAAACGAAGCGAACTCTCAACTTCAATTCACCGCGGCCGCCCCATACGCCGTCGCGGCGCTCCTGCCAGCGATCCTCCCGCTGGTGAATGCCCATGCCAAATGAAGCCCGTGCCCCCAAGCGACGACACCGCCCATTCCATTGGAACCAGCGGCGTAAAGGCCGGGAATGACGCGGTCTTCCGAATCCAGCGCCTGCATGCTCTGGTTGATTCGGACGCCGCCTTCGGTCGTGACGAGCCAACTCTTGGCCGGACCCAACGCGCAGTAGGGCGCCTTTGTCAGCGGCGGACCAAAGCAGCGGCGGCCAAATTGATCCGGCGCAGCGCCTTGCACTGCACGGTTGTAATCGCCGATCGATGCTTCAAGCGCAGCCGGACTCACGTCGATCCGGCGCGCGAGCGCGGCAAGGGTTGGGGCCTCGGCATAGATGTCGGGCCGCAGGCGTTTGTAGTCCTGGATGTAGGCGTAGGCGATTCCCGGGGCCGTCGAAATGTAGTTCGGCCACCGCGAAAACGACTCCATCAGCGTCCCGTCAAGAATGCAATAGGCCAGTTTTTCAGGCTGTCGCCAGACGGCCAGTTCGGGTTCCGCGCACTCGTCGATGAACCTCTGCCCGTTGCGGTTGATCAGCACCGCGCCTTTGGTAAACAAGCTTTTCTCGGGGTGCTGCCAGGTGACGAGAAGGCCGCGGATGATCCGATGCAGCACCGCTTTTGGCAGCAGGTCTACGCATCGTCCCAGGACCCTCGCCAACCGCGGGTTACCCGGCAGCAACTGGGCGAACGGCGGCCGTGGCGGGGGAACGAAACGAATCTCCGGGCCATAGACGAGTTGCATGTTGACGAGACTGGCGCCGACCGACTCGGCGAGCCGGTGACCGTCGCCCGTCGAGTTCGGGTTGACGCCTTCCACCGCCGCGACATCGAGTGGAAGATAGCGGGACTTGATGCCGTTGCCGCTCGAATAGTCCCCTGCCGCCAGAACAACTCCGTGACGGCTCCGCACACGCACGGATACTCCGCCGTGGATCGCTTCGAGACCGATCACCGCACCGTCGGTTTCGCGAAACAGCCGTTCCACGCGGTGGTTGACCAAGACTTCAGAGCCCAGCCGTAGAACCTTGTTTTGCAGGACAGCGATGCAGGCTTTTCCATTCGGCACAACATTGTGCATTCGAGGCAGGCGGTTCGGGGGTTCCGGAAAAGGGCCGTGAAACGCAACCCCGAGGTTGATCAGCCATTCGAGAGTGTCGGCCGCGTTGCGGGCCAGCAGGGAGCGTAGCGCATGATTGTTGCTGGCATCCCGGTGACCGGCGAACTTGCCCATGTCCTCGGAGTGAGAATCAGGATCGTCCTGGATGTGCGCGGCGCGCTGCAGCGACGTCCCCGCGGCGGTAAACGACCCGACCGCGATTCCCGTGGTGCCGCCGAGGCGAGGGCATTTTTCGAGGAGCATCACCTTGGCTCCGTGCTGTGCGGCTTCGAGCGCCGCCGCGAGACCTGCGCCGCCGCCGCCGATCACCGCCACGTCGGTTTCCCGGTCCCACTGCGTGGGGATGCCTGTCGTCATCCCGATCTGACCTTCATTCGGCGTACCCGCCCAAGTACGAACTGGGGCTCAATCAACGGAATCGACTGGGCCGAACGCTCGGCTTGCTCCGCTGTTGGGTCACGAGTCTAGCACCGGAACACGGTGTTGACGACGTAACGTAACGGTTTCATTCCGTTATCAACAACGCGCCACGGGCGCGCGCGCCGCCCTTTCCAACACGTTTGGCGGGGAGTATTTTCGAAGGTCCCCGGCTGGGTCCCTGAATGTCCGTAAACCATTGGAACGCGGGAATATACGGTTGCCGCGGCATTCGAAACGCGGGCGGCCTGCCGCAGCCGGGAGCGAGCGACCCGCGGATCGAAACCCATACTTGAGATGACCGCGTAGCTATGCTAACGTTAAGCCGTTTGTAACAGCGCCTACAGCAGCGGTTTCGAGGCGCATCCTCGACGACTGGAGATCAGAGGGCAGGATTTCCGAGTGGTGACTAGGGCGCCCGTACCATGGAAGTCATCGACGAAAGGTCGGTCCGCGAGCAATTCGCGGCGATTGTCGCGAGCCCGATCTTTGCACAGGCGGAGCGGCTGCGGTCCTTCCTGCAATTCGTCGTCGAAGAGACGCTGCAGGGCCGCGGGGACCAACTCAAGGAATTTGTCGTCGGTATCGAAGTCTTCGACAAGACGGATTCGTTCGACCCGCGAACCGACGCTACGGTTCGAGTGCATGCTGGGCGGCTTCGCTCAAAGTTGCAGCAATACTACGCGGTTGCCCCACACAACGCGGTCCTGATCGAGTTGCCCAAAGGCAGCTACACTCCTCGCTTTTCCAGAGTCCAGCCTGGATCGCCGCGCTCAGCGCCTCAAGAGCCGCCCGCGGCCATGGAGCAGCCTAAAATCGCACTGGCGGTGTTGAAGTTCGAAGACCACAGTGCGAATCGCGACCAGGAGTACTTCTGCAACGGAATCACTGAGGAGCTGATCGCCGCTCTGACGAAGGTCGACCGGTTGCGTGTGGTTGCCTGGAAAACGGACCGCCAGTTTCAGCAGGGCTATGGCGATTTCCTGACCATCGGGGAGAAGCTGCACATCGATATCGTGGTGGAAGGCAGCGTCCGTAGAGAAGACAACCGGCTGCGTATCGCGGCGCATTTGATTCGGGTGGCGGACCGCAGCTACCTCTGGTCAGAGATATACGACCGCAAGCTGCAGGACATCTTCGTAATTCAGGACGAGATATCCTCGGCGATCGTCGACACACTCAAGGTGCGGTTGGCGATCGGCCCGGCGCAAAAGAGCGCCGAACGCGCCACGAACAACCTTTCGGCATACAAGCTGTACTTGAAGGGCCGCTACTACTGGAACAGACGGTCGGAGCGCGACCTCAAGGCCGCCGTCGAGCACTTCGAAAATGCAATCGAGCGCGAACCGAACTACGCACTCGCGTTCGCGGGCTTGTCCGACGCCTATACGCTGTTGGGCAACTACGGGGCGTTGCCGGCGAGCGAGGTGAGGCCCAAGGCCAGGGCAGCCGCCCTGCGATCGGTCGAGATTGATCGCACACTGGCGGAAGCTCACGCTTCCGTGGGGCATGTCATCGCGACCTACGACTGGAACTGGGCCGAGGCGGAACGGCAATACGAGCGGGCGCTGGCGCTCAACCCAGGTTATGCTACCGCCTATCACTGGTCCGCGGTCACTTCCCTTTCGCCGATGGGACTATTGGGTGAAGCGATCTCGCGCATCCAGGAAGCCCAGGCCCTCGACCCCGCCTCCGTTTCCATCAACCGCGATGCCGCGGTGATCATGTACTACCGCCGCGAGTACGACCGCGTGATCCAGCAGTGCCAGCAGACCCTTGAGCTGAACGCAAAATTTTGGGGCGCCTACTGGGTTCTCGGGCTTGCCTATCAGGCGCAGTCGCGGTTCGAGGAAGCTATCGCCGCGTTCCGTCAAGGACTTTCCCTCTCTGGCGGCAGCCCGCGCATCCAGGGAGCGCTTGGTCACGTCTACGGGCTCGCGAATGATCGCGAATCTGCCCAGAAGGTGATTGACGGATTAGCAGAGCTGGCCATGACGCGTTATGTGTCGCCGTTCGAGACCGGGTATGTTTATGCGGGTATGGGCGAGATCGAAATCGCCATCGAATGGTTTCGGAAGGCAGCATCCATTTGTTGCTTCGACATGATTGCCATAGCCGTGGACCCGCGTTTCGACAGAGTCCGAGAGCACGCTCGATTCAAAAGCCTGCTGCAACAAGTTCAGTCCGCGCCCCGAACCAGTCACAGCATCTCCGAGGCGGATGAACTTGAGCGATCGGCAGCACACGGCTAGATTAGATCCCGCGGAAACGGCGCGGCCACCCTCTAGTCTGCGGTACGGCCGTCGAATCGCCTTATCAAGCAGTTTCCTCGTCCCACCATGGCGCGGCCGCTGATCTCCCAACCAGCGCTGCGGCAGGGGGCGATTCTAGAACGGACAGACCAGATCTTGAGCGGTTTGCCAGCGACGGCTTCGGCGTGCGGACGAGATCTGGCTCATTCAGAAACCGTGATAGGATCATCAGCAGCTCGGCTGGAACCTTCGGAGAACCGTTGATGAGGATTCTGAGAGGCATCGTGTTTTTGCGCTTCACGATTCTGTTGTGGCTGACCGTGCCACTTGTCGCCGCGGGCCCCACGAAGATCATTTTCATCCCGGGCACTCCTAGTCACGGCTATGGGATGCACGAACACAGGGCCGGACTCCTGCTGCTGGCCCGGTCCCTCAAGCAACAATGGCCTCAACTCGAAACCGTCATCGCCGACAAAGGCTGGCCCGATGCGGATACTTTCGCGGATGCCGATGCCCTGGTCATCGATTGCGATGGCAGCGCTCATGCCGCTCTTGATCATCTCGATCAAGTAAGCGCCCTAGCCAATCGTGGAGTGGGTATCGCCCTGATTCACTTCGCCCTCGAACCGCCTCCGGGTCGCGCCGCGGACGCAGTCAGGGAGTGGATCGGCGGGGTTTACGAAAGGGGACTGTCGGTAAACCCGGATTGGGCTCCCGAGTTCGCGAATTTTCCCGTTCATGCAGCGGCAAACGGTCTGCAGCCATTCTCGGTCTACGATGAGTGGTATTTCAATATGCGTTTCGCGCCCGGTTTGAAGGGCGTCACTCCGATCCTCCAGGCGCGGCCTCCGCTGACCGTTTTGCTCCGCGCGGACGGCCCTAGCTCCGGTAATCCCGGCGTTCGCGAAAGCGTCCTTCGTGGTGACCTTCACACGCTCGCGTGGGCCTACGAACGCCCGGCTGGTGGGCGCGGCTTTGGCTTTTCCGGCGCTCATTCCCATCACAACTATCGCGATGACAACTTCCGAAAGGCGTTGCTGAACGGAGTGGCGTGGGTTGCCGGCCTGGAAGTCCCTCCAGAGGGCGTGGAATCGTCAAGACCGAGCTGGGAAGAGATCGCTGCAAATCAGGATTTCGATAAGCCCGCCAATTGGGAGCAGCAAAGCGGCCTCAGCGTTCAGGGAAACGCGGAACCTGTATACGATACTGGCCCGATCACTCTGGATGCCGCGCAGCCGTTCCATCTCGAAGTGGCGATTCCACCGCAGAGATACCGGCATATCTACTTCGTCTTCGAGACGGATTCTTCGCTGCGGGGAAACGGCAGGATCCGCTGGCGAAAGCCGCGATTTCGTGGAGAGCCAGGAAACGAGGCTTCGCTTTCTGAGGAAAGGCCCGCTCATTTCGTGGGGTCTGCCGGCGCGCTTGCATCGCCTGATGACTGGAGTGAACAAGACGCGATGATGGAGATCCCGGCGCCATCACTGCTTCACTATCACGTTCCCCGGGGAGCCACCCATTTTCTGGCCCAAACATCGTTTCATCTGGCAGGGTCACCGGACAGTCGAGAAAAGCTCGCCGGCCGGGTACTCGTCTTCTTCGCGCCGCCGGCGGAGCGATACATTCAAGTGCCTGTAGGCGCGGGGTCAACTCGCTGAACTGGGCGTGAGGTCGAGCAGCAGGCGTTGTTGATGCGGCAGCGGCCTCCGGCGCCGTCTTGGGCCGCCTCGACATGGCTCTCCTGACGCGAAAACCTCGTGGGTCATTCGGCGCCTCCTGGCTTTCAGATAGCTCGACCTATTTCAAATAGCTCGACGGGATCTGGTATTCCACCCCGGCGTAGTGAAACTCCTCGGCCAGCTCGTAGGATGTGTCGCGGGCGGCGATCTCTGCTAGCTTCCTAAGATTGATCTCCACAAGTTGATTAACCGACTCGCTGTCGACGGCGTCCAGTAGCGGCAGCCGTCGGCCGGTGTTGTCGAGACGCTTCTTGATGTTCATCGCCATGCTGTAGTTCGCGGTGTAGAGGGCCCGAGCGGCGCGCAGTTTTTTATCGAACGCTGCTGAAATGCCGACGGTCTTCGGCTGAGGAACAAACGTCGGAGTGCTTTCCGGCTCGCGCCGGCGCGGGTCGAACGGCTGAGCGTAGTAGTACAGTTCCCCGATGATGTGTGTCGTCAGCCCGACCTCCGAAAACGGCGGCTGAAAGTTTTCGAGCGCGGCCACGCGCTGCGCCTCTTCGGCGGCTTTGCCCGTGTAAAACCGGTCGAGGACTTCCACGTACTCCGCATGGGGATTCGGAAGGAATAGCACTGCGGGCTTGTAAAGCCGGACGTAGAACATCAGCCGGTCTCGCAGCTCGGTGTGGGAGACCGCAGCGAGCTCGCCCGCGCGGTAGCCAAGCGAGATCACTTCCTGGATGCCAAGGATTTTGGCGGCCTGCTCGCTCTCGTCACTGTAGCGGCGCGCCGTTTCTTCCGGAGACAACTCCCAGGAGTCTTTCTCATCGTTCGTGGTGCGGATGAGATATGCCGTCGCGCCGTCTTCGATCATGGAGGCGATGGCCCCGCCGGCGGACAGAATGTAGTCGCTCGCGTCCGCGGTGATCACAAGGACGACGCGGTTCCCACTCGACGGCTGCGGCTGAGCGCAGAGACCGGCCGCTAGCACAATAGCCGCCAAACACATTGCGGCGAGCCTCGTTATCATTTGGCCTCCAGCGAGCATCGTCGACTTGACCCTCATTGTTGAACCGCATTCCGCCGGATGTATTCCTCCAGCCCCGGCAGATGATCGAATTCATCGCGGAACCAGTACACCTCGGCGTAACGAACGCCGTTTTCGGCGCCGCGTTTGCCCGAGATCCAGTCCATGTGCCATTCCTCAAACAGCACGGCGGCCGCCTGGTCGCTGAGACCCTCGATCTCGGGCACAACCAGGTTCTCGCCGGCCAACTGGCGCCGCACCGCACCCGCGGTGGCGGGGTTGGCGTAGACGTTGCGATGCGCGGAATACGCTCTCTGCTTACGGCGTACCTGCGATTCGGTCAGTTCGACCGCCACATTGGGCCAATGACCGCGTCCGTAATCCACGCGCGCCTTGAGGAAAAGGTAGGGCACGCGGTGCGGCTTCAATCCTAAACGCAGGTGCTCGAGGTGGACGTTGGCTTGACCAGCCATCCAAAAAGCCTCCGCCAGCGCCCGCGCTACCTTGCGATGATCCGGGTTGCGGTCGTAATGCGCCCAGGGATCGTGACCCAGCACGACATCGGGCCGGTATTTGCGGATCAGCAGTATCAACTGGCCGCGCAACTCCTGCAGCGGAATCGGATCCATATAGTCGTTGCGCCAGTTCAGGCTGATCACCTCGTCGATGCCCAGAATCTTCGTAGCCGCCCGGCTCTCCTTGAGGTTGATCATGTCGTTCAGCGGGTAGCCATGACGGCCATCCTTCTCGTCGTTCGACGCTCGTACGTAATAGCCGGTATAGCCTTCGTCGATGAGGCGCGCGATCAAGCCGCCCATTCCGTAATCGGTCGTGTGGTCGTCGTGGTGAGGCTCGATGACCATGAAGACCTTGCCGCGGGGAAGCTTTGCGAGCGGCAGGGCCTCGGCGTGTATGCCAGGAACGACGAACATGGCGAGTAGAGCAGCGGCGCAAATGCCGAGCCGGAACAAGGTCAGGCGAAGACGGATAGACCTTCCGGAGAGATTCGCGGCACGGCAGAAGCGACGATGCCCTTTCATTTCGCCACCGCGTTTTTATCCAGGTACTCGCGCAGCCCCGGCAGATCGTGCCACTCGTCCATGAAATAAAAGACCTCGGCGTACTTCACGCCGTTTTCACTACCCCGCTTCGCGGAGATCCATTCCATGGACCATTCCTGCAGTTTCTGGGTCGCTTGCTCATCGTCAAGTGCTTCCAACTCAGGGATTGTCAGGCCGCGCTGTTCGAGCGCCTGACGGATGCCGCGCGCGGTTTCGGGCCTCAGCCGCACGTTGCGATGCAGCCAATAGGATTTTGCTTTACGCGCCACCTGGCTCTCGTTCAGCTCGATCGCAATGTTGGGCTCGTAACCTTTGCCGTAGTCGCCGCGCTGCGAGTAGTAGCGATAAGGCACGCGATGCGGCTCCAGCCCGAGCTTGAAATGCTCGGGGTAGGCATTGGCGTAACCTGCCAGCCATACGGCTTCCCCCACCGCGCGAGCGACGATCCGGTGGTCAGGGTTGCGGTCATAGTGTCCCCAGGGGTTGTAGGCCATCACGGCGTCGGGCCGTAACTGACGAATCAAGAGGATGAGCTGCGCCCGCAGCTCGTTGATGGGGACCGAGTCCATGTGATCGTTCCGCCAGTTGAGGCTGACGACCCGCTCGATGCCGAGGTTTTTGGTGGCTTCGAGAGTTTCGGCCTCGTTGACGAGGTCATTCTTGGCCCAACCGTGCGGGCCGTCCTTCTCGTCGTTCGTCACGCGTACATAGGTTCCGCGCCAGCCGGCGTCGGCCATCTTTGCAATCAGACCGCCGAACCCATACTGCCAGGTGTGATCATCGTGATGCGGCTGGATGACCAGGAATGCTTTCCCCGGCGGAATGTCTCCCAAGGGCAACGGCGCGGCAACAGCGCAAACGCTGCCGCAGAGTACAAGCGCTGCGATCCAACGATTTCTGTTGATCGGCCGGGTCGTCATCTACGCAATGCCAGCTATCCTAGACTATCAAAGGGTCCGGATGAAACAATGCCTGACTTGGACGGATAGCGTAGAGTTGGCAGAGAATCCGGTGACGCAATGACCGACCTTCGACCGACGTTGCTGCACGGCGCGGCACTGCTTGGGCTCATGATGCTGCCGAGTCCGGCGCCGCTTCGCGCCGAAACCGCGGTCCCCGCGAAAGTTCTCGTGGTTACCGCCGATTCAGCCGGCTACCTGATCGGCGCCGGCGGGACCCTGGCCCAAATGGCGCTGGATGGATACGAAATTCACATTGCTCATTTCGGCAACGACGAAAAGGAATCCGCGGGACTGTCACCCGCCGAGACCCGACGGGCCAACATTCAGGAAGGCAAGGCTGCCGCTGAGTACCTGGGTTTCGCCGACGCGGTCTACATGGAGCATAAGTCGGGTGAGATCGGCTACGTTTCGAGCACGGAAATGCGGAACCAACTGTTCGCCCTGATCCGCCACCTGCGCCCGAAGAAGATTTTCATTCCTGACCCCTACGTTCACTTTCAGCCCGACTGGGACATTTATTTTGTGGGCCGCATGGCCGAGGAGGCTTGGGGGTACAGCGGCGCCTCTACTTTCGCAGTCGAGCTGGCGCGCATGGATCTGACGCCTCACAGCGTTCCGGAAGTCTACTACTATCCAGTGGACCGGCCTTACCGCCGCGCGGAAGGCGGCGAGCAGAGCGCGCGCCTTCTCGGCGTCTATATCGGCAGCGTGCTCGACGCCAAGGCCACGGCTCTGGCGATGCTGCGCACGCGCAACCGGTTTCGGGCGCAGGTCCTGCGCGCGCGTTTGAACGCCGCCGTACGATCGAGCGAGCTTCTGGAGCCGCTCGACGAGAAGCTGGTTCAGGCCCTGGCGCGCGCCTGGGTCCATCAACTTGCGGCGACGATGGGTGAGAAGCACGGTTTCCAGCACGGCGAAGAGTTCAACTACGTTGGTCCCGGTGAGGCCGTTCCGCCTCACGCTCTCGAGCGAGCCGTGCCCAAGTTATGAGTGGATGGCAAATGAGCACCTACACCCTGCGGCGAGGACTGTTGAGCGCTCTGGCCGCGCTTGGCGTCTTCGCGCCGGCGGCAGCGGCCGCGGAAAAACCCGAGCCGAATGCCGTGCTGGTCATTACCGCTTCGGCCCGCGACTACCTTTTCGGCGCCGGCGGCACGCTGGCAAAAATGATCGAGCAAGGCCGGCCCGTTTATGTCCTGCAGTTCGGCAACGACGAGAAGGACTCGACCGGGCTTGGACCAGCCGCCACGCGCCTGGCCAACAATGAGGAGGGTGAACGCGCCGCGCGGCAGCTCGGCGTCAAGGAAGTGCTCAACCTCGGGCACAAGAGCGGCGAGCTGGCCTACATCTCCAGCAGCGAGATGCGAAATCAGGTCATGACGATGGTGCGATTCTATAAGCCGCAGACGATGTTTTTCCCTGATTGGTATGCGCATTACCTCAATGACGACGACGTTTACCGCGTGGGCCGCATGGCGGAAGAGGCGCCTTACGGCGGAGGCGGCTATTTCGTTCAGGAGATGACCTACATCGGCTATGGCGGGTATGCTGCTCGCGAATATTATTTCTACATTCCTCATCGCCCTTACCGGCCGCGAGAGGGCGGCGAAGGGCAGGCCCAATTGCGGCATATGGACATCGGTTCGACGTTCGACCGCAAGGTGCGGGCCATACTGGAACTCAAGACTTCGAACAGTCGTTATGCGCTTCAAACGCGCCAGCGTCTCGATCTCGCAGGCAGGCCGCATGAGCTGCTGCGCGAGCTCAACGAGAACTCCACCGTCCAACTGATTCGCGCTTACCTCGAAGACCTCGCCGCCGCGGTGGGACTCAAGCACGGGTTGCGCCATGCCGAGGAGTTCAACTACCTGGGCCGCGCCACTGGTCTGCCAGAGCACATCCGCGAACATGCCCGGCCTGCCGCGCAAGCCGCCCCCTTGACCGGCGACACACCACGTTAATCCCGATATTGGGACATCCGCCTTACGGGTTAAACCGCCCATTTTGTCTTGACGCTTGAGCTCCAGGGCGGTATAGACTGGATTTATTACGGACTGCAGACGCCCTTCGAGCGGCTTCCTTTGAGACGCGAAAGGAGGCAGAATGCGGTTCGCGCCACACTTCATTCAGGCCGAGCTCAGTACCGCTCTGCCGCGCTGAACCCAGAACTTTCACCGTCAAAAATCACGAAGCCCGGTTATCCGCAACGACGTCTTTAGGGCGGATTGTACCGGGATAGCTCTCCGATCGCTGAGGAATCTTGCGGCCTTGGCTGTTCTCAGCATTCGACAGGGCTTGAAGCTTCATCAGGGGTTCCGGATTGGTCTCCTGCGTCCCGCTCTAACGATCGGGAACTGACTCCGCCCTCCGGGGAGGGTCGTTGTTTTGGGTCTTTTGGTTGCGAGGTAAAAGTAGATGATAAACAGGAAGTATGTATTGCTCCTATGCATGGTGTTGGCCATGCTTGTTGTCCTGATCCCCGCGAGAACCTATTCGCAGGCGATCACGGCCAAAGTAGTCGGAACGGTCACCGACCCGACCGAAGCGGTCGTCGCCGCTGCGAACGTAACGATTACTAGCGTCCAGACGAACCAGACGCGCACAACGACGACCAACGAGGTCGGCCACTACGAGTTCCCGTTCCTGGCGATCGGCACGTACCGGCTCGCGGTCGAAGCCGCCGGGTTCCAGAAATCCGAGGTGACGAACTTCGCGCTCAATGTCGATCAGGTGCTGCGCCTGAATATCGTGCTCCGAGTGGGCGAGGTAACCGAGACGATCTCGGTGGAGGCGGGCGCGTTGAACCTGCAGACCGAAGACGCCACGGTCGGCACCGTCATCGACAGCCAGAAGGTCGTCGAGCTGCCGCTCAATGGCCGGTCCTTCGTGCAGCTTGCGCTGCTGACGCCGGGAGTCAACCCCGGCACGCCCGGCTCGATCACCGTGCGGCGCTTGCGCGGCTCGGTGGGGCAGGCCGTCGGCATGTCGGCCAACGGCGCGCGTGACACGCAGAACCGCTTCTACTATGACGGCATCGAGGCGATGGATCTCGACAGCTATAGTTTTAGCTTCTCGCCCTCGATCGACGCCATCGAACAGTTCAAAGTGCAGTCGTCTACCTATTCTTCCGACGTAGGTGGAGCTCCCGGCGGACAGGTCAACCTGATGACGAAAGCTGGCACGAACGCCTTTCACGGCGGCGCCTGGTGGTTCAATCGCAATGATGCGTTCTCGGCGGTTGCTGCGTTCACGCCGTATTCTCCAGACGCCAAACCAGCGAGGCTGAACCGCAATCAGTATGGCGCGAACCTCGGCGGCCCCATCGTGAAGGAGAAGGCATTCTTTTTCTTCAACTGGGAATCAGGCCGCCTCATCGCCGGCCAAGGGCAGCAGAACCTGTTCATTCCGCCCACGGCCTACCGCACAGGCGATTTCTCCGCCTTTTCGGGCACGATTTTCGACCCGGCCACAGGGCAGCCATTTGCCAACAACCAGATTCCCGGCTCCCGCATCAGGAACTACGCCAGCACTTTTTTGCGCGACTACGTGCCCGCACCGAACGCCAATGAAGCTGCGGTGAATTATCGTCCGCCGGCTGCCTCGGCGCCGATCGACCAGGACCAGTACATCAGCCGCGCCGACTACCGGTTCACCGAGAAGAACTCGATGTACGGCAGCTATATGTACAACGAACAAAGCGACGACACGGTGCCTAACTTCACTTGGGACACGCGCGGCAATACAGGCCGGGCGCAAAACCTAAGCCTGGCCGACGTGCATATCTTCTCATCCACGCTGATCAATGAAGCGCGCATCGGCTGGCACCGGTTTTTTGAGCACGAGTTTTTCGGCACCACAGACAACCCCGAACTCGATATCGCTAACAAGATCGGCATCCCGGGCGTTTCGACTGACCCCCGCAATTTCGGCGCTCCGGGCTTCGGCGCGGGCTATACGTTGCCGACCGTGCGCGGCATCGGCCCGCGTGACCGGCTCAATCAGCTCTGGCAGTTCAGCGACAACCTGACCTGGATTCGCGGCAGCCATTCGTTCAAATTCGGGGGATTGTTCGCCCGCCGCAACTGGACCTTCGACGAATCGGTGAATCCGCGCGGCAGCTTCACTTTCGATGGCCGGACTGCGTCGGGCGGCGCCGCGCAGGTCCGCGAGCACCAGTTCGCCACCTTCCTGCTGGGCCTGGCCACCAGCGCCGAAGTCAGCGTCGAACCGTTCGCCACGCGCATGAACAACTTCTGGCACGCCTACTATTTCCAGGATGACTGGAAGGCAACGCCGAACCTGACGCTCAACTGGGGCCTGCGGTATGAGTACTTCACGGCGCCGTCCCAACGAGGGACCGCGGTGAACTTCGGCCTCAATGGCGCCGTTCCGGGCTTCACGCCGTCGGCGCAATGGTTCAAAGGCTTCCCCGATATCGCCGATACCACGGGCGTCCCCACCAACCTGGTCAACAGCGACAAGAACGACTTCGGCCCGCGGTTCGGCTTCGCTTACAAGACGCCCTGGTCGCAGGATTTCGTAGTGCGCGGCGGCTACGGCGTCTATTTCACGCCGGAGATCACCAACACCTGGACCACGCTGACGCTGAACCCGCCGATCGTCAAGACGTTCTCCTTCACGGGAACGTTCAACAACCCCATCGATGTCGAAACCGCCTTTCAGGGCAGCGGGCAGACCCGCGCGGGCTTGTTCGGCGCAGGGGGATTCGACCCTGACCAGCACACGTCATACACGCAGCAGTGGAACCTGACCCTGCAGAAAAAGCTGCCGCTCGACGTGCTCGTCGATCTCGGCTACGTCGGATCGAAAGGCACCGGCCTGACGATGACGTTTGACGGCAACCGTCCGCTGGAGCCGATCGTGCCGGCTGGCGCGCCGTCGCTGGCCTCGCGGCGGCCCTTTCAGGGCTTCGATCGCATTGGCGTGACCAAGGCGATCGGCCACTCGATCTACCATTCGCTGCAACTCAAAGCCGAGCGGCGCGTGGGCCGCGGCCTGTCGTTCCTCGGCGCTTACACCTGGTCGAAGGCCCTCAGCAACGCCGATATCAGCTCGGTGGGCGGCGGCACGTTTCTTGGCGGATTGCAGGATTTCTTCAATCTCTCGGCCGAGAAAGCGCCGGCCACATTCGACATCGCTCACCGCATGTCGGTATCGATGATCTACGACATTCCGTTTTTCCGCGGCGCAACATCCGCGGTGACGCGAGCCCTGCTGGGCGGCTGGCAGGTATCGACGATCACAACCTTGCAGACCGGCTTCGCCACGACGCTCTCCGGCGTTGGAGACATCACCGTCACGGGCGTCAGCTCGCGCCCCGACGTGGTCGCGGGCCAGCAAGCGCAGCTTTCGCGTGGAGACCGCTCGCGAGATCGCTGGTTCAACACGGCCGCATTCACGCGCCCGCCCGACGGCCGGTTTGGCAACGCTTCGCGAATGCCGATCTATCTGCCGGGCTTGGCCCAGGTGGACTTCTCGGCGAATAAGGAGTTTCGCTTCTCGGAGTCGAACGCCTTGCAGTTCCGCGCCGAGTTCTTCAATCTGTTCAATCACGTGAACCTGGGGGCTCCGGGGATCGCGATCACCGCACCGAACACATTCGGTGTGATCCGCACCAGCAGTCAAGGAGCGGCTGGCATGGCCGGCGACGCCCGCATCATTCAGTTCGCTCTGAAGTACCGTTTTTGAGTTGTGCCACTAGGCGGCGTCGTACTGTCCAAAACGAGGGCCGGTCCCTTCGAGGAAAGCCTCGAGGGACCAACCCTGGCATAATCTCCGGTAGCGGAGACATGCTGGTGCTCAATCGACAACGCCGAAGGATCGCTGTCCTCTCTCTTGCGGGACTGCTCTGCTTGAGTGCCGGCGGCGTTTCCACGTACGGCGCCGAAAACAATCCGCTCGGCGCGGGAGCCGAGGTCGTAAGTCGCGGACGTGACCTCTACAACGAAACCTGCACCGTGTGTCATGGAGTGGATGGCGCGGTCGGCGATCGCGCACCGGCTCTGGGCGCGGCGCGCTCCTATGTTCGGCGTACCGACGCCGAGCTGTTCGACGCGGTGCGCAACGGCATTCCCGGCACGGGCATGCCACCGACGGGCCTCGCCGAGGACGACGTTTGGCGAATTGTCGCCTACGTCCGGAGCCTGCGGGCCAGGGCCGCCGACTTGCCGACGGATGGCGACCGCAAAAACGGCGCCGCGCTGTTCTGGGGGCCAGCGGAGTGCGGCCGCTGCCACATGGTCCACGGACGAGGCGGACTGCTCGGTCCAGATCTGTCGGATGTGGCGGCAAAGCTGTCGCTGCGGGCGTTGCGCGAGGCGTTAACCGTGCCGAAGCCGCATCCTCCGAAGGGATATGAACCGGCCACGATCACGACCAACGGAGGAGAACGGATTAGCGGTGTGCTCAAGAACCGGCACAACTTCTCCTATCAGCTCTTGAGCGAAGAAGGGCGGCTGCACATGTTAAGCGTCGCTGAGGTCGCGCGGGTGGAAATCGCGGACCGCTCGCTGATGCCCGCGGACTACGATCGCCGTCTCTCGGCGCTGGAGTTTCGTGACCTGCTGGCGTATTTGACACGGCTTGCGCGTTAGATCTCGACGATGCGAAATCCAAACCCAAAACTCCTCGAGGTGATCGTAGCGGCGGCTCTGTGGTGCACCGCCGCGAGCGGGCAGGTAGCGTACAACGATTTGCTCGATCCCCCGGACCAGAACTGGCTGACCTACGGCCGCACCTACGACTCACAGCGCCACAGCCCGCTTCACCAGATCGACCACGGCAACGTCGCCGGGCTGGCGCCGGCCTGGATTTTCGCGGTGCCCAGCGGCAGTAGGCTCGAGACCGTTCCGCTGGTGGTCGACGGTGTCATGTATATCAGTGAGCCGAACGAGGTCCATGCAATCGACGCGCGCACGGGCCGCAGCATCTGGCGTTGGTCGCGTGAGTCCGCGCCCCCGCAGAACGTCGTCATCGAGCGCGGGCCGAACCGCGGCGTCGCCGTGCTGGGCGACCTTGTCTACGTGGGCACGCCCGACGCCCATCTCGTCGCGCTCGACGCCAGGACGGGTGCCCAAGTCTGGCAGGCGAAAGTTGCCGAGGTCGAAGACGGCTACTACTCGCCGGCGGCGCCGTTCGCTATCAACGGCAAGATCCTGATGGGCGTTGCGGCCGGTGACTATGGCCTCAACGGCTGGCTCGACGCCTACGACGCCAAGACCGGCGAGCGCATCTGGCGTTGGGAAAGCATCCCCCGGCCTGGCGAGCCCGGTCACGAAAGCTGGGCGGGCGACTCGTGGAAAACCGGCGGCGGCGGCACCTGGCTGAGTGGCAGCTTCGATCCGCAGCTCAACCTGCTCTACTGGGGCATCGGCAACCCCGCGCCGGACTTCGATGGCGACGCGCGCCTGGGCGACAACCTGTACACCGAGTCGGTGGTCGCTCTCGACGCGGATACGGGCAAGCTGAAATGGTATTTTCAGTTCACGCCGCACGATGTTCACGATTGGGATTCCGTCGAGATCCCCGTGCTGATCGATGCGCCGTTCGATGGTAAGCCGCGTAAGCTTCTGCTGCATGCCGACCGCAACGGTTTCTACTACGTGCTCGACCGCGTCACCGGCGAGTTCCTGCACGGCAGCCCGTTCATCGACAAGCTGAACTGGGCGACGGGGCTGACGGCCGAGGGGCGTCCGATTCGCGTGCCCGGCGTCGAGCCGACCATTCAGGGCAACCTGGTGTGCCCCTCGACTTCGGGCGCCACCAACTGGATGTCGCCCGCGTACAACCCGGCTACGGGCTGGTTTTATCTGGCTGTGAAGGAAGGCTGCGGCATCAGCTACAAGGCCAAACAGGAGTTCCGGCCCGGCGGGTTTGGATTCATGGGCACGGGGTATGTGGAGAGCCCGGCCGACCCCTGGCGCATGTTCGTGCGCGCGCTCGACCCGGCCACGGGCAAGATGCAGTGGGAGTACGAGCAGGTCGGCTCGCGGCATTACGGAGCCGGACTGGTCTCGACCGCGGGAGGGCTGATCTTTGCCGGCGACGACCAGGGATTCCTGACAGCGCTCGACGCCGCCACGGGCAAGCCGCTCTGGCATTTCAACAACGGCGCCCGCATCAGCGCTTCTCCGATTACGTATGCAGTGCGCGGCAAGCAGTATGTGGCGGTAGCGGCGGGGTCGAACGTGGTGGCGTTCGCGTTGCTGCAGCCCAATCCATAACTCAGGTATTTCCCGTGGGCCAAGTTTCGGTTTAAGTGCTTACAGTGATCTCTCGCTGAACGCCCCGCAAGTCCATCTCGAATTCGATCTCGAGCACCGGCGGGCGGGAAAAGTGCCAGCGAACCCCGTGCCGTCCGCCCTCGTGGAGCGCCGGCATGATGGTCGGCTCCATCAACGGACAAATGTTGTGCACCGTGTAAATGTTCGACTGCGTAACGTCGCTCCAAGCCAGGTTCAGGCCTTGAAGGCGTTCCGTCATGATGCCGAGAACGCGCTCGGTTTTTGCCTTGAGACCTTCGGCGCTGACATCCCCCCTGCTCACGATTTCCTCTGCCGCAAGAGCGGAAGACCGGAGTTCCCCGGCGCCGGCAATGACAAAGGTCTTGCCCGTGAAGTCCGAAGGCGCCGTGTAGCAGAATCCATAGACCGAGGGCTCCGCCACAGGGTTCACCTCTAACGAAACGTTGGTGCGAGCCACCGGGTTCAGCCCGTCCACATGCGTTCCCCATTGCTTCAAGCGCTCGATATAGGGCGCATTGAATTCATTGAATGCCTCGACCGAAAGCGCTTGGGGAATGCGCAATTCCATGCCGCACAGCGCCTCGATCGGCCGTCCCGCTGCCGCCAGGTATTTCTCAATGATCTCGAAGGCGTCCCACAGCTTCGGCAAGGGATTGAAGATCGCGTGGACGACTTCGAACCCCGTCGAGGCGATGGCCCCCGACGAATAAGGCCCGCTGCCCCTGAGGAATTGAAAGTTGCCCTTGGGGCTGTCGATCAGCATGGACGTCTCCTGAGAAGTTGCGCAGCCCGATACGGCCGCGGCGGCGGCGATCTGGGCCCAGTGCCGGCGTGTCATCTGCATTGGCATAGTGTACCTCCACCATGTCGGACGATTGCGCGCCGTGCTTGGCAAGTGTGCACATTAGCGTAGACGGCAGGAGCCCAGTCACGACCCGGAACGGAATGTTTGCGGACCACACGTATTCGAAATACACGCTTCGAGTGCCGTCACTGAGCGAGTACGTCAAGGGATGAAATTTCCTGGTTCCGATCCATGCCGCGGTAGTCGAGCCTAAGTGGCCGCTCAAGTTACCGGCGGTGCTTGCCGCTGGCGGAGACGCCACTTCCTCAACTCCACGGCCCAGAAGACAACCGTGCCGGCCGCGAGGGTGATCGTCAGTTCTCGCGCGGAGAGCGCTGTCGTCCGAAAGATCTGCTGCAAGAACGGGACATAGATGACGGCGATCTGCAACAGCGTCGACAACAGAACCGCGACCAACAAGGTTCTGTTCGTGAACGGGCCAATCGAAAAAAACGAATCCCGCTCGGAGCGCACGGCGAGGGCCAGACTCATCTGCGAGAACGTGAGGGTCGAGAAGATCATGGTTTGCCAGGCCGCATGGCCTTCGCGCCATGGCAGAAAGCCTACCAGCAGCGACGTCGCACCCATCAGCAGGCCGATCCAAAGGATATCCGCTCCGAGACCCCGGCTGAATACGCTTTCCCCTGGCGGGTGAGGGGGCCGGCGCATCGTACCACGCTCGGCGCGCTCGACGCCGAGCGCCAGAGCCGGCGGACCATCGGTCACCAGGTTCATCCAGAGGATCTGCAGCGGCAGCAGCGGCAGCGGCATCCCCAGGGACGGCCCGGCGAGCATGACCCACAGCTCGCCTGAGTTTGCCGAAAGCATGTACCGGATGAATTTGCGAATGTTGTCGAAGATGATTCTGCCCTCTTCAATAGCCGCCACGACGGTAGCAAAGTTGTCGTCCTGCAGAACCATGCCGGAAGCCTCTTTCGCAACGTCGGTCCCGGTGATGCCCATGGCGACGCCGATGTCCGCTCGTTTCAAGGCCGGGGCGTCGTTCACTCCATCTCCCGTCATCGCCACGACCTGGCCCTGGCTTTGCAGCGCCTCGACGATTCGCAATTTATGCTCGGGCTGTACGCGGGCGTAGACGGCGGTTGTCGCGGCGACTTTCTCCAGTTCCGCGGCGGACAACCGTTCGATGTCCCGCCCGGTCAGCAAAGTGCCATCCGAGGCGATACCCAACTCCCTGCCAATCTGACGCGCTGTCAAAGGATGATCACCGGTGATCATGACCACCCGGATGCCGGCATTCTGGCAGACCTCGACCGCGCCGCGCGCTTCGGGGCGGGCGGGGTCGAGCAACCCAACCAGTCCCACAAAGATGAGTCCCTGCTCGATCCCATCCGGGCCGCAAACATCCTCAGCCACGGGACGGAAAGCGACGCCCAGAATGCGCATGCCCTCTTGAGCCAGACGGTCGTGGTCTTCCTCGATCCGCCGCCTCCATTCGCTGCTGAGAAGTTCCGCCCGGCCTTCCCGCCAAATATGGCTGGAAACTTCCAGCAGGCCGTCCGTGGCGCCTTTGGTGAACGCTATACGCGAGACAGAGCGCTCGCCGAACGCGTTGAGAGCGTCGCGAAGCCAGTTAGGCGGAGCCGTCGAGCCCGCCAACGCGTGTACGGTTGTCATTCGCTTGCGGTCAGAATCAAAAGGCGCCTCCGCCACGCGCGGCAGCATTTGTTCCAGCGTATTTTTCAGTAGTCCCTGCCTGTTGGCTGCCACCACCAATGCCACTTCCGTAGGGTCGCCCACCGAGGGTTGATCCTCCTCAGCGATCGCGTCGTTACAAAGAGCGGCAGCGGAGAGAAGCAGCGCGGCGGAGGATGGAAGGTTTGCGCCGGCGCCGTTCTGCTGGGCTCCCTCGATGGTTCCTGGTTCAGTGGACGTGAGAGGATGCCGCGTCCCATCGACGTGCAGCATCTCGGCCCGCATCTGGTTCTGGGTAAGGGTGCCCGTCTTATCGGAGCAGATCACGGTAACCGAGCCCAGCGTCTCCACCGCCGGGAGCTTGCGAATGAGCGCATGGCGCTTGAGCATTCGCTGCGACCCGAGCGCCAACGCGATTGTCACCACCGCCGGCAAACCCTCCGGCACGGCGGCAACGGCGAGGCTGACCGCCGTCAGAAGCATCACCTTCAGATCCTCGCCGCGCCACAGCCCGACAAGAAAAATCACCGCCACAATCAGCAGCGCCGCCGCCGCCAGCATCTTCCCCAGTTGGTCGAGCCGGCGTTGGAGCGGTGTTGGTTCCTGTTCGACAGTTTGGAGCAGGTGAGCGATGCGCCCCAGCTCGGTCTGCATGCTGGTCGCGATGACGACAGCAGTCCCTCTGCCGTAAACAGCAGTGGTGCCCGCATACACCATGTTGCGGCGGTCCCCCAGTTCCGTTTCTTTGGGACAGGTGACCTCGGCGGCCTTTTCGACGGAGTCGGACTCACCGGTCAGGGCGGCTTCCTGCACGCGGAGACTGGCGCTCTCGATCAGGCGCCCATCCGCGGGAATGCGGTTGCCGGCTTCGATCAGAATCACATCACCCGGCACCAGATCGCGGGCGGATATCTCGCGTACGTGGCCGCCGCGGCGAACCCGCACCGTGGGGACGGCCAGCTTTCGCAATGCCGCCATGGCTTTCTCGGCGCGGTACTCCTGACGGGCACCCAGGCAAACGTTGAGAAGCACGATCGCACCGATCGCCAGCGCATCCGCGTGGTCTCCCAACGCAGCGGAAATGGCTGCCGCCGCGATGAGGACCACCAGCAGTATGGAACTGAGTTGCCGCCAGACGATCTTCCACACGCTGGTTGCGCGAAATTCCCGCAGCTCGTTCGGGCCGTGGATCGCCAGGCGCTCGGATGCTTCCGAATCCGAAAGACCTTCCGGAAAGCTCCGCAACTCCGCCAGGGCTTCGGTTGGGCTTAGCTGATAGCTCGCTGTCGCTCCCATTTCTCAGGCCACCATGGTCAGTCGCCAGCGGGCTTTGGGCCGGCGAAGCAACTCCCCGCAACGGTTCCCCACTGTGTGAACAGGAGGCTGATCCCGTTGTTGGAAAACGGGCTATGTCCGTCAAGTCAGGTTGCACGTAGGATGCAAACGACCCGTTCCGGGCGCAAAACTCAGGCGAATCAGGCCTGATCGCTTCGCGGCGTCACCAGCGCCCTGCCAAGCCGGGTTCACCTGGGTGACATCACCCATCTTTCCGGACCGCCAAGATGTTGGGCGATGGCGTTCCGAGACCAACGACAGTCCCTATACAAGAACCTGCGTTGGCATGCGGAGTGCATCAACCTGGATGAGACGGAAAGGCGTTCCTGCCGGTCCGGCAATGAAACAGACAGTCAAGAGAAACCCGAAAGCGCCCCGGCAACGGCCGGGGCTGCTCCCGATGGAAACGCGGCTGGCGTGTCACGACGAGGTCTGCCAGGGCCTGACGCTGGAGCAGGTTGAAACAGAAGCCCTGCGCTGCTTGAACTGCAAGCATGCGGCCTGCGTGGACGCCTGCCCTCTGCACGTGGATATCAAGGGTTTCATCGCGTCGCTGACCGAGGGTGATCTCATGACGGCTTTCCAGTCCATCACCCGAAGTAACCCTTTTCCCGGGATCTGCGGGCGAGTCTGCCAGCACGAAGTGTTCTGCGAAAAGGCGTGCCTGTTGGGGAAGAAACGCGAGCCGGTCGCGATCGGTCTACTGGAGCGCTTCGTCGCCGATCACCAGCCGTCGCCCAGCGGTCCGATGGAGCACGCCCGGCGTCTTCCGGAAGGGCCGCGCGTCGCTCTGGTCGGCAGCGGCCCCGCCTCTCTGATGGCCGCCTATGAGTTGAACCGGCTGGGCTATCGGGTCACCGTTTTCGAAGCGCTTCACCGGTTGGGCGGCGTGCTTTCCTACGGCATCCCTCCATTTCGACTGCCACCGGATGTTATCGAGGGGGAGATTGCGCGCCTGGACCAACTTGGCGTCGAGTTCGCCACGAACTTCCTGGTTGGGAACACCGCCACGATTGACGAGCTTTTCGACCAAGGATATAAGGCCGTGTTTCTCGGCGCCGGAGCGGGGCTACCTTACTTGCTGAAGATCCCGGGAGAGAACCTTGTCGGCGTCTACACGGCGAACGAGTTCCTGACGCGGACGAACCTGATGCGCGCCTACGATTTTCCGGTGGAGGGAACGCCAGTCATTGTGGGCAATCGGACAATCGTCATCGGCGGCGGAAATTCGGCGCTGGACGCCGCCCGCTGGGCGCGCCGCTTTGGCAGCGAAACCACGGTCGTGTTTCGCCGTGGACGCGCCGAACTGCGCGCCCGGGCGGAGGAGGTCGAGCTGGCCGAGCAGGAGGGTGTTCGCTTTGAGTTCCTGGCCGCGCCAGTAAGGTTCCTGGGCGACGCCGAAGGGCGAATCCGCGAAGTCGAATGCATTCGAATGCGCCTCGACAAGCCGGACGGTTCCGGGAGGCCTTCCCCCGTCCCGATTGCCGCATCGGAGTACCGAATCCCTGTGGACACGGCAATCGTTGCGGTCGGGCAGGCGCCGAACCCAACACTCCAGCGTGCCACGCCGCAACTGCTCACGCGGAACGGCCGAATCGTCGTCGATGAACTGGGCAAAACCAATCTGCCCGGCGTCTACGCGGGCGGAGACGTCGTTCGAGGCGGCTCGACGGTGGTTCTGGCGATGCTCGACGGGCATGCGGCTGCCCTGGCGATCGATCGGGCCTTGCGTTGTGAACCCGGCCATGGGAAAGCCATCGCCGAGCAGCCCGAGGAGAAGCAACGATGAACCGCCTCCTGGCGACAAAGGTGTTGGCTCCGGGCACGATTCTGTTGGAAGTCGAGGCGGCAGGAATCGCGGCGCGCTGTAAGGCAGGCCAATTCGTCATCCTACGGCCCACGGCGCATAGCGAAAGAATTCCGCTGACCATCGTTGATGCGGATCGCAACCGGGGAGTCATCACCCTCGTGGTGCAGGCCGCCGGCAAGACAACGCAGACAATTGCCAGTCTGGCGGACGGCGATCTCATTCTCGACGTTCTCGGACCGCTGGGCGAGCCGACTCGGGTTGAGAAGGTGGGGCACGTCCTCGGCGTGGCGGGAGGAATCGGCGTTGCCGCCCTTCTGCCGGTGATTCGAGCCATGCAGGCTGCCGGGAACAAAGGGACGGCGCTGTGCGGCGCGCGCTCTCAACGGTCCATCATTCTGCGCGGGGAGATCGAGTCTTCAACAAGCGAGTCGGCTTGGGCGACAGAGGATGGATCGTTTGGCTTCCACGGCAACGTCGTCGAGTTGATGCAAGCCTGGTATCAGGCGCAATACTCTCCACCCGACCTGGTTCACCTGGTCGGCCCGGTGCGCATGATGCAGGCTGCCGCTGAGGTCACCCGCGATTGGCAGGTCCCCACCGTCGCGAGTCTGAACCCCATCATGATCGACGGCATCGGCATGTGTGGCGGCTGCCGCGTCGCCGTGGGAGGCGTCACGCGGTTCGCCTGTGTTGAAGGACCAGAGTTTGACGCTCACCAGGTCGACTTTGAGGATCTGGCGCGGCGGAATCGCGCCTATTCCCAACAGGAACGGCAGGCTCTTCTCCGCCACGAGTGCAAGCTCCCCGGCGCGATCCCGACCCCTGGGTCTGTAGCCCCGCAGCACCTGGGTTCGTTGACCCGGCACGCCGCGAAAACCTAGCCAAAATGGTGTCTCGGATTGGCAGAAAACGTGCATCTTCCAAGGCGAAGGAGATTTGCCATGGCTGTCTTGGCCGAAGGAACAAAACCCCCGCGAGCCGTCAGATCCGGAGTGATGAAAGCGAATGTCTTTCGCGCCCCGGGCAGGTTTGGACTTGAAGAAAAGCCCATTCCCAGGGCGGGCTTTGGCGAGGCAATCATCAAAGTCGGCCTGACCACTGTCTGTGGCACCGACATCCACATCATCCGCGGCGAGTACCCTGTTGCCCCCGGGCTGACAATCGGCCACGAGGCCGTCGGAGTGATTCACGAGTTGGGACCGGGCTTGACCGGTTACGAAATTGGCCAGCGTGTGCTGGTCGGCGCGATCACGCCCTGCGGCCAGTGCGAGCCGTGCCTTTCCGGCCATCTGTCGCAGTGCGGCGGAGCGCTGGGCGGTTGGCGCTTTGGTAACACGATCGATGGCGTGCAGGCCGAATACGTCAAGGTTCCGTTTGCGCAAGCCAACCTGGCGGTGATCCCCAAGGGCTTGACGGACGAGGCTGTGTTGCTGTTGAGCGATATCGCCTCCACCGGCTTCTCGGCGGCGGAAAGCGGCCATGTTCGGTTGGGAGATTCCGTGGCGGTGTTTGCCCAAGGCCCGATCGGGCTGTGCGCCACGCTCGGCGCCAAGCTGATGGGCGCGGGAAGAATCTTCACCGTCGACATGGATACGAACCGTCTGAAAATGTCGGCGCAGTTCGGCGCCACAACCACCTTGTTCGCTGATCAGAACCCCATCGAAGCGATTCGGGATGCGACCGCGGGCCGCGGCGTCGATGTCGCTATTGAGGCTTTGGGTTTGCAGCAGACGTTTGAAAACGCGCTCCGCGTGCTGCGTCCCGGAGGAACATTGTCGAGCGTCGGCGTCTACTCAGGCCATTTGCAAATCCCTCTCGAACCCTTTGGGGCGGGCCTTTCGGACCACAAGATCGTGACAACGCTGTGCCCGGGCGGCAAGGAGCGCATGTACCGGTTGATGCGGCTGGTCGAGGCTCACCGCATCGATTTGACGCCGCTGCTGACGCACACCTACACCCTTGATCGAATTGGCGAGGCCTATGAGTTGTTTGGGTCGAGAAGCGATAGCGTTTTGAAGATCGCCGTGCGGGTCGCCTAAAGCGGCCCGCCGGCTCCTATCCCACGTAAGGAGGTGAAACCATGTCCACCATTGCGGTTCAAAAAGTAAACAAGCCGGAAACAGCGCCAACGCTGTTCGAGTCGATGGACAAGCTGTTCGACAACGTACGCAACAGAGCCTTCGACCTGTTCCAGCGGCGTGGCGCAATGAACGGTTTGGACCTCGATGACTGGTTCCGGGCGGAACGTGACCTGGTCTGGGCGCCCGAGTCGGAGCTCGTCGAGACCGACAAGGAGTTCCAGATGACGATGGCGGTCCCCGCCATGGAAGCGAAGGACGTCCAGGTCTCCGCCCTGCCTGACGCAATTATCGTGCAGGGCGAAACCAGCCACAAGGAAGAAAAGAAGGAAGGGAAAATCCACTTCTCGGAATTCAGCGAGAAGAAGCTCTTCCGGCGATTCGAAATGCCGGCTGGGATCGATGTTGAGCAGGTGAAAGCAACACTGGAGAACGGCATGCTGCGAATCACAGCGGCCAAAGCGGCTGCGGTTCCGAAGAAGACGATCTCCGTTGCCGCGGGAACCTGAAGCGAAAGCGGCCAAGCCCTATTGTGGGGTTTGGCCGCGCCCCGGCTTGCCCGGCCCGCCAGATTAGTGCTCCAAGAAGACGCGGCTGCAGTTTTCCGGGTACGCCGCTTCAAAGTACACGGCCGATCACTTCACTGGTGTAGGTCTGTAAAGTCGCGGCGTGTTGCATCAATCTGCTGGCGGTAGCTCTTGGCGTCCCCGTAATCCAGAAACTGCCAGTAGCGCGAGTGCGGGGCATCAAGGCGCCTGGCGTGTTTGATAGGGCACCAATGTTGTTCCGTGCGCGCCCCGATTTCGGTGGCGTAAGCGAAGAGTCCGTTGGCGTAGGAGCAGTAGACGCAGTTCAGTCTTTCCAGCAGGTTGAGATAGGCGAGACGCCCGCGGTCAAACACCAGATACACACCACGCTCAACCTTCGGGATTCCAAAGATCGGAAAGCAGATTGTCTGATAGAGCGTCAGAAAAAGGTCCAGCAGTAAGAACGGAACGACTCCCAGGTAGATAACCGGCACGGCCAGAAATACCAACGGCCTGGCTTGAAACACATAGGCAGGCAGGTATTTCTTGAACTTCTTGTGCTCGCGCCGCAGTTCTTTCGAGAAACGGGCCTTCCCTTTGGACCAGTAGTAGCGGAAAGCGTTCTGCTTGTCATCCAGCGCGTTCTCGAACTCGCGTTCGAACGCCTGCATCCGTCGCCGTAGCTCAACTTTTGTGGCGTTCATTCAGGGTGTCTCTGTGTTCACGCAACCTTTACCGCAAACTTAGGCTTGGGCAAGGGTAGAGCCACTGCCGGGCTCCACCCTCAACCGGACTTCAGGTCACCCAGAGGTAACCCACCAGGATCAACAGAACGAAGAAAAGAAAAGCTCCCAGAATAGCCCAAGGCGCTCCCGGGTCCTGGTCTTGAACGGATGTCTCAAACATTGGGCACCTCCCGCCTTTGCAGACGCTACTTCAAAGAGTCGCAGCAACCTTCCAACGCTCTTGAGTGGATTCCCGTTCCAGCGCACGCTCGTATCCGCGAACAAGGTAAAACACAACCTTGTCGAAAACGCCGTTCACAAGGCGCTCCAATTCCACCTCCGTGTAAAGGTCGTACGCCGTTTGCTCGCAGCAGTGCTCTTGGGCATAGCGAAGCAATTGCTGTTTGAAGAGCAGCGCGGCCCAAATCACTTCGTGCAAGGGGATTCCCTCGAGGTGACGAAGCAAGCTCAAGCTCTCGTAGTGCCTGGCTAGCATGGCTTCGTCGCCCTCGGACAGCGCCAAGCTTAGCTTCTTGCACGCGTCTTCGAAGCGCATCAACAGGTCGCTGTCGGGCAACTTGCCGAAAGCCGGCAAGTGCCGATCGTTGTGCGTTGCCTCCAGAACTGCCGCGGCAATTTCGTTTGAGCGGGTTGCCATTAGTTCCACAAGCCTTGTTGAAAGCATCGCGCACCTCCCTGTTTCATTCGAACTCACTGTTGCCCATTGAGAAGACCAGCAACCGCAGAGCCAAAAGCCTCGAATGTTCGTGCTCAACGAATCCCATTCACACGGAACACGTTAAGCGCCGGCAAGGGGCTGCGCCGCTACGGTCTCGACTCTCGACTGCGGGTTCCGGTGGTCGTAGTGGGCGCTATAACCCAACAGTAGCCTGGAATACTGAGTTCATCGCGGCGGTTTTGGCGGGGATTTCTCCCTACCTGATGGGGCGGGTTTATCACGCCGGCTCTCGTTGGGAAAGTGCCGTCGCTAGGTGGCTACCGCCGCGGTCCTGCATGTGCCGGCAGGCCGTCCGAGCATCAGAAAGTGGCCTTATTACAACTTTGGCCTTATTTCAATTTTCGAGATGGACCTGGGATCAACTCGCCGCCGGGACAACGGTGGGCCGTCTCACCGTCGGTGGCCCCATCGCAAGTGCCGACGGCCGTAAGGCGACGCCATCGGTTATAGCGCCCCGTGAAGCGCTGCCAGGGCGCTCTTTGACCGCCTTCGTATTGTCCACTCCCAAGCGGCTACGCAGCCTTGCTGGCCACGGCGAATTGAATGACCTTCGGTCGAACCAACTCCTTGAAATCCTTGTATTCCATCATGAACAGTTCTGTCAGCGTGCCGGAATTGAAGGCAATCTGCTTATCCTTGGTGAGTGGCTCTGCCACAAAGACGGGCATGTGGTAGAGGTTGCCGAAGGGGGGCATGGCTCCGACTTCGCAGTCGGGAAACAAGTGCTTGAACTCCCACTCGTGCGCCAGTTCCACCTTCGTTGCGCCCAAACTCTGTCCAAGGCTCTCAAAGTCGACGTTGTAGGACGCCGGCAATACCGCCATCGCCATCTTGCCGTCAACTTTCACGATCACCGTCTTCGCCATTTCCTTGCCTGAGATATGCGCCAGCGAGGCGATCTCCTGGGCTGTGTAAGCCGGTGAATGTCCGATCACAATGTACCTGACATGGTGGCTATCCAGTAATTCTCTGACCTTTGTGAGTGGCATCAGATTTCCTCCTGCAAGGCGAGCGCTAGAACCCGCCTTCGTCTCAATCAATAGCACGTATTCGTCCAAAGCCCCCTGAAGCGGAACACGTTGCATTCGGAGTAGCAGGGGTTTCGCGGAGCGGACTCGCGCACCCCTGCGCCATTCGCCGTGATCCAATCTTCCCAAGCGTCCCGCCGCGCCAGCATGCGGTGCTCAACCGCCGGATGCTGCCGGCCTCAGAACATAGTCGGTGGCGGCTCTACGATCTCGTAGGTCGACTGCATGAACGCGACCAGATCGACTAACTGCCGTACGCTCATTCCGCGTGTGTAGTCCGGCATGCGCGATAGATCTTCGGGAGCGGTCCCCTCTGTTTGGGAGCCCCGTGCGAGCCGGTACGACGGGTGAATGATCGACGTTACCAGGTAGCCGTCCGTACGCGCCTCATAGACTTCCCCGCCCAGCGGGATCTCGAAGCCAACCATAGTCGGCGACGGTAGATCGACTCCCGCGACGGTGTGGCAGCGGGTGCACTGTAACTCGACAAAAGCGGCCTTGCCGCGCTCCACGCTACCGTTTTCCGGCAGCCGGAATCCCGCGGCCGAATGGCGACCGCCGCACCCGGCTAACATCCCAAAAACGAGAACGGCGACCAAACACTCAAGAGTCTTTTGCATGTGGCACCTTCCTCCCGGAAGCTCGTGTTCCCTCCCTGTTGTCACTACCCTCCGGCGCCAACGACTTCTTTGTACATGACCACTGAAGAGCACCGGATTCTCACAATCTGTCTTGCAAGTTGTCTGCCAGCGCCAATTCGCACGGCACGATACCTTTGGTTGCTGGGACGCCAAACTCCGGGCATTGTGCTTTGGCTAGTGCCGGGAACGGTTCGCATGTCGCGCTCCTATCTTATGAGTTTCATCCTGAGAGTTCAGATGACCGTGGGCGCGAAATTGCAACAGTCAATAAGCGATAGAGAGAATGTGTGGGTGGGCTGCCGTAGAAAGAACCTGAATATCCCCTGGAGCCAGGAATGACAACTTCCCAGCCGTCGAGGGAACCTCCCTACGACGGCGCGGGCCGGCGTGGGCCGCTCGACGTCTTTTTCGCCCCGAAGACCGTGGCTCTGATCGGCGCCACTGAAGCCGCCGGCAGCGTTGGCCGCCGGATTTTGACCAATCTTGTCGATCGTTCCTTCGGCGGAACGGTTTACCCTGTCAGCCTGAAGCGGCCCAGCGTGCTGGGGATCAAAGCGTATCGAGAGATCGGCCAGATTCCTGAGAAGGTTGACTTGGTTGTCGTGGCAACGCCGGCTCCGGCAATTCCGGCAGTGATTCGCCAGTGCACGGAGTCTGGCGTCAAGGCGGCGATTGTGATCTCGGCTGGGTTCAAGGAAGTCGGTGCGGCGGGTGCAGAGCTGGAGCGCCAGGTGTTGGCCGAAGCGCGCCGCACGGGCCTCCGGATCATCGGCCCCAACTGCCTTGGCGTCATGAGTCCGGCGACGGGTTTGAACGCCACTTTTGCCGGGGCCATGGCTCTTCCCGGCAGCGTCGGATTCATTAGCCAGAGCGGGGCGCTCTGCACGGCGATCCTCGACTGGAGCCTCCGCGAGCAGGTCGGTTTTAGCGCCTTCGTCTCCATCGGCTCGATGCTCGATGTGGGCTGGGGCGACCTCATTGACTATTTTGCCGACGATCCGAGCACCCATAGCATCGTCATCTACATGGAATCCATCGGCGATGCGCGCTCGTTCCTCTCGGCGGCCCGCGAGGCGGCGCTGGCCAAGCCGATCATCGTTCTCAAGGCTGGCCGCAGCGATGCCGCGGCCCGCGCAGCAGCCTCCCATACAGGCTCGCTCGCGGGGCGCGACGCGGTGCTGGAGGCTGCCTTCCGCCGCTGCGGTGTACTGCGGGTTCACTCCATCGCCGACTTATTCAACATGGCCGAGGTGCTCGCCAAGCAGCCCCGGCCGCGCGGGCCGCGCCTGACGATTCTGACCAACGCGGGGGGCCCGGCGGTTCTCGCGACCGACGCCCTGATTGCTGCCGGCGGGGAATTGGCCCCGTTGTCGTCTGAGACGGTCGAAGAGCTCAACCGGCTCCTGCCGCCTCATTGGAGCCACAACAATCCCATCGACGTTCTAGGCGACGCCTCTCCCGATCGCTATTCCAAGGCGGTCGAGATCGCCGCTCGCGATCCCCAAAGTGATGGACTGCTGGCGATTCTCGCTCCCCAAGCGATGACCGACCCGACCCAAACCGCTGAGGGACTAAAACCTCTCGCACGGCTAAAGGACCGCCCGGTTCTCGCGAGCTGGATGGGTGGCGGCGATGTCGAAGCGGGAGATAGCATCCTTGCGCGCGCCGGCATCCCCACATTCCCCTACCCCGATTCAGCCGCTCGCGCCTTTTGCTACATGTGGCGTTACAGCTATAACCTGCGCGGCTTGTATGAAACCCCCATCGCGGCCGATGACGAGCAATCATCCGCGGGCCGGCAGGCAGCCGAGAGCATCGTGCAAGCCGTACGAGCGTCCGGGAGAACCATCCTCACCGAAGTGGAGTCCAAACAGTTACTGGCGGCCTACGATATCCCAGCGGTTCCGACGCTCTCGGCTCGCAGCGCCGAGGAAGCCGTTCGGCTCTCCGGCGACATCGGCTACCCGGTGGTTCTCAAACTACTCTCGGAAACCATAACCCACAAGTCGGACGTGGGCGGCGTCCAGTTGAACCTCAGCGATGCGGGCGCCGTACGCCGCGCCTATGCCGCCATTGAGACCGCTGTGCGACGACACGCCGGCATTGAGCAATTCCAGGGTGTCAGCGTGCAGCCAATGATGCGGCGGGAGGGCTACGAACTGATCCTTGGCAGCAGCGTCGATCCCCAGTTCGGTCCGGTATTGCTGTTTGGCGCCGGCGGGCAGTTGGTCGAGGTCTTGCAGGACCGCGCGCTGGCTCTGCCGCCGCTCAACACCACGCTGGCGCGACGCATGATGGAACAGACCAGGATTTACTCGGCCTTGCAGGGCGTGCGCGGACACCGGCCGGTTGACATGGCGGCGCTCGAACAACTGCTGGTTCGATTCGGACGACTCGTCGTCGAGCAGCGCTGGGTGCGGGAAATCGATGTCAACCCGCTGCTGGCTTCCGCTGAAGGATTCCTGGCTCTTGACGCCCGAGTCATCCTCCATGGCCAAGACGTGAGGGAGCAGGATCTGCCCACGCCCGCTATTCGCTCGTATCCGGCCCAGTATGTCGCTCCGTGGACGATGAAGGACGGCGTGACGGTCACGATCCGTCCCATCCGACCCGAGGACGAGCCAATGATGGTGAAATTCCACGAAGGCCTTTCCGACCAAAGCGTCTACCTCCGCTATTTCCGTCCCATACAACTGAGCGAGCGCGTGAGGCATGAGCGGCTTACGCGCATCTGCTTCATCGACTACGATCGCGAGATGGCGCTGGTCGCCGAACACCGCGACCCAGCCACGGGCGTGGCGGAGATCTCCGCGGTCGGCCGGCTGATCAAGCTGCATGGCACGAACGAGGCTGAGTGGGCAGTCGTGGTGAGCGACCGCTTCCAGCGGCATCGGCTCGGCGAGGAGCTTGTCCGCCGCTTGGTGCAGGTGGGCCGCGACGAGAAGCTGCTCCGTATCACGGCCGCGATCCTGCCAAGCAACTACGCGATGCAGCGAGTCTGCGAGCGCCTGGACTTCCGACTCAGCTACGACGTGAACGAGCGCTTAGTCAAGGCCGAGTTCATCCTGTAGAAGCGTGGCTTGCGGACCAAGTGTTGATGCGGAGATTCGGCAACTCTTGCGGCGCAGGGCCAAAGAGAAATCAACGTCGGGATCCCACGATCCATGGCGAACCGAATGACGGATCACCTACTTCAGGCTGTGGAGAGAGGATGCGTGAATCCGAAGTCCGACCGCGCGGCCTCAGTGGCGTAGTGCACCTACACCCGGGAATTGATTCTCAAGTTCCGACAAATCAGCAAGCCTATCGACTGTTGTTCCTGGAAAGTCAATCGGCCAGTGGTGTGCGGTGGAGCTAGCGGCAGGGATTAGAGGGCAATGGCGTTGAGTGTGCCCGTTGTTCCGACGACTACTCCATCTCGAAAGACGCGACTGGCGAAACCGCGTTGAACGCACGGCACCCGGTGCGGGAACTTCAAATGCGCTCCTTCAATGCCCGTATAGTTCCACCGCAGACCACTGGCAGATTGACTTTTCGAGAACGCCAGTCGGCGGTCACAAGTCGACGGCTCGTTCCAAAAGCCCTTTGCCGGACCTATTGGGTGTTGAGATTTGTTGATCTTGGAGGAAACCGCCGTCCACAAAATCGTCTACAGTCGTCTTTTCGAGGGCTGGTCGGAATCGGTAGTAGCCTATTGAAAAGAAGTGGTAGGCGCGGCTGGACTCGAACCAGCGACCCTCTGCTTAGAAGGCGACCGGTACGTTTTCTTGGGTTCCCTGTTTTCTATCCCGTCCTGATTCCTTTCAACAACTTGGGGAATCTGCTCTTCGCTCAATCAGCATCCCCAACCCCTGCATCAGATAGGGTTTTGATAGGGTTTTGATACGGTTTTGATACGGCTCTCCGTGCAATGACGCTGCTGGAAGGAGTCATTGTCCGGTCAACAGTCTTCGGTTTAACCGGAGCCTTGGGTAACTTACGTTGCGGTGGCCAGGGACGGAATCGAACCGCCGCCGCCAGCCTTTTCAGGGCTGCCTACCGAACCGGCTAAACGATTCTAAATCCTTGGCACGCGGAGAGTTGCCAGGCAAGCATGATG
>JBBDWJ010000013.1:0-9542 GCA_040902925.1 Bryobacterales bacterium | reverse complement strand
AATGAACGCACTTTCCACTTCCGCTCTAGATTTTTACATCCCGGGGCTTGCGCCCCGGGCTACTGCCATGGCGCCCCTTCCGGGGCTGCAGCCGCAGCGGCCTGTCGGCTCCTGCCACGGTGGTGGGTCCCCCCCTGCAGACTCCTGGCACGGGGGCGCTTCCCCACAGGCTCTCGCCACGGGCACTACAGCCGGAAGATGTGCGGCTGGCGGTAGTTTTTCAAGACGTTGCGGGTGTCGACAATCAACGGCGCCGCTTCCACCAGCGCTGCGTAGTCGAGGTTGGTATGGTCGGTGATGATCACCACGCAGTCGGATTCGGCCGCTGCTTCGAGCAGCGGGCGCGAGTGGAGCGTCCGCGACTCGAGCCTTAACTCGGGCGCGAAGGGGTCGGTATAGCTGATCACGCCGCCGCGCTTTTCGAGTAGGCCCAGGATGTCGAGCGCCGGCGATTCGCGCAGATCCGAAATGTTGCGCTTGTACGCCACGCCGACCAGGTGGATTCGCGAATTCTTCACCGGCTTGAGGTGCTCGTTGAGCGCCGCCTGTACTTTCTCCACGACAAACAACGGCATCTGATGATTGATCTGCGAGGCCAGCTCGATAAAGCGCGGCTCGAAGCCGGCCTGCTTGGTCTTCCAGGAAAGGTAGTGCGGGTCGACCGGAATGCAATGACCGCCCAGGCCCGGCCCCGGGTAGAACGGCATGAACCCGAAAGGCTTGGTCGCCGCGGCGTCGATCACTTCCCAGACATCGATGCCCATGCGGTCGCACATCATGGCGATTTCATTGGCCAGGCCGATGTTGATCATGCGGAACGTGTTCTCGAGCAGCTTGACCATCTCGGCCACGCGGGTTGAGCCGACCGGCACGATCGTGTCCATCACCTGCGCGTAGAACAAGGCGCCGATCTGCACGCATTGCGGCGTCACGCCGCCGATGACCTTGGGAATATTGCGCGTCTTGAACTTCTCGTTGCCCGGGTCGACGCGCTCTGGCGAAAAGCACAGGAAGAAATCCTCGCCGACTTTCAGGCCGGACTGATCGAGCACGGGAAGAATCGCCTCTTCGGTCGTGCCCGGATACGTCGTGGACTCCAGGATGATCAGCATCCCCGGATGCAAGCGTCTGGCAAGCATCTCCGCCGCCGCCAGGATGAAGCTCAGGTCGGGGTCTTTGGTCTTGCGCAGCGGCGTCGGCACGCAAATGCTGACGGTGTCGCACTCCGCCAGCACGGCGTCGTCAACGGTCGCGCCAAGCTTTTTCTCGCTGGCGAGTTTGTGAAACAAGTGCTGGTCGATGTCCGGGATGTAGCATTCCCCGGCCTGAATTTTGCTGGCTTTTTCCGCGTCGGTGTCCAGGCCCCAGACGGAAAAGCCCGCGCGCCCGAGCTCGACAGCCAGTGGAAGGCCGACGTAGCCGAGACCGATGACGCCGGCACGGGCCGTCTTATTGAGAATTTTCTGGCTGAGAACGGCGGCGGAAGACGACAGTATGATTTCTTCGGTAACTTGACTCATGAAGGGTTTTTGGGCGCCTAGTTGCGCTTTGCCAACTCGGCGTTGATCTCTGTGATGTAGGTTCGGGCCATGTCGGCCTCGGCCAGATGTTCGTTGAGCTCCAAGACTTTCTGAAAATGCTCGCGCGCCAGCGGCAGCGGCTCACGGCTGTCGGTTTGCGCGAACTTTAGCGTCAGCGTGTAGCCGAGCGCGTAGTGCGTCAGGGGATCGGCCGGGTCGAGCTTTAATGCCTGGTTGTAGTAGCTGATGGCGTCGTCGGGCTTTTTGAGCAGGCGTTCGCTATCGCCCAAGCCGAAGTAGGTCAGGCTGCGCAAATCGTTCCAGATGTCTTTTTGCGCGGCGCGCCTTTTCTTGCCGCGGCCGATCAGAAATCCGCGGATCCAGTAGTTGACCACCTTTTCGCCCGTGGAGCTTTGGAAATCGCTTAGCTCGAGATATTGCAGATACTCGGGCTTCGCCGCCGCGGGCTTGCCGCTGAGCCGCAGGCTGTCGGCAAGAAAAAAATGCGGCTCGGCGTTGCTGGGATTCAAATCGATGGCGCGGTTGGCAGCTTCGATCGACTCCGGGAACATGTCTTTCATGCGATAGGACTGCGCCAGCATGGCGTAGGCCAGGCCGTGGTTCTTGTCGCGCCCGACGACCGTTGCGAGCTGCCGGATCGCTTCGTCGAATTCACCGGTGTCGAGCAGCATGCCGCCGAAGCTGGCGCGGGCTTCGAGGTAATCGGGATCGATTTCGAGGGCCTTGCGGTAGGCAGCTTCGGATTTCTGGTACTCGAATAGCGCGCTGTAGGCGCGCCCCAGATAGAGCGCCGCCTGGCTGTAGTTGGGGTCAATCGAAAGCGCCTTCTCAAACCGCGCGGCCGCCTTGCGGTAGTTCTCCTCGAAGCCTTTGTTGTAGAGCTCGATGCCTTTGTCGAGTTCTTCGGCAGCGGCTTTATCGCGCCGCCGCGGATAGAGGATCTTGATGGTGACGGTCTTTTCCTGGCCGGGATAAACCATCTCTTCCCGCGGCCCATCGGGCTCGTAGCCCATTCTGACGGCCTTGATCATGTGCGGGCCTGGGCGCAGGCCGGGCAACCTCAGCGGCTTGCCTTTGTTGACGACGCCCTCGGAGTCCCCATCGACGAAGACCTCAACGCCATCCATATTGGTTTCGAAGATCAACACGCCGAACTGCTCGGCGCGCTGCGGCCCCACGCTTTCGGAGTAGCTCGCCGGGATAAAGGCGAGCGGCATGTTGGGATCGAAGCTGCCGCGGTCGGAGGTCGGCGTCTGTTTCGCGCCGGTTGCCTGCCGCACGTTGTAGCGCGTGTACTCGGCGAGCTCGTCGGCGGTGACGACGCCGTTGGAGTCGGCGTCCGCTTCGCCTTCGAGTCCCTTGACGACGTAGTAGGTAAACACGCCGTGCCCGCCCCCGAACTGCTGGCTTTCGAAGGATTGCTCGCGGTCGCGGCTGGCGGTGAGCGAAAACATGGAGCTGCTCAGATCGAGCAGCTTGCGATTGACGGCCTCGTTCTGCGTCGATTCAGCGCGCGGCGTGATCGCGCCGCTGTGGCAGGCGTCGGTTAGCAGCACCTTGTACGTGGCTTTGATCTCGGAGCCGGCAACGCGCCCGAGATCGTCCATCGAATACCCCGTGCCGTGAATGTTCTTAGGATCGATGTCGTAGGGAGCCAGGTAGGCGCGCTCTTCGAAGATGAAGCCGTGGCCGGCGAAGTAAATCAGAACGCGGTCGCCTTCCTGAGCCACCGACGGCAGCCATTCTTCGAGCTGGCGGCGGAGGTTGGCGAGAGTGGCCTTCTCGCCGATGAGCAGTTGAACGTTCTCGGCGCGGAAGTTGCCACCCTGCGGGCTGATCAGGATCTGGTAGATTCTCTCCGCGTCGCGCTCGGTGAAGTGCAGCGCTTTCTCAGGCGGCAGATTGGGATATTGGGCGACACCGACCACGAGCGCGTAGCTGCGGGGCACCTTCACCGTGCCGCTTTTGGTCGTTACAACTTCGCCCGACTCGGTAACCACGTTGAGATCGCGTTTGCGGGCGTCGGGCGGCGTCTGTTGAGCTCTCGCGTCGCGAGCGCCTCCTATCACCAGCAGGGCGAGCGCGCACGCCAGCCGGGCCAGAGTGCGGAGTCGCGTTCTCGATGGGCAAGTCATGGCGGTTAGTTGTGAGCGAGCCGGAACTCGAAGATGACCGGCCCCCGAAGCGCCGGAGGAGCCGATACCACCGACGAGCCCTCTTTCTGCACAAACAGGAGCTCATGCTCGCCGGTCTTAGGCACCTGGGCGAGGTTCTGCGGCAGTTGGCCGTCGCTGACGGGCCGGGGTCCCGCCGACGTGTCGACGCAATCGCCGCGCGCCCGCAGGATCGTATCGTCGCAGCGCGGGATCAGCTCGGGCGGAGCGCTTTTTGGGCTGGGCGGCGGCGGCAGCGGCGCATACTCGGGCTGGGCGCCCAACTCGACCGGACTGATCATCCAATAAACAATCTCGTGACCCGCCGGTCCGGCGATGCGAAACACGCCTTCGGTGGCCGGCACAAGGTATTCCTGCCCCGCCTTGACCTTGTTTTGCTGGCCCGTGTCCTCGCGCGGAAACAGCCGCGAGTAATCTCCCGAGGTTCCCTGGTTCATCACGTAGAGAAAGCCATCGAAGTTGGCCGTCGCCCGGAAGCGCACGCGATCGCCTTGATTGAGCACCAGGCCGGGATCAATCCTTTGCCAGCCGGAAGCGTCGAATCGCTCGAGGACGATTTCGAGGCGATGCGGACCCCGCTGCAAGGAAGCCTTTTGCGCCGCCGCCGGCAGGGCCAGCAACAGCCCGGTGCAAATGCCAAGCACGAGGCGCTGACGCGCGGCGACCCCAGCGCATCGTTGCCGCTGCGACGTTCGGCGTGAGGCGGATGCTGGTCCTAATGTGCCCATGTTGCGGTGCTTTCCGGCCGTTAGCGATGTTCGAGCTTGATGTCGGCGACAACGCGGGAATCATCGGCTCCGGTCTTGTTCACGACATACACCGCCCGCTCCGGGCGGATTGTTTCGCCTCCGGCGGCCGGCACGGTATCGTCTACTTTCTCGAACACCAGGTCGCGTGCATAGACTTCGCTGCGTAGGCGCGTGATCACGGTGTCGTCGACGGGAGGAATGTTGGTGGCCATCAACACGGGCGGCTCGTCGGGGCTCGGCGTGGCGTTGCCCCCGGACTCTTTGAGCTGGTAGATGAGCGAGTCGAGATCGCGTTCGGGCGTCCGGGAGACCATCACGAAAAGATTCTCGGTGCCAACCTGCTCATCGAACGCGAACCAGTGCCCGGCGGGAATCGGATAGATTACGCCTCCCGGGATCAGGTTCGAACCCTGGCCGATTTCGGGCGCCGGGAACAAAACCCTCCATTTGCCGCTCGAACCCCGCGTCACGACGTACACGTAGGCGGTTTCGGTGGTGGCTATGGTGAGCCGGATGCGGTCGCCAGAACGAAAAACGCTGTCGCCATCGACTTCCGTCGTGCCGCCGCCGGAGACCTGCTTCAAGATGCTGTACCGCAAGCCGAGCGGCTGGCGGGTGCTCACGGTGACTACTTCGGCCCCGTGGTTAACGGGATTACGCGACGGTTGCGATGGCTGCGACGGCGTGACCGGCGGCTGCGCCTTTTTCACCGGCGGCTCCGCTTTGGCGACCGTGTTGTCCACAGGCTGGGCCGGTTCTTTGGCAGGCCGAGCCGGCTGTTGCGGCGGGTCAGGCCGGGCGGGCCGCGCCGCGGCGGGCACCAGGCGCCCAGTGGCCTTGCGGAACATGTCCCGCGCCGTCAACTCGCCTTCGGCGCTCTGCTGCCCCCAGGCGGCCGATACGCTGCTCAAAGCAGTGATCAGCAGGACGCAACACAATCTCGCTTTGTTAGGCATGGTTTGCACCTTCCGTCCTGACGGGGAGTACTACCGGCCGTCCTGACGGGAATACCACCTGGAAGCCGGCAACAGGATGCGACGAGCCGGAAGCGATTTGCCAAGACAGGGATCACGCCAGATGGTGCGGGCGGCTCATGGCTTCCCGATCGGATCGCGGCTTCAAGCTTCGATTTCGCTAGCGAGCGCGCGCGCTATCCCCATCACGGGGCCCATCGCGAGCAAGGAACCTTTCTCGATGCGCGCCTCAGAACATAGTTTCATTGTAGCGCCTAAAAACCACAGCGAAATAGGAGAAACACCCGATCAACAGCCGAGAGCGTTGTGGTACGCTTTGGCTGTATTCGGCGGATTTCCCTCCCTTTTTTCACTGTCACGCTGCCGTGACGAGCCGCGGAGTTTGGAAAGAAACGCCGCTGCAACCGAGGAGAAACGTGGATCATGCAGGAACGACACGGTCCCGGGAAATACAATCTTTCCATTGCGCTCGCGCTGCTGCTGGCGCTGCCCGCGTTCGCGCCTCTCTACGGCGCGCCGGCGCAAGAGACGTCAAAACTCAAGATCCTCGTCCTGGAAGGCCAGGACGCCATCAACAACATCCGCCAGCGCACGGCGCGCGACCCGATCGTCGAAGTTCAGGACGAAAACAACAAGCCGGTGGCGGGCGCGGTGGTAACGTTCCTGCTGCCTGACCGGGGCGCGAGCGGCACCTTCGCCAACGGAGCGAAATCGCTTTCGGTGACCACCGACGCCCAGGGGCGGGCGGTGGCGACGGGGCTGCAGCCGAACGGCGTCGAGGGCCAATATCAGATTCGGGTCAGCGCTTCGCACCAGGGCCAGTTGGCCAGCGCAAGCATTTCCCAAGCCAACGCCCTGGGTGCGGCGGTGGCCGCGGGCGCCAGCACCGCCAAGATCGTCACCATTCTGGCGATCGTAGGCGGCGCGGTTGCCGGCGGTGTTGTCTACGCGGCGCAACAGGGTAGCAACGGACCCAGTGGCAACGGCGGGCCGCCGGTCTCGCGCATCGCCAACGTTACTGCTGGAACTCCTACGGTCGGCGCGCCTCGCTGACCCGTTTGACCCGTTCCTCACGCTCTCTCGCTTGGAGAGCACGCCTGTGGTCGATCAGCCGCCATGGCGCGGAAACAGAGAACCCAATGACGAAGATGCTCGATTTTTTCCGACTCCGATTTCCCGCCCGGATGCCCGCGGCGTCCGCCACGGCGTTCAGGGTTGCCATCAGCGGCGCGGTGCTTCTCGGCGCCGTGGTGTCGATCGGCGGCACGGCCATGGCTCAGGTCCAAGTGGCCGCCAAGGCGGAGGGTCCCGCGCACGCCGCGCTTTCGGTCGCCGGCGGCAAGGCGGCCGCCCAGCAAGGCCCAATCGGCGGGCCGGTGCTCGGCTACTTGTTCGATTCTCCGACGCTCCGCATGAGGCCCCTGCTGGGCATCCCGGGGGCTTCCTATGTTGGCGACCCGTTGCCCATCGGCTTCACGCCGCAGTTCGTCGAGGTTTCCCCCAGCCAGGAGTACGCCCTGGGAGTGGAAGCCGAAAGCGGGGACGTTTACCTGATCGACTTGCGATCGCCCCTACCCGCTGCCCGGCGGCTGGACCAGGCCACCCCCGGGGCTGACCGTGTGTTCCTGAGCCCGCTCGGCAAGGCCGCGGCTTTATATCATCGCGAGGCCAAGCGGGTTGAGACATTGACCGGGCTGCCCGATGAACCGGGTTTGCTGGGGCGTATCGACCTCGCCAGCGTGCCGGGAATGCTGACTGCGCTGGCGGTGAGCGACGACGGCAAGGCGCTGGCGGTGGCGGCCTCCGACGGGGAAAGCGGCTCGCTGTTCATCGCGGCGCCGGACGGAGACCTGCGCTTGGTGGGGCCGGTGGGCCGAGCCACGGCGCTGGCGTTCCTCAACGACGCCGACGATCTGCTGGTCGCCGACGCCGGACGCAGCGAAATCGTTCGGATTCGAAATTTCTCCGCCGGCGCGGAATGGACCGTGCTGGCTTCGCGGCAGGACGGCATTGGCCAGCCTGTCGCCGTCGGTGCAACCCGCGACAACACCGCAGCGTTTGCCGTGAGCGCGTCGGATCGCAGGATCGCGCGTTTGCCGCTGAACGGCGCCGCGGTCAGTTTCGTGGATTGCCCCTGCAACCCGACCGGGTTGGATGCGCTCGCGCCGGGCTCGGTTTTCCGGCTAACAGCCGCTTCGGACGCGCCGCTGTACGTTCTGGATACCCGGCCGCGAAACGGCGCTGTGTCGGGTGAGCCGCGTATTCTGTTCATCCCGGCTGCCGATCAGACGCCAGAAGCGGGCGGCGCCGTATCCAACGGGCCTCGCGGGAGGGTGCGGCGTTGAAGCAGGCGCTCGGACTTGTTGCATCGATCCTGCTGCTCGGCGGCGCTGTCGGAGCGCGCGCGCAGTCGTCTTTCTTTTTCCTCAGCCCGCAAGAGATTTCGTTTGGCACCGTGACCGTCGGGCAGACGGCAACCAGCACAGCCAGGGCTTATCGCAGCGCCGATGACGGCACCGTGGTGACGGCGACTTCCAACAACCTGGTTTTCAGTGTGACCCCCATGTCCCAAGTGGTGGGAACCGACGGGGATACCTTCACGGTTCGCTTTCAACCCCTGACGGGCGGTCCGCAATCCGGCATTATCACGTTCACCGAAGGTGGCAGCCAGCCGCGGGTGGTGGGAGAGCTACCGGTGAGTGGGATAGGGTTCGCGCCGTTTACCGTCAACCCCGGCTCCCTGACGTTCGAACAAACCCTCGTCGGGTCCTCGGTCTCGAAAACATTCCGGATCATCGCGGGGCAGCAGTCAGAAGCGCTCGAGCTCTCGGTTCAGTCATCCAACCCGACCGTGTTTTCTGCCATTCCCGAAGGCATCAGTGGCCTGGCGGCCGGGGCGTCTCGCATTGTGACGGTGACGTTTAGCCCTGATACCGCCGGCGTGTTGCGGGGAGCGATTCGGATTACGGGCGGCGGCGCCGTGGTGTCTGTTGAAGTCGAGGGAGAGGGCGCGGCGTTTGTGCTCTCCGCGGCTCAACTCGATCTCGGAGGCGCTCTGGTTGGTTGTTCTACTTCGCGTGCCTTCACCGTTACAACGGGCGGTTTGTTCGATTTTCAGATCGTGCCCACGACCTCGGGATTGCCATTCTCGGCGGAGCCGTCCACTTTTTCGGCATCAGCGCCGACCGAGGTGATGGCGTTGTTCGCCCCCGTCGCCGCTGGACCGGCGCAGGGAGCGCTTCGCGTTCTCGCGCGCCTGGGCAGCAGGATCGTGCAGCAGCAGGACCTGGCCGTCGCGGGCATAGGAACTGAGCCGGTTGCCAATCCCAGCTCGATCGATTTCGGCGAAACGCCGGTCGGCGTCGCCGCATCGGGTTCTTTCGTCATCACGCCGAACCCGCCCGCGGCGTTTCAGGGCATTTATTCCGCTTCCAGCGACAACCCGGCGTTTCGGGTGGTGAGCACAAACACGTCCGGCCGCGTGAACATCGACTTTTCTCCCGTGGCCGAAGGCCCGGCCAGCGGCATCATCACGGTCGAAGTGGCCACCCAAAGCGACCGCGAGTGCGTCGTGACGGTGCAGGCGCCCGTCGAAGGCATTGGCGGCCAGGCGCTGCTGACACTGACTCCCGAGACGATTGATTTCGGGATGCAGCCGGTCGGCCAGGCGTCGTCTCCTCGCGAAGTGGTGGTCAGCAACCAGTCCAACCGCACTTTCTCTGGGATGGTAACCAGCAATAGCGCGGCGTTCCGCGTGAATCCGGCCGTGCAGGGCGCCGTCGCGCAAACCAACGTGAGCGTGCCCGCCGGAGGCTCGGTTCGCGTGCCGATTGTGTTTGAACCGGCTGCGTTGGGCGCGGAAAACGGGACGGTTACGTTCGATCTGTCGGGCGCGCCGATCGGCTCCGGAGACATACCTCCGGTAGTAGTTCGAACCGTTACCGTAAGCGGCGAGGGAGCCGCCGCCAATCTCTCGTTCGTCGTGGTGCAGGCCGGAACGCCGGCTCCGGTGTCGCCGGGCGGCGTGGTGGACTTCGGCCCTACCTCCGTTGGTTCCACCAATACGCTGGAATTTGAGGTGCGCAACGAGGGATCGACGCCGGG
>JBBDWJ010000012.1:0-9555 GCA_040902925.1 Bryobacterales bacterium | reverse complement strand
GCCAGGAAGCAGTTCGAAGCGTGCTTGATCAACTCGGCGCTGTTGCGGTTGGTCACCAGCAGCGGGACGTCGCCGCCGGATTTGCGGCGCTCGGCTTGCAGCCGCCAGGGAAAGCTTTGGTCCACGATCGGAGCGTAAACCTGTTCGAGAATCTTGCGTGAGCGCTCGCTTTCGACGCCGATGACGATACGGTCGGGACACAGGAAGTCCATCACCGCCGAGCCCTCGGCAAGAAACTCCGGATTCGACGCGACATCGAAATCCCCGTCACGCCCGCGGCGGTAGATTCGCATCGTCTTTTCGATGCGCTCGCCGGTAAGAACGGGCACCGTGCTCTTCTCGATGACGAGGTGGTAAGAGTCCGCCATCGTGGCGATCTGCCGCGTGACGCGCTCGACGAACGAGAGGTCGGCGTCGCCGTCGGGCAGCGGCGGCGTCCCCAGGCACAGAAAGGTCACTTCGGCATGCTTCACCGCCTCGCTCAGATCCGTGGTGAATACGACAGTCTTCTCTTCGATCGCCCGCTTCAGCAAGTCGTCGAGGTGAGGTTCAAAAAATGGACTGCGGCCTTCCTTCAATGCCTTGATCTTGGCCTCGTCGTTGTCGACGCAATAGACCCGGTGGCCGATCTCGGCGAAACACAAACCCACAATGAGGCCAACGTGCCCCGTTCCCACAATGGTAATGTTCATGGTTTGCTGGACTCAACTCATCCGCCCCGCCGATGGAGTGATCGCGTCGATGCCTGCTCCCCGCGTGGCGAAGGGATGAGGCGCTGCATTTGCGGCAGTGCGGAAGTCACGATCGCGGCAAGAATTAGGATGCCACAACAGGCCCGCGCCAGTCTACGACGGGTTCGCCGGGCCGGGTTCGGCAGTCTGCCCCAGGTTGCCGATGGAAAAGGCTTAGATCGGGCGACGGTCCTCTCTCACCGGCCTCGCACATTCGCTATGGCGCGGTGATCTGAATCTCGTCCTGCAGCTCGCGCTGCTGGGCCTTCATGTCGCGCTGCATCTGCTGGTAGGTCGTAAGCGTCTGTTTGGCGAGGTCCATCTGGCCGGTCGTGCGGTAGGCCTGCCCGAGCTGGTAGTGCAGGCTGCCATCCTCGTCGATCGGGAGGGCTGCTTTGAGGTGCGGCACCGCGGCGGCGTCCTGGCCGAGCTGCATGTAGGCCCGGCCCAGCGCGTGGTGCGCCGCCAGCAGGTCCGGATTCGCCTCCACGGCCTTCTTCAGGGGCGGGATGGATTCCTCGGCCTTCTGCAAGGCCAGCAGGCTACCCCCGCGGATCCAATTCAATTCGGGGTCGGTGGGACGCTGCGCCAGCAGCTTGGCGCTCAGATCCCCAGCCGCTTCGTAGTTGCGGCCCAAATACAACGCGGACGCCAGCTCGAATTCCAGCCGCGGGTCGCCCGGCGCAAGTTTCAGGGCGGCGCGTAGTTCCTCAACCGCTTCCACAAACCGTCCGCTGCGCCGATGCAGCTCGGCCATCACCTGGTGACGCTGCGGAGAGGCCGGCAGCTCAGCCAGCTTAGCCAAGCTTGCCCCGGCCAGTTGGTTGTAGGCGCGCACCTGCCAGTAGCCCGATTGCGGCCCCTCGGCCGCCTTCGCAGCGCGCAGCACTTCATCGAAACGCATCTCGCGCCAGGCACACTCGATTTTTTCCGCCTGGCAATCGAGGGGCGGCAGTTCCTTCTCCTTTTGCTCTTCGACCGCGGCCCATTCGGGATGCTCGGTGCGGCGATAAATTTCAGCGAGCGCCTGATGAAGACCGCGCATCTGGGGCTGTTTCGCGAGCGCTTGCTTGTAGAGATAGAACGCGCTCGAATACTGCTGCTGCGTGACGCGCACCGATCCCACCAAGGCCAGTAGATAAGCAGACTCCGGCGCCGAATCTTCCAGCTTCTGAAACGCCTGCTGAGCCAGCGTTTCATAGCTCTGCACCTGTCCAACCCAGCCGCCCGCCACCTCAGGCTTCAACTCGGCAAGCTTGTGGTAGTGCTCGATGGCTTCAGAGGGGCGGCCCAGCTCGAGCAGCGCATCGCCGAGCATGGCGCGAACGTCCGGGTACGAAGGGTTGAGCTCCACGGCTTTCTGTAGCGGCGCCACGGCCTTGGCCATCTGGCCGGTGCGCAGAAAACTTGCGCCCAAAAAAAGATTGGCGGGAAAGATATTGGGATCGGCTTTAAGAGCAGCCTGCAGGTTCGGAATCGCCTTCGCGTCGTCGCCGGCCATGTGCTGAGCCATGCCTAGATTCAGCAGCAAGCCAGGATTATTGGGAATCGCCGCGGCCAGCTCGGCGTAAAGCTGGGCGGCCAGCGCGAAGTTTCCCTCGGCCATGGCCTGCTTGCCGCGCTGCGCCTTGGCAGCGAGGTCCGGCGACTGCGCGGATGCCACCGCGAGGAATAGTAGCGCCGCGAGCGCAGCGGCCAGCATGCCCACCAGGTTCACAAATCTAGCAAACGTCAATTTGGCTATGCCGGGAATCGTTTACCTGCCTCCATAGCATTTTAGCGGCTGGCGTGGATCGCCGCGTCAGTGTTGGTGCACGGCGTCAGTGTTGGTGTACTCTTTGCTTGCATCGCGCGTCTTGAGCGGTTGATGCACGCCAATAGTGGGCCACCCTTGCGGGTAGGGCTCGGACCGCCCCGCGGCGATTGCCTCTAAAACAAAACGGGGCCCCCAGTTAAGGGAGCCCCGTGGTTAGCGAATTGTTGTTGCCGGCCCGCTAGAAGTTAAAGCGCAAGCCAAAACGGATCTGCCGTTCACCAGACGCGCCGGTGATCACCATGAAATTGGTGTTCTCGACGCTGGTGTTGGGCCGTCCGAATTGCGGAGAGTTCGTGAAGTTGAAAAACTCCGCGCGGAACTGGGCGTTGACTTTCTCACCGAGCGGGAAGTTCTTCAGCAGGCTGAGATCCAAGTTGCCGATACCAGGATCGTCAAGGATGTTCCTTCCGCTCGTTCCGAAGCGTGGATCGCGCACTGGCGCGAAAGAGGACGGATCATAGTAGGGCTGACCCGGCCCGAATCCGCCAAGTTTGTTGACTTCGGCCACTTGATCGGCCGTTTGACTATTCCCGGCCGAGTTGAGAGAAGCGCCGCTGGCGCCGACTTGGAACGGCCTTCCAGTCATCGCGGCGAAAATGCCGCTGACCTGCCAGCCGCCGAGAATTTGAGCAGCCACGCCGCTGTTGGCGACCCGCTTACCGCTGCCCATGGGCAGCTCGTAAACGAATCCCATCTGGAACATGTGCCTACGGTCGTAGCCCGCGCGAGCCCGATTGCGGCTGAACACGGCATCGGAGTTCCAGCCCACACCTGCCCAACCGTCATCGTCGGTCATGTTGATGGCCTTCGAGTAGGTAAAGGCGCCTTTCAGCGACAGGCCCTTGGAAAAGCTGCGGTTGATCGCCAACTGAAGCGAATGGTAGTTCGCGTTCAGATAGCTGTCCCACATGTTGATATTGATCGCGCGACCTGTAATGGCGGCGAAGGGGCGGCCGGCGTTGCCCTGGCCGATGCCCGAAGCGTTGATGTCGCGGTCGCCGAGCATCCCAATCGAGCTGGTTCCGACATAACCGATCGACGTAATGACGTCGGCGGGCAGCCGGCGCTCAATCGTGAAGTTCCACGACTGGATGTAGCCCCGATCCAGTTTACCCCCATAGGGGCTGCGCAGATCGGCGCTGAGCGGCACGTCCAACACGCCGGGCTCGAGATCCGGCCCCACCACCGGCGGGATGCCCTCCGACAGCGTCCGGAACGTCTGGAAGGAACCAGGACGTTGGAAATTGAACGTGACCGTCAGCGGATACTGGCCGCGCAAGGGCCGAGAGAACGGCATCGGGTCAAAGTTCAGGCCGTAGCCCGTACGGATGACCGTTTTTTCGTCCAAGCGGTAGGCTATACCTAAGCGAGGCGAGAACAGAGCCTTGCTGACGGTAATCCCGGCGTTCGTCGGCACGTTGCCGCGGCCGCCCAGAAACATCTGGTTGGTAAAGGGGTCGTAGCGCTCCAGGCCCTTGCCGCCCGCCCGCGTCATCAGCGGAAAGTACTCGTAACGCAGGCCGAAGTTCACGGTCAGCTTCGGAGAAGCTTGCCAGCGATCGGTAACATAGCCGGCAAACTGCCATTCGCGGCCGGTCGCCAGAACGTGCTGCAGCGCCTTCGCCATACCGCTCGACTGACCGAGCAGGAACGACGCGTACGTGTTGAACTGATTCGGAGCAGGGCCTCCGTTCAGGGCGGTGATGTCGCCGTTGAAACTGATGACGCCGCGCGGGCCGCCGCCCAACTCCGGCTGCCAGTGGCTGAGTTTCAACAGGATGCCGTCAAAGCCGAAACGCACCTGGTGGGCGCCCTTGATGAGCGTGAAGTTCTGGCTGGTGGTCCAGTTCTCTTCGATGCGCTCCAGCGGCTGCCAGCCGGGCGAACCGAAACCCGTGTAGCCCGGGTTGATGTTCGGAAAGCCCTTTTGACGAGGATCAGGCCCGCCGATCCCAGGGATGCCGAGATCGAAGTCACGGCCGAAATCCGCGGGAAGAACGTCCTGGTCCTGGCGCCAGAATCCGATCACGCCGTCATACAGGAAGTTGGGCGAAAACGTATAGGTGTGGCCCAAGGTAGCCATGTTCACGCGTGTATCCCCGGATCCAGCGTCGCCGCCAGGCGCCGGTCCGCCAGCTTCGCCGAAGATGGCAAAGCCGGTAACGGGGGCGTTCATCTTGCCGTACTTGCCCCAGAACGAATAGTTGTCACTGACGTTGTAGTTGATCTTGACGTCGATATACTGCCGCGCGAACGGCGGAGCACCCGCCGAGTGGAAGTTATTGTTGGTGCCCGGCTGGTTCGGCAGCGGATAGTAGCTCTGCACGTTAAGGGCAATCGGATCCAGCCGCGCCGCCGGGATCATGTTGTTGGCGAACGGCGTACGTTCCGTGCCGTTCAGATTCCCGGTGGCCGGGTCATAAATGACGTTGGGATAGGCGCTGAAGTCCCCCGCGCGCTGGTCCGCAGTCGGGACTACGTCACCCGTGCGAACGCCGGCGACACGCTGCGTGGTCTTGTCGTAGCTGAAAAAGTAGAACAGCTTGTTCTTCTTGATCGGCCCGCCGAGCGTGCCGCCAAAGTTGTTGAAGTTGCTGACAGGCTTCACCGAGGAGAAGTAGTTGCGGGCCCGCAGGCGCTGATTGTCGTGGAACCAGAACGCGACACCATGCAGCTCGTTGGTGCCCGACTTGGTGATGACGGTCGTCGACGCGCCGCCGGAAAGACCCTGCTCGGCGTCCCCAGAGCCGGTGGTGATGTTCACCGTCTCGAGCGTTTCCGCCGGAGCGATGTAGCCGGCGTGGTGCGGCAGCCAGACGTTGATGCTGGCCGCGCCGTCAATACGGGTCACATTGTTGTTACGATTCGTGCCGTTGACGTTGGTGGAAAGCGAGCGCGCCGGCGTGTCGAGAATCGAGTTTTGGAATACCGCGGGCGTCGCGCCGGGAACCAGATTGATCAAGCTCTGGTAATTGCGGAATCCAGGCAACGGCAGTTGGGTGATGGCCGCGGAAGTAATCTCGGCGCTGGTGTCGGCCTTTTCCGTCTGCAGCGTAGCCGCGGTCGCCTCGACCGTAATCACCTCCGTGACCTGGCCCAGCTCCATTCCGATGTCGACACGCGTTACGGCGTTGACCGAAACCTGAACGCCGGTCTGCGTCAGCGTGCGAAAGCCCTGCGCGGCGAACCGCACGTCGTAGGCGCCCGCCTGCACGTTGACGAACGAATACCGGCCAGCGGGGTCGCTAGCCGATGTAATGACTTGACCCGTTTGGGTATTGGTGGCGCTGATTTCAGCTCCCGGAATGCTCGCCCCGCTCTGATCGGTTACGAGACCCGTGAGTGATCCATAGAGAACTTGCGCTTCGGCGCTGGGCGTGGCCAGGCCGAAAATCAGCAACGCCGCTACAAACACGGCTGCTGATGGATGCAATAGAGACAAATTCCTCATTGACCCCATCCTTCTTTCGAACGTGTAACTACCGCCCGAGCTGTCTGCTCGGCCGGGTACGTTGTGAAGTCTGGCTTTGGAAGCGCAGACCCCAGACTATAACCCCAGTGGCGCGTTTGAGAGCCGCCCCACTTTAGACGTAACTGCTAGCGGGCAGGCCACATTGACCAACCCGATCTTGCTGCAGGGACGCTTAGTGATTTCCTGAGCACTAACCCCTTGAGAACTAACACTAGTCTACTGAAGCGCCCCCGATACAGCAAGCGAAACGTATTAAATGTTACGCGGTGTCATACGGCGGTTTTCGCCGAGCCGCCTTGGACTCGATGTCGGAAACCGACCCCGCAGGCTCCCCAACCTGGCGTCATGTCCATGACGGCACAGTTCCAATCCCCGGCGTGAACGGTAGAACACCCCTCGTCAACGCGTACTCTCGCGGGCCCGAAGCTAACCGGGCTCCCCGGTTCTATCCTCTCGGAGCCTACCACCATCGGGGCAGAGTGTGTAGTTAAAACCTGGTTATTCACTGTTACGTGGTCGAGTTATCCCATGTATTCAATGATTTAATAGGCCGGGGCCATTGGGAAGACGGAGAGTTACGGCTTCGGTTGCCGCTTCCCAAGCTGTGCTAGGATGGGCGGCGTGAGTGAGCAGGAGCATTTACGCAATGTGCTGTCCAGCTCCGCGTTCCACTCTTCCGAGGCGCTGCAGAAGCTGCTGGGCTATCTGGCAGACCACTCCCTGGGCGACCCGCCGCAGCCGGTCAAGGAATATCAGATCGCTACCGAAGTGCTGGGCCGGGGCCAGCAGTTTGACCCCAGAATGGACTCCAGCGTCCGCGTGAACGTAGCCCGGCTGCGGTCGAGACTGCTGGAATATTACGCCACGGAAGGCAAAAACGACCCCCTCCGGATCGAGATCCCCAAGGGTGCCTATCTCATCCGGTTCCATGAGCGCCAGGAGCCAGGCCCGGGCGAGTTGCCCGAGACGGGCGCGGCTTCGAGCGAGAGCGGCGACCCGCAGGCCGCCGCAGGCCAAGCCACGCAAGAGCGCCGGCCGTACCCTGCCCTGGCAGCCGCGGTTGCCCTGGGAATAGCGCTCGGCGCGCTCGTCACGCTATGGATAGACAGCGGCCCCGTCCGCCGCGGCGGCAGCCCAAATGCCGTCTTGCAAGGGTTCTGGAACGAGTTTGCCACCCCGCAGGAGAAGACCATCATCGTCTTCAGCAATGCGCGCTTTGTCGGCGACGGCGAAAACGGCCTTCGTTATTTCAACCCCGACGAGGATCGCCTCGAAGACATCCGGGAACTTCACACCGGAGTCGGCGAGGTCGTCGGGGTGTATGAACTGAGCCGCTTGTTTCAGAGTCTCGGCGCGGCCCTCGAGGTTAAGCGATCGGCCCTTGTCGATTGGGACGAGGTCAAAAAGGCGAACGTCATCTTCATCGGAGGGCCGGCCGAGAACATGCCGGTGCGCGAGTTGCAAAGCGCCCGGTTCGTCTTTGAGCCGCGTGTCGACGCGGACGGCCAGGTGCGCGTGGTAGTGGCGAGCCGCTCTGGCGATGGCCTACTAAAACTGTTCGACGCCGGCGCGGCGAGACCCGCCCGCCGAGACTACGCCGTCATCCGGCTGCTTCCAGGCCTGGTGCCGGGCCGCCGGATCATCATCCTCGCTGGGATTACCACGCTGGGCACGCAGGCCGCGGTCGAATTTGTCTGCCGTCCCGACACCGTGCAAGCGCTACTCTCCAAGCTCACGCAGGAGGGCGTCGCAGGGTCCACACCTGGTTTTGAATGCGTGCTCGAAGTCAGCATCAATGGCGGCGTACCCGTGGAATCCAAAATCGTGGCGTTCGAGCAACTCTCAGACGGGTCGCCTGTCCTGAGCCGCGCGGAATAGATGCATTCCGGAAGCCCGCCAGATCCGCTCGTCTCGATGTCGCCGCTCCTTGTGTAACGCTGTCCGCTGGAACGGCTGAACTCAATTCCTTCCCCGCCCGAGGATATTTCGTGGCTATCTCGAAGCTCCGTTCGTTGGCGGTCTTTACGAGCTTGCAGTTATTTGCTCGCGCTGGCGGACCCGCGTAAGCACGCGCAAGAAAGTTCCCCTCGATCCGCTACAATCGTCTTTTGCAACAGGAGGTTCCGCATGAGCATCTCGCGCCGTAATTTCTTTCACCGTGGTTTGGCCGCCGCGGGCGCGGCCGCTGCCGCGGCCCCTAACGGCGCGGCAGCCGTCAAGGCCCCAACCCCGGCCGATCAGCGTATTCCCATCGGGGTCTCGACATACTCCTACTGGCATTTTCGCCAGGAGAAGTTTCCCATCGAGAAGGTTATCGAAGACGCCGCGCGGCTCGGCTTCGACGGCGTGGAGATTCTGCACCGCCAGATGGCCGAGGAATCCACCGGCTACCTGAACAAGCTTAAGCGCCTGGCCTTCGTCAATGGACTCGACCTCTACATGCTGTCGATCCATCAGGATTTTGTCGATCCGGATGCGGAGAAACGCCAAAAAGACATCGAGCACACCAAGCACACCATCGACCTGGCGCATCAGATGGGCATTCCCGCAATCCGCCTCAACACCGGGCGCTGGAACACGATCCGCTCGTTCGACGATCTGATGAAAGCCAACGGCGACGAGCCGCCGATCGAAGGCTATAACGACGAAGACGCTTTCAAGTGGGTCATCGACTCGATCGAGAAATGCCTGCCGCACGCCGAGCAGCGTGGCGTCGTGATGGCGATCGAGAACCATTGGGGCCTCTCGACCAAGCCCGACAACTTGTTGAAGGTATACAAAGCGATCGAGTCGCCCTGGCTCGGCATGAACGTCGATACGGGCAACTACGTCGGCGATCCCTATCCGCAGATGGAGCAGCTAGCGCCTTACGCCGACATCGTGCAGGCCAAGACGTACTACGGCGGCGGCGAGTGGTACACGCTCGACCTCGACTACAAACGCATCGCGGCAATTCTGCGCAAAGCAGGTTTCCGAGGCTGGGTCTCGCTCGAAATGGAAGGCAAAGAGCCAGCCGAGACCGCCGTACCCAAGAGCATGAAGGTGCTGCGCGAGGCCTTCGGCTAGCGGGGCGGACATCTGTCGGAGCCGGGCGCGACACCTCTGCCCACTCGCGCAACCGGGCCGGTCGTTACCTGGCGCTAACCCTGGGCTAAAGCCTATCTCGACAAACGAGCGGCGCTCGTTTTCACCTCGCCGGCTCGTATTGAGGCAACACGAGGAATTTCAGGGTTTTCGCGCCCGGGGAGCGCTCCTGCGGTGAGTAGTGGTACGACAAACGCGCATTGAGTCGCGCGCTTTCCGACGCAAGCAACGGGAATCGAAACACCTCTTGACGCTTCTCGCCCGGCTTGAGCCGCGTATCGCTGAGTTCCCGCGCGGCACGTAGAAAGATCAGTTCTTCCCTGAAAACCTGGTTGCCGGCGCCGTCGGCCACACGCCGCTGATAGGTTCGCTGCTGCCGCAATTGCTTGCCGCTCGCGGCAAGTTCGACCTCCAATTCAACCCGCCGCAGCGGAGAGCCGGTCGGAATACTG
>JBBDWJ010000011.1:0-9601 GCA_040902925.1 Bryobacterales bacterium | reverse complement strand
TGGAGGCATTTTGCCGGCAGCGATCGGCGCCGTTGATTTTGGTCGTGATCCCACGGAGCTTTCAGATCTATCCCGAGGAGCGCCGGGAGTTGATCGAGGCGCTCGGCGTTTCCGAAGACGATCTCGATCTCGACCGGCCGCAGAGATTGCTCGCCGAGTGGGCCTCGCGGCGCGGGGCGCTATTGGTGGACTTGTTGCCGGCCTTTCGGCTTCGGCAGCGGGAGAATCCCGGGGAGAATCTGTTTCACTATCCCGACGCGCACATGAACGCCGCCGGGCATCGCGCGGCTGCCACGGCGATCAGCGGCAACGCCGCGGCGATGGATGCGATTCGTTCCGCGTTGGCGCCCGCCGCGAATGCCGCCGGCGACGCGGCGTCTTTGGGGCGGGGAACACCGCTACAATGATCTGCTTTGGGGTCTTTTTGCCCGCCGCGGCCGGATTCGATTCCGTCCGTTAGCGGGTATGGATTCGTTTAGCTCTTCGCGGTCTTGGAGAGCTCGCTTTGTTCAGGATTTGCTGATCTTATGATTCTTGTTACCGGCGGCGCCGGATACATCGGCAGTATTGCAGCCGAACGTCTGCTGGAGCGCGGCTTCGAAGTTTGCGTTTACGATTCCCTGTTTCGCGGCTACCGCGACGCCGTGCCCGATCGGGCGGCGTTCGTTGAAGGCGACCTGGCGGATCGCGAAAAACTTCGCCGCGTCTTTCGCGAACACTCCATCGACGCCGTAATGCATTTCGCGGCGCTGGCGGAAGTGAGCGAGTCGATGCGCGATGCGTCGGGTTACTTTCGCAACAACGTCGGCGCAGCGCTCGTGCTGATTGAAGAAGCTCACGCGGCCGGGGTGAAGCGCTTTGTTTTTTCCTCGACCTGCGCGCTATTCGGCGACCAGGCTCCGTCTCCGATCGCGGAGAGCGCGCCCGCCAACCCGATTTCTCCTTACGGCGAATCGAAGTGGCTGGTCGAACGCATGCTCGCCTGGTATCGGCAGGTGCACGGGCTGACGTATTTTTGCCTGCGCTATTTCAACGCCTGTGGGGCGACGGCCACGCGCGGCGAGCGGCACGATCCGGAAACACACCTGATTCCGCTGGTGCTTCAGGCGGCGGCCGGCGAGCGTGACGCGATCAAGGTGTATGGGTCGGACTATCCGACGCCCGACGGCACCTGCGTTCGCGATTACATTCACGTGCTCGATCTGGCCGACGCGCACATCGCGACGTTGGATGCGCCCGACGAGTTGAGCGGTTGCTACAATGCCGGTACCGGACGCGGCAACTCGGTGCGCGAAGTGATTGACACGGTGCGCCGCGTCACCGGCCGCGAAGTTCGCGAAGTCGCCGCGGATCGGCGGCCCGGGGACGCACCCGAGCTAGTCGCTGATCCGGCTCTCATTCGCGCCAAGCTTGGCTGGCAGGCCAAATACTCTCTCGAAGACGCGGTGCGCAGCGCCTGGGAATTTCGCACCAAAGTCCAGCCGTCGCTTTCACAAACGCGCCGCTGAGGCGGCGTGTTCCGTGTCAAAGCAAAACGTATAGTCGCCGCTCGGGCCGCCAAGCACGGGCCATCGCCACAAGCCAACCATGCAAGGGTCAACTCCCGCCGCACAGTCAACTTCTGCCGCGCAAGGGCCGCCGGCCGAAGTCGAAGCCTTTTATGAGGACTACGTCGAGCACCACGTGCCCTACCACCGCAGCCCGCGCGGGCTGAAGGGTTTCGTGCTGCGCTTTTTACCCTACTGGTCTTGGCGGGAATGGCGTTTTTGGAGGCGTTGGACGCCGGCCGGTTCGGTGCTGCTGGACGTGGGCTGCGCCAGGGGCCGCGAGATCTTCCGCGAGCAGGCGCGCCTTTGCGTGGGCGCCGACATCGCGCCCTCAGCTTTGGCCGAATGCGCCCGGCACTATGACATCGCCGTGCAAGCGATGCTGGGGGGCATTCCGTTCCGCTCGAACAGCTTCGATTGCGTGGTGAGCTCGCACGTGATGGGGCACATCCCCGCCGCCGACAAAGATGTTGTGATCGCCGAAATCGCCCGCGTCCTTAAAGCCGGCGGCAGATCGCTGCACGTGATCGAGACCGACAGCAAGCACCCTTTCGTCGAGCTTGCCAAACAAGACCCCGCGCTTTACCAGCGGCACTTGATCGACCAGGATGGCCACGTCGGCCTGGAACTGGCGCCGCGCGTGATCGAGCGATTCGCGCGCCACGGCTTGCGCTGTTTGTACTACGAGACCATGGAAGCCGGTCCGATTCACCCGCGGCTGTTGCTGAAATGGTTCGATAACGAATACGCGGCCCTGCACGCGGAGATCGGGCGTGAGGTCGAGCAAGCGCGGCGTACGGTGGCTTCGCCAGTCCGGTTGGCGCTCACCGAGATTCGACTCGGTTTGCATCATGCCCTCACCGCCAGGGGCGCGCCGCTCGATGGTGCTCAATTCCTGGCTGTGGTTTTCGAGAAGCAGGTCGCCGACCTGCACAAGTAGGACAGGCGCTCCCGCCTGTCAGCCGCCGCCACGCGGCGGCTATTTTGAAGCCCCTCAAGACTTGGCCAAAGGCAGGCATTCTGCCTGTCCCACGCCACACAGAATGTCTGCCCCACCCAGCTCCCCGGCACTTGCCGTTACCGCAAGCTATCCTATCGAGTTGAGTTCGAACAAACATCTGGCCGTCATCGGCCGCCGGCTTTGCGAGCCCCTGACTGGAGTCGGCCGCTATTTGCAGAGCCTGTTGTATCACTGGGGCCGTACCGAGACGCCGTTCAACCGCATCACGGTTTACACGCCGGGCGAGCCGAATCTGCCCGCTGGAACGATCCAGCCGCCGGTCGAGGTGCGCATCGTGCGAAGCCGCATGTCTCCGCTGGCGTGGGAAAACATCGCGCTGCCGCCGCGGATGTCCGGGGTCGACCTGGTTTTTGGTCCGTACACGCTGCCCTGGGTGCTTGCCGGGCGCGGCGTCGTCTCGAACCTTGGCATCTACGAATCACGCCCTGCGGATTTTTCGATCCTCGATCGCCTGCGCACGACTCCTTTTTTCAAGCACAGCGCGCGAAAAGCCCGCTGGGTGCTGGCGAATTCGGAATCGACGAAGAACGACTTGATCAGACACTTCGGCGTGGATGCGGCGAAGACCGAGGTCGTTTACTTGGGTGTGGACCCCGAGCTCTCGCCTGCCGAGGGCGTGGCCGCGGCGGAGCTTCCGGCGGCGCTGCGCGAGCGCTACGATCTTCCGCCCGGGCCGTTTTTCCTGTTCGTGGGCAAGCTGTCGAAACGCCGCAACATTCCGATGCTGATCGAGGCCTTTGCGCGGCTCCGCAAGAGTCGCGGCGTGCCGCATTCGCTGGTGATCATCGGGCCGGACTATCTCGGTGTCGACGTGCCGCGGCGCGCGGCGGAATTGTCCGTGGCCGACGCGGTGCACTATCGGCCGCACGTCCCGATGGAGTATCTCGTCGATTTTTACCGCGCCGCGGCTGGTTTCGTGCTGCCGACCGAGCATGAAGGATTTTCGTTGACCATTCCCGAATCGATGGCTTGCGGAGCGCCGGTGATTGTTTTTGATCACGCCGCGCTCGAGGCCGGCTTACGCGAGGCGGCGTGGGTGATCGAGCAGCCGTCCGCCGAAAAATTGTGCGACGCCATGGGGCGCGTGGTCGGCGACGCGGCGTTTCGCGAGCGGCTTCGCGCCGCATCGCTCGAATGCGCAAAACGGTTTCGCTGGGAGCAGACAGCGCGCCAGACGATGGCGGCGCTCACGCGATCGCTGCGCGGTGGAAGGCCTTGACGACGCGGCGTTGTGTCAGTGGGCCGTGGAGGTGGAGGGGACAGCCGTTGAGGGGACAGTCACCCGATGGCTAGAGTGAGTTGATCGCACGCTGCGTGCTCGGGTGACTGTCCCCACCCCCACGGGTGACTGTCCCCACGCGAACACCCGCATCTGGCGAGCGCACCAACTCACAAAAGGAATCATGCAGCAGCAATCACAGTTCAGCCTTCCGCGCCGCGTGCTGGTATGGGGCGCTTATGGCTTCATGGGGCGGCATCTTGTCGATCGTCTGCTTGTGGAGGGCGTTGCGCTTTCGATTCTCACTCGCGAGCGAGGCCGCTATGCCGCGGCTTCCTGGGACTCTTTGCCGGCGGGTGATGCGATTCAGCGCTTCGAGATCGGGAGCCCTGACCCACAGTCTGTTTTTCGCGAAGCGGCCGCGTCGGCGGACCTGATATTCAATTTCGCCGGTGCAAACGGAGCCGTCCGCAGCAATCAGAATCCGGTCCAGAGCGCCGATGAGAACTCGCGCGTTCAAGTGCAATTCCTGCAGGCTTGCGCGCAGGCGGGCCACCGTCCGCACATCGTTTTCAGTAGCTCGCGGTTGGTCTACGGGCGGCCGCGCGCGTTGCCCGTCGCCGAAGACCACGCACTCGCGCCGCGCAGTTTCTACGCCGCCAACAAGCTCTGTTGCGAGGACTATCACCGCGCCTTCGCCGCGAACGGCTCGATCTCGTTCACCATCTGCCGCATTTCAAATGCCTTTGGCCGCGACCCGGAGTACCGCCGCAAGGACCACGGCGTCATCAACGCGTTTGTCGAGAAGGCTCTGGCCGGCGAGCCACTGAAGCTGTTTGGCGACGGAAGCCAATTGCGCGACTACGTCTACATCGACGACCTGATCGAGGCCCTCATCCGGTGTGGAACGCACGCCAGCGCGCGTAACGAGACTTTTAATGTTGGCCGTGGCGAGGGCATCCGGCTACGCGATGCGGTGGAAGAAATCCAAAAGGCGGCCGGCGGCCCGCCGATCGAATTCCAGCCATGGCCCGCGGACTTCGAGAAGGTGGAGAGCGGCGATTATGTAAGCGAGATTGCAAAACTCCAGTCGGCGGTGGGCTTTTTACCCCACTATTCTTTCCGCAGCGGACTCGCCGAGTACGTCGCGCAGCACCGCCGCCTAAACGCGCAAGCGCTCTCTTCCTAGCCCGGATCGAGTGTATTGTTGCTTGCCTTGTTCCCGGGAATTTTTACGCGTCAAGGTAAATTTTACTTTCAGGAACCTTGCTGAAACCGCCGTTTTGGCGCTTGCCAGCGTGTCGGCAACTCGCTGAAATCACGTTGGAAAGAAAGCCTCAATCCGTTGCCTGTGCATTGCGCCTTTGACATGCAGTTGGGGCTAGACGGCGATCCAAGGCTGGTCTTGCGAGAGTTGTGCTGCATACCACTAGGACATACGCTAGCAGACAACTAAGTGTACGACTCAGGACATGGCAGGCTAATTGCTGGTGCAATATGTCGCTGGCTCGGTATCCCCCCACCGGGCCAGCGAGGGTCCATCCACAGAAAAACCGCAACGATCGGAAATCGAAAGGTGCCCCATGAACGAGATTGCGGCAATCAACCAGATCGGCCCTCGATGCGCGACCGGCAGCGAGCCCCGGCCAATGCGGACCCCCAGAATCCTTCGTCTGCGCACCAAGAACTCTCTGTCGTGGCTCTGCGCGGCCGGCGGGGCGGGTGTCGTGCTTACCTTAGGCGTTCTGGCGCCGGATCAAGCCGAAGCATGGATTGCCGGTATCTGGCGGCCTGAAACGCTGGCGATGATGTTTTCCGCCGTGGTGGGCCTCGCCAGTTGGGCTGCCACACGAAGCTGGACCGACCACGCCGAGGATATCCCGCTTCCCCCCAACGATGATCTGGCACAGAACCAAATTGCGTTGCGGGATCGGCTAGGCCGCGCACTGTTGGACTCTTCCGAGCGCCGCCAGTACCATTTCAGTCACCACGTAGAAGTGGGTGTTGTTCGTCAACTGGATGGCGTAGCGCTGCTGGCCCGGCTGCTGGAAAAAAGACTTTCCGAACAGGATAGACCAGAGGCCGCGGATGTTGCGAAACTAAGGGAGTTGGTGGAACGAACCATTTCCGAGGCTCGCCTGCTGGCCGCCTCCGCTTATCCTCCCGAGATCGAAAGCGCCGGTCTTGAGGAAGCGTTGCGGAGGATGGCAGAGGAAGCTGAAAAGTACCAAACGTACTGTCGTGTGGTCGAAGGATCGTCCTGCCCCAAGACGGATGCCGCTACTTCGCTCCAGCTTTATCGCGTCGTACAAGTTGTCGTCGAACGAGCGGTTCGCCATGGAAAGGCGCACCACATTTTGGTCGAACTGGCTGCCGGTCCTGAAAAGTACATGTCGATGACGGTTACCGATCGCGTTAGCCATGGCGACAAGCTGCCGGAGCTGACCGAAACCGAGATTGGCGATTTGCAAGCACGCTTGCGCAGCGTTGGTGGCGCGCTGCACATCGAGCAGCCCGCGGGCGGCTTGCGTCTAACCTGCCGCATGATGGTTAAAGGGCCCAAGCTGCAGTCCTGAGCTGCCGGCGATCGGGTTTTTCTTCACCCCGTTGCTGGCGGCGGCGACGGTCCTACCGCCTAACCGCATTTCCAACAGGAAGTTTCAGCGAAGTTAGCCCTGGGCTAGCTGCCGATCGTTTCGCGGCAACGCTGGAACTCTTCGACTTCGGCTCTGCTTCCGATGACGACCGGCGTGCGCTGGTGAATGCTTTCGGGCTGAATGTCGAGGATTCTGCGCTCGCCGTCGATGGCGATCCCTCCGGCCTGCTCCGCAATAAACGCGATGGGATTTGCTTCGTAAAGCAGACGCAGCTTTCCCTTCCGCTGCGCTTCCGTCGGTGGATAAAGAAACACGCCTCCCTTGATGAGGGTGCGGTGGAAATCGGCCACCATCGACCCAATATAACGCGACGTGTATTTGCGGCCGGTCTTGCCGCTGCGCAACCGCTTCAGATACTCGTTGTAAGGCTTGGGAAACGATTCCGAGTTCGCTTCATTGACGGAATAGATGTAGCCCTGGTCGGGCATGCGCATGTTGTCGTGGCTCAGCACGTAAGCCCCGACGGAGGGATCGAGAGTGAAGCCGAAAACGCCCCGCCCAGCCGTGTAGACGAGAATCGTCGAGGACCCATAGGCAACGTAGCCCGCGGCGACCTGCTTGGCGCCCGGTTGGAGCACGGCCGAGCAGGGGTCGCCGCCGGCAACAGTGTCGGGTTTGCGCAAGATCGAAAAGATCGTTCCGACGCTCACGTTGACATCAATGTTCGACGAGCCGTCGAGCGGGTCAAAAACGACGACATAGTTTCCCGTGCCGTGGTGGTCGAGCGTGACCGGCTCTTCGTTCTCTTCCGATACCAGTATCGCGACGCTTTCCCGCACTCCTAAGCAATGCAGCAACGCCTGGTTGGCGTAGACATCGAGTTTCTGCTGCTGCTCGCCTTGAACGTTTTGCTGACCAGCGGCGCCGAGCACATCGAGCAACCCCGCGCGCCGAACCTTCGCCTGGATCATCTTGCTGGCAAGAGTGATTCCCGAAAGGAGCCAGGAAAACGTTCCGGCCGCCCCCGGGGCATGCTGCTGCTGCTGATGAAAGATGTGCTGCTGTACGGTGATGATCGGCGGGCCGCCGGACTCGGAAGGCGGTGCGAGGGAGTTAGCGGAGTTGGGGATTTTGCTCGACATGGAACGTCCCGGCCGTCGGGTTGACAATATGCTAGCAGTCCTCGCGGAACAGGAGCCATCGACGCCTTGTTATTTCCGCTGTCTGTACGGGTCGAGCTCCCAGATCATCGCTGTCTTCACCGCATGGCGGGCGCATGTCGTGGTTACCCGGAAAAGTTCGTTCATTCGGAAGCGACTCTTCGAAACGATTTGCTAGCGATTCAAGAAGGTCAGCATCGCGAAGAAGACCGCGGCGACGATCACGAACGTAAGGGCGCCGACCGCGAGAACGTCTTTCGTCGTCCAGCCGGCGAATGTTTGATCGCCGGGCGGCGACGGCGCGGGCTGCCGCCGCCTCGGCGGCGAACTCACGTCGGGAGATCCCAGGGAACCGGGCGACTCCTCGGTCGATCGCAGCAGCAGAGGGATCTCCCTGGGTGATTCGGCAACTTCTTCGTCGGGCCAAGTGTCGTGGAATGACTGGGCCGGTGCGGCGGCCGGGCGCCCGAATTCCTCGCGCGTGCCGGCACGCGGCGCCGCGGCGTCGCTGCGATACTCTCCGCCCGCCGACTCAGGCGCCACCCCACGGGAGAAAAATTCTCTGCCACTGACCGCAGATTCCGCGGCCGGAAACGCGGGTTCGGTGCGCCGCGGAGCCGTCTCGGGCGAGCGATCGAAACGCGGCTGGAACGGCGCCGGCGTTTGGCGGCTCGACGAAATCTCGGTTTGCCGCGCCTCTGATTCTCTAATGGGGTCTGGCGGCGCTTCGCGGTAGGCGCCTGGCTCGGCTGGCGGCGCCGCGGGAAAGGCGTCTGCAACGGCTGGCACGGCGCTCGACGGTGTCTGGTTCAAGCGGGGGGCCGCAGTCTCGCCTTGTGGTTCGCCATTCTGATTTCTGGAGGCGGAGGACCCGGCGGAAGGGCCCGCCAAAACGCCCTGCAATTTGCCTAGCGAGCCACGGAACTCTTCCGCGGTTTGAAAGCGGTCGGAGGGCTGCTTCGCCATCGCCGTCCGGACAATCTGGTCCACCTCGGGAGGAATCCCGGCGCGTACGCTGGAGGGCGGCGGCGGCTCCTGGTTGACGTGCGCCATGAACACTTCGAAATCGCTCTTGGCGTCGAACGGCTTCCTGCCAGTGACGGCTTCGTAGAGCACCACGCCCAGCGAATAGATGTCGCTGCGGCGGTCGAGATCGCTGCTGCCTTTCACCTGCTCGGGCGACATGTAGTGCATCGAGCCCATGACGATGCCCGGCTGTGTGAGCGTCGGGTCGGCCGGCTTCTTCGCCAGGCCAAAGCCGGTCACTTTCACGCCATCGTTCGGGGTGATCATCAATCGCGCAGGCGTGATATCGCGGTGGACAACGCCTTCCTGATGGGCGTAGCTCAGAGCGGCGAGCGCTTGCTCGAAGTATTTCGCCGCCTGATCGAGCGGCAGCGAACCGCCCGCGATGCGCTGCGCGAGCGACGTCCCCTCGACCAGCTCGCTGGTCATGACCAACTGATCGCCGACGTGCGTGGCGTTGTAAAACGCCGCGATATTGGGGTGGTGGAGGCGGGCGTGAATTTTGGCTTCGCGCAGAAATCGCTCGACCCGCTCGGGGTCTTCCTGCAGGTCGCGAGGCAGAACTTTGAGCAGCTCCAGCCGGTCCGCCAGCGAATTGCGGACGCGGTAGGTCACTCCGGTGGCCCCGGATTCGACGACTTCCAGGAACTCGTAGCCGCCTGCCGTTTGTCCAACTTCGAATTGCATAGTGTTCCGTCGTGCCGACAGGGCCGGGGAGAGGGTTATTCCATCCGTAGTACGCCGGGAGATTTTGCTGGCCGGGCCGGGTGGTCTATTACACGGGCGTCGATCGGCATAAGGATTGAGGTATCTCCCTCGATAGTAAGGAATTGCCTCAAAACTGCCTATTAGAGCGGGCGTACCAATTTGGGACGGGTATCGGGCTGAGAGGGGCTCGGGGGAAGAACTTAGTTTTCCTGGTGGGAGAGGGACGGGAGGAAGAAGGAGGGGAGGGAGGAGGAGGAGAAGGCAAAATGGTGGAGTGCACCCCAAAAATGAGACACGAAGTTAAGGGGCTAAATACATTGAAT
>JBBDWJ010000010.1:0-9618 GCA_040902925.1 Bryobacterales bacterium | reverse complement strand
GAGTATACGGCAACCCTGTTCTTTTGTCCATCTATTTGTTGGACACTACACTAGTGGTAGCTTCGGAATTGGCACGCAGCAGCTCGCGCTCCATCAAGGCCCAGGCCGGCGGCGGCAGCGGCGTGTCGATCACCAGAAACGCCTTTTCGGCCGAACGCAATGCGACAAGGCCCATGCAGGCCACAACGATGAGACCTGCGGAGAACCTCAAGGCTAACTTGGACATGGGTCCCTCCCTGCGGAATGGCGAAGCAACGGCAGGACGATGATACAAACTTCGGTCGGTGAGCACAATGCAGCGGCCCCGGTGTCGGGAACGCGGCAGGCCACTGGGGTAACGGGCGGTGATCCCGCGCAACTGACGATACGGGGCCGGGCTCGTATCGGCGGAACCCTACGGCTGAAGAACGCTCCGGATGATTTCTTCCGCACCCTGCTGGCGGAGCTGCTCGTAGGCTTGTTGGCCCAGGCCGGCTGGGTCCTCGGGCGACCCCTCCACAGCAGCACGCACCAGGGTCACGCCGTCGGGCGAAATGACCACGGCGTCCAGCAGTAGGCGGTCGCCCTCAATGCGGGCATAACCACCGAACGGCACCTGGCAGCCGCCTCCGAGAGCGCGCAGAAGGGCGCGTTCGGCCGCGGTCGTAGTCGCGGTTTCGCCGTGGTTGAGCGGCTCGAGAATTTTGCGAGTGGCCTTGTCGCCGGCGCGAATCTCGATTCCCAGAGCGCCTTGGCCAATCGCGGGAGCCATGACTTTCGGTTCGAGAGTCTCCGCGATCCGATCCTGCCAGCCCATGCGATGCAGCCCCGCCGCAGCCAGCAGGATCGCATCGTACAAGCCCTCCTCCTGCTTGCGCAGTCGTGTGTCGATGTTCCCGCGAATGTTCTCGACCAGCAGGTCCGGACGCAAATGCCGAAGCTGCGCTCCCCTGCGCAGCGAGCTTGTCCCGACCTTCGCTCCCGGCGGCAGCTCGGCCAGCGTCTTGCCGACCAGGGCATCGCGCGGATCGGCGCGCTCGGGGATCGCCCCCAGCGCCAGGCGTTCGTCCAGATCGCCTGGCAGGTCTTTGAGGCTGTGAACCGCCAGATCGATGTCGCCCGCCAGTAGCGCCTCCTCGATCTCCTTGGTGAAGATCCCTTTAAGGCCGGCGGCCGCACCGACCTTGGCAAGCGCCACATCAGTGATTTTGTCGCCGGTGGTCTTGATGATCTCGATGCGCGTGCCGATGCCGCGGTCTTGCAGTTGCCGTTCCACCCAATGGGCCTGCCAGAGGGCGAGCTGCGAACCGCGAGTTCCAATGGTGAGAGACGTCATGTGTCGGAGCGAAAATTTCTGAGGGACGGTTGCGCCTGCATCCCGAGGCCGCTATTTCTTCTCGAGGTTGAACGCCTTCTTGACGAACTCGACGAAGTGCAGCCCGTCGGGGTCGCTGGCCAGCTTCTTCATTTCGGTGACCGGCGGATGGGCGATTTTGTTGATGATGCTGCGGGTCAGCGCCTCGACGGCCTGCTCCTGTTCGGGCGTCAGCGTCCCCAGCTTCGATCGGAAGCGGTCGATCTCCTCGCGTCGCAGCCGGTCAAGCTCACTGTGCAGCGAAATGATGGTAGGCGCGATCTGGCTCGTCTTGAGCCGGTTCATCATCTTTCCGACTTCTTCTTCGATGATCTTTTCCGCCCGGTCGGCCTCGCGCTGCCGTTCGCGAATGTTGGCATCGGCGACCTGCTGCAGGTCATCGATGTCGTAAACGAACATGTTGTCGATGGTGTTGATTTCGGGATCGATGTCGCGCGGCACCGCGATGTCGACCAGGAAAATCGGCCGGTTTTTGCGCGCGGCGATCAGTCCTTCGGCGGTCTTTTTGGTAAGAATGAACTTCGGCGACCCGGTGGACGAAATAACAATATCAACGTTCGTCAAGTACTCGAGCAAGCGGTCGAAGGGCACCGGAGAGCCATCAAAACGAACAGCCAATTCCACAGCGCGATCGTAGGTGCGGTTGGTGACGTAGACGTTCCTCGCGCCGGCGCTGCGCAGATGGCGCGCCGCCGCCTCCGACATCTTGCCGGCGCCGATGATTAAAATCGAAAGGCCGTTCAAGTCGCCGAAAATTTTGCGCGCTAACTCCACGGCGACGTAGCTGATCGATACCGCCATCTGGCCGATACCGGTCTCGTTGCGGACGCGGCGCGCCACGCGAAAGGCGCCGGTCAGCAGTTGATCCAGGTCTCCGCGCAGGGCGCCGGCGGCTTTGGCCAGCGTATAGGCGGCCTTTACCTGGCCGAGAATCTGCGGCTCCCCCACGACCATCGAATCCAGACTCGAAGCCACCCGGAAGACGTGCCGCACTGCGTCGCGATCGGCGTAGCGGTAGAGGAAGGGCGCGCCAACGTCAAGCGGGAATTGCCGGGACTCGTTGAGAAAGCGGATAACTTCGCCGGTCGGATCGGGGCTGGTCTCCGAGCGCACCAGGAACTCAACGCGGTTGCACGTCGAAAGCACCATCGCCTCGGCGATGCCGGGCCGCCGCACCAGTTCTCCGACCATCACGCCCGCGTCCTGCTCGGCGATGGCGAATTTTTCGCGCACCTCGACCGGAGCAGTCTTGTGACTCAGGCCAACCAGCAGGACACTCATTTATCTAACAAAGGAATGCGCGCCGCTGTTGACGATCCAGGTCAACGCCGCGCAGCAAAAGCCTGCGATTGCAAAGTACGCCGCCTTGCGGCCGCGCCAGCCGATCGCCACCCGGGAAAACACCATGGCGAGGTAGATAGCCCAGGTGACAAAAGCCAGCGCAATCGTAGGATCGACGATCCATTCCGAGCCGAACCGGACGAAGGCCCAAAAGCTGCCGGCGATGATGCCGAGCGTGACAAACACGAACCCCACCGCCATCGTCTGATACGCCATCTCGTCGAGCTTGTTCAAAGGCGGCAGGCGATAGTAAAACGCCCGCGGCCGTTTCGATTTCAGCTCCTTCTCTTGGATGATGTACATCACTCCGGCGACGAAGGTCAGCGTCAGCGCCGCGTAGCCCAGAAGGATCAGCGCCACGTGGATCACCAGCCACCAGTTCCCCAACGTGCGTTGCACCACGGGGTTCACTGAGCCTTCGAGGTTGCCCACCAGCGTCAGCAAGAAAACGGTGGGAAAGACGAAAACAGCCAGGCTTTCGTACTTAAATCGCCAGTAGACAAGCAGGAAGGTGCAGGTGACCAGAAAGCCGATCAGCGAGGCCATCTCGTGCAGCGTGTAGACGGGAAAGCGCTGCCGGGAGATGCCGTAGAGGATGATCGACGCCAGATGCAGGATCGCGCCGACGGAAATCGACACCAGCGCCGCCCGGAACATCTCCTGGCGCCGTTTTACTACCGTCACCAGCGAGTGCCACAGGCCCAGAGAGTAGAGCACCAGCGCGCCCCGCAACAGCAATGTGCTCCACTCGTACATGACCCGCTCATTATACTGTGCGGTCTGCAAGCATTCGCTGCGAGAGCGTTTGCGCGTAAGAAGTGTGGCAACCACGCGGCAGCAAACTCGACGGCCCCTGGCTCGATCGAGCCGGTCAGTTACGCCATGTTAGTTACGAATGAGGGACGCGGCGTCTGGGTTGCCGGGGCCGAATTGCTTCAGCATGACCAGGTTTTCCGTTTCGCTCTTGTTCGTGATCTTCACGCCGGCTTGCGCCGCTGACTCGGAAACGAAAAGCTCGTCCTTCGTCATTTCGCCGTAGCGGATCAATGACGGGGTCTCGACGTCCATCGCGCCGATCTGCCCCCACCCCTGCGTGACGATCAGGCCGTAGGCCGCGGCGTCCCGCACGGTCACAGAACGTTTCGGGAATACCGTCAGCTCCTTCGCGGAAAAATACGCCGTGCTGTAGCAGACCCAACTCTCCCGGTAGCCGCCGTCTTTCATCGCAGACACATCGCTGACCGGCGAGGGCTCGAAGAAGTGATGATTCATGAACTCGGGGTCGACATTGCCTTCCCAATCGAGCATCCCGATGATGTAGTCGAGGTCCTGATGATGCTCGGCGGGGACATCCTTGACCAGCAGGTCCCACGGCACGGCGCGGCCTTCCACCATCGACTGGAACATGCCAAAAACGTCGGAATTCACCTGCGGCTCGTAGGTGACCAGCGAGCCGGGCGCGTGCAGAATGCCCGCCGGAATGTGCCAGCCGCTCCCCGGCTTTAGCTTGTAAGCCCGGGAGTGGTAGAGAATACCGTTGTCGCCTTCATTCCAGCGCTTGAGGCAAGCCCGCACGTCGTCTTGCGTCGTTCCGGGCTCGAGGCCCATGAAGGTGTACGGAAAATTGTTGCCCTTGAAATTGTATTGCGGCGGGAAGTAGTACGCCTCGGGTTTTCCCTTGCAGTTGACCCGCGCGGCGTCCTCATCGCCCTGGTGCATGTGGTGCGGGATCGGGCCCAGGTTGTCGAAGAATTTGCAGAGTACGTTCCAGCCGCCCTGCTGCGACATCACTTCCGTGCCGAGAATGGCGTCCCCAAGAGTCTCAACGGCTTCCTTGAGTAGGATTTTCTTGGGTTCGCTCCCGGCGCCGTTCTGCGCGACGACGTAGCTTAGCCCCTCGTCGGGCGGCGTCCCAGGACCGTTGGCGGCGTTGGTGGTGGAAGAGAACCAGCGCTCGTCGATGCCCCCGCGATGCGCGCCGAGCGCGTAGAGGTCCCGGGGGTCGAGTTTCAGCCGCCCGCCGGGCATCAGAAACGAGCGCGGCACCCAGCAAGGAGCGAGGCGCAAAATGCCCTCGCCAGCGTTCAGCCCATCCCGCAACAGCACCTTGTTGTCTGGCATAGGCTACCCATCATACTGCATCGTGGCAAGGGCAGCATCCGCTCGGCAACGTTGTGATCAAACGGGTTGGAGGCTTGATCGCAGATCCGTGACCAGGCCGGAATTGAGGAAGAATTCGCGCACCGGAACGGCTTCTTCGCCCTCGACCGTGATCGTCAGCGAGACCTCAGTAGCGGGGCCCAACAGGCGGATGTCGATGCGGTCCAGATCATCGTAAAGACGAAGGTAGGCGATCGCGGCGACGTTGACGATCCGGTTCCGGACGCGGATGAATTGTGTGCTCATTGGAAATGGCCTCTCTCTGACTACGGTATTTCAACAAGGCGCGGGATGCAATCCGATCCTTTGGGGAACCCGGACTACAACGAGAGCTTTGTCGGCTTCGATTCCTTTATGCAGACGGGTCCGCCCCGCCAAACGTTGCCCTCGCGCCTGCAAATTCTCGCCAGGTCCTTTCGGAGCAGGCGTTTCGAGGCCTCAGGCCCTCGCGGCTCTTCACCATTCGGCTGCGCCGGCCCCATTCGGCGACGCTGACAGATGCGGTCAATGCTTCCCAACTCCTGTTAGACTGGACGGTCTGGTTGTGTTCTGAGCGCCGGAGGTTTTTCGACATGCGCATTTTTCTCAAAACATTTCTGCCCGTCATGGGTGTTTTGCTGCTGGCCAGCAGCGCTGCCTGGGCTCAACGCGGTAACCGCCCCGAGGTCTTGACCCCGCAGTGGGAATCTTTATTCAATGGAAAAGACTTGGCCGGCTGGCGCAAGGTAGGCCAGGAAAAATGGGTCATTGAAGACGGCGCCATTTACGGCGAAGGAATCACCAACGAATACGGCTATCTCGCCACCGAGAAGGAATACCAGGATTTCCATCTCTCGCTGCGATTCAAGTGCGAGGCCGACGGCAACAGCGGCGTCTACATCCACACCAAATTCAAAGGGGATACCCCTGAAATTACCGACGGGCGCCAGATCGAGATCGACCGCGTCATCGGCCACCATACCGGCGGCCTCTACGGAGACGGCAAGGGTTGGGTCGCTTGGCCCGCGCCGAATCTAGAAACCGTGATTCGCCCTTACGACTGGAACGACATGCTGATCGAAGTCGAAGGCAACCACTACGTGGTTCATCTCAACGGCATGAAGGTGCTCGATTTTACTTACCCGTCACCGGGCTCCAAGAACGGAACGATCGCCCTGCAGCTTCATTCCGGAGGGCAGGGCCGCATGCGTTTCAAGGACATCTTCGTCCGCGACCTGACCAATAAAGCTCCGTAGGCCATCCCGCGGCGGCTTGGGGCGGCTAAACCGGGCCGTAATCAAAACAGTTCCATCGGGAAATGATCCAGCGTGGTGACGCCCTCGTTGGTGACCAGGTAGTTGTGCTCGAGGCGGATGCCCCCTTGCAGCGCCTTGTCGTACAGCCCCGGCTCGCAAGCCAGCACCTCACGGTCGCGAATCACGTCTTCGCTGCCTGGGGTCAGCCACGGCAACTCCCAGCCATTCATGCCGACGCCGTGCCCGGCGTGGTGCCAGAACGAACCCTCGGCCGGCTTGAACTTGTCGAGGTGCCGCTTGAGGGCGTCGTAGACGTCCCTGGTGGGGACGCCAGGGTGGATCATGCGGTGCGCGATGGCGTGCGCTTCCATGACATGCCCCCAGGCGTCCTGTTGTAGTTGGGACGGTCCGCCGATCACGAAAGTGCGGGTAAAGTCGCACATGTAGCCCTGGTAGCTGGGGTAGATGTCGAGGATGTAGAGGTCGCCGAACTGCAGCCGGCGGTTGGTCGGTGGGCCTCCTCCGCGGATCGCCCGCACGCCGCAGGCGAAATCGCCGTTGAGCGTGACGGATGTCTCCGCCTTGGCGACCATCGCATCGTAGAAGATGCTGTAGGCCTTGAACTCGGTCATGCCCGGGGCCAGCCGCGATTTCAGCGCGGCGAAGCCTGTCTCAGCCAGTTCGACGGTGCGGCGGATGCACTCGATCTCGTCGGGGTCTTTCTGACGCCGCATGTCGCTCAACGCCCGGGTGATGTTGGTGCCCGACTTGCCGGCGCCCTCGCGGACCGCCTCCGCGACCACGGCGCTGAGAAACTCGGCTTCCACTCCCACCGAGCCGCCGCGAGGAATCATCCGCAGGATCGTCTTCTTGGCCAAGCCGGCAACATCGGAATGCCACGTCGTCGCGCTCACATCGCGCTCGATGGAGTGCCATTCATAAATCAGCGCGTCATCAGCGGCGGACTTGGGAGGTTCCGCGGGCTGGCCAATCGGAGCGTTCGTGATCAGCAGGCTCGGGCCCCCGGCTTTCATCACAAACGCGTGGGGAAGCGAAGAGTCCAGCAGCGCGCCCGAGAAATAGTAAATCGACTTCGGGTTTGTGAGTACCACCAGGACCAGCGATTCGGTCTGCATCAACCGCAGTAACCGCTGCTGCCGGTCGCGGCAGTTTTCGAGCTTGAGCATACCCCCCCGATTGTATCAACCGGATTTCGAGAATCGCCCGCCAAGACCGCGTCGCGCTGTTCCGCCCACGGGGCCTCTGGCCGGGTGCGGCATAATAAGAGTTTCCACCCCGAGTTACACCTCCTTGCAAAACACCATCATTCAGGAAGTAGCCGGCTCCCCGGTCGCCGGACGCATAGAAGAAATACCCGCCGCGAAGGTTCCGGGCCTGATCTCCAAAACTCTTCTGCTCTTGGCCTTGGGCCACCTCACGGTCGACCTGTTCTCGAGCGCGGTACCGACCTTGCAGCCCCTGCTGGCACAGCATTTTTCCCTTTCGCTGGCGCAGGCTGGCGTGCTGGGGGGCGTTTTCATGCTCACCTCGGCGGTAATGCAGTTGCCCTTCGGATTGCTCTCCGACCGGCTGCATACCCGTATGTTTGCGGTGCTGGCGCCGTTCGCCGCGGGCCTGTTCCTGACGAGTCTACCCTTGGCCGTCGGGTTCAAGAGCCTGTTGCTGCTGGTGGCCCTTGGGGGCATGGCGATCGCGGCTTTCCATCCGCAAAGCACGTCGCAGGCGGCCGCTCTATCAGGCGCCCGCAGCGGCCTGGGTGTCGCCTTCTTCATCGCCGCCGGAATGTTTGGCTTTTCGCTGGGCCCGGTTTATTTTTCGCTGCTCACCGAGCACATCGGGTTTAGCTGGCTGCCTATCGCGATCGTCCCGGGGATTCTGGGGTCCGCCATCTTGTTCTTTAAACTGCCGCCGCCGCAGGTCGAAGAAAACTCGCGGCCCAGCGGCATGGATGCCGCAGCCCTGGGCTCAACATGGAAGCCCATTGCCCTGCACTATGCGCTGGTCGTGCTGCGCTCGGTCGTACACCTGGGCTTGGGCCAGTTTCTGACTTTGTACCTCTACAACGAGCGGGGGTTCACCTTCGCCCAAGCCAGCCTCGCCTTGACGCTGTTTTTTGCGAGCGCCGCCGGCGGCGCGGTGATGGGGGGCAATCTCGCCGACCGCTTCGGCGGCAAACGCGTCGTGCTGACGTCGATGATCGGCTCGGTGCCGTTTCTGTGGCTGTTTCTCGCCAGCAGCGGCTGGGTCTCTCTCGTCAGCCTGTTCGCGGGCGGCCTGATTCTGCTGCTGACGATCCCCGTCAACGTCGTGATGGCGCAGCGGATCGTGCCTTCCAAAGCCGGAACCGTGACCTCACTGATGATGGGATTCGCCTGGGGAATGGTCGGGATCACCTGCATCCCGCTCATCGGCTGGCTGGCGGACCGTGTCGGACTCGAAGCCGTCTTGTGGGGTGTGGTAACCGTACCGCTCGCGGGCTTCGCGCTGGCTCTGCGGCTGCCGTCCGACGCTCCAACCTCTCGACAGGCTGTCTGAGCCAAACCGCTACGGCCCGCTGTTCCCGCTGAGTTTTTCGATCGTAAGTCTGGCCTGCTCGGCGACGTGGGCGGGGTTGTTTTCGCTCGGCATCAGGAACGGCCGGATCGTTTCGATATCATCCCGAACGCCAACCAGATAGAGGCCGCGCAGGGCCTCGAAAGCGTGGCCCGGGTCGGGACCGAGCAGCGTGACGCCTTCACCCGGCTGGACGGCGTCGCCGTCGCTTTTGAGTTGCTTCCTGACAACTCCGGGAACCTCGGAGCGAATCTCGGCCGGCTCGGGCTCGCCCTCGACCTCGACGCGCACCAGAAGCGTGCCGCGGTCGGCTACATCCCCCTGTTGCAGACGGTTGCTGATCACCCCGCCAGTGCCCGCCGTTATCGTGTGGGGCTGCAGCATGGCCAGCAGTTCCGTCCGCCCGGCGGCGTCGCCAAACCGCGATAGCGAAAGAGCCGCGTTGCGGCGAACCATCGGATTGGCATCGCGCAGCAGCTCGCGCAGCTTATCGTGAAACTGTTCGTTCTGATTGTCCTGCCCCATCACCCACGCCACGGTCAGCCGCAGCTCGGGTAGTGAATGATCGGCCAGAGACAACAGTTGCGGATACCACTCCTTGACCGAGGCCTCGCCGCGGCTCATGCGTTCGGAGATCTGCACCAGGGCGTGTTGGGTGCGGCGAGGCTGGTCATGGTTGTCGCCGAGATATTCGGAGATCTGCTCATCGGTGAGTGCGCGGCCGAACCAGGTGCCGTGCCAAAACAACAACGGGATCAGGATGCACAGCACGGCCACCAGAGACATCACAATCGTGGCGCGTTTTCCCGGACCTTTTTCGGATGCGGATAGGGCAGGCTCAGTCATCAGAAGCGATATCAGTATAGCCGCGCCGGAGGCGAGCGGTCTGGTAGTGTCCTAACTGAACAACTACCGGCTAAAGCCGGTAGGTTTGATTTCGACTGAAAGTCGGCT
>JBBDWJ010000009.1:0-9712 GCA_040902925.1 Bryobacterales bacterium | reverse complement strand
CTCACTCCTAGCCGAGCGGCCGCAGGAGTCCGCCGCGCGACCCACGGCACTTTCAACACGGGCTGCTAGCCGCGGCTGTCCGCATCGCCCGGCGCCGATAGAGTAATCCATCTCACGGTTTGTCTTCACCCGCTGCAGTGCGCTTAGGCTTCACTCTTTCCAAGGGAATAACGGCAAGAAAACACCCACTTTCCCAGTCGTTTCTTGTTTGGCACACTGCGTTCCCCATTGCATGAATCTTCCTGCCGGGGCGGCCCGGTAATGTCTTCTCCTGATTATTGCATTAAGTTTATCTTAAAATTAGATGCGATTAATCATCAATACGATATACTTTTTCGCACAATGCAAACTCGGAATAGCTTTGTACACGGAGGGAGAAGGACTTGAGGACACAAGTAGTTGAACTCAATGATGCGGTGGGCCGGCTTCTGACGGCCCCAATCTTCCAGAACGGCTCGGGGAAGAAGCTGCTGGCGAAGGGCCACCTGATTAGCGAAGACGATGTACGGCTGCTGCTTGGGGCCGGGCAGCGGCAGGTGGTGGTGGCGCAACTGGAAGAGAACGACGTGCCCGAGGAAGAAGCGGCGCTCGCGGTGGCATCCGAGAGCGCTTGCGGCAGCATGGAAATTCACATGGCTGCCGGTGGGAGGGCGAACCTCGTCACCACGCAGGATTGTTGTTTGCTCGTCGATGACCATTTGCTCAGGGAGGTCAACTCTTCCGGATGCGTCACGATGGCGACACTGCCGAACTTGGCATTTGCAGGCGCCGGGCAGCGGGTCGCCACTGTGAAGACGGCGCCGTTTTCCGTCCCGCGGGACGCCTATCAAGCGGTCATTCAGTTGGTTAAGCAGAAAGGCCCGATCTTGCAGGCACGACCGATTCAAGAGCCGGCGATTGGAGTGCTCTATACCGACCCTCGCAACGCGGACCGCTCGAGGCTGCTATTCGAGGGAATCATGAAGACGCGGCTGGAGCGCGTTCATGCCCGTACAACGTTCGCCCTGTCGGCGCTCGAAGAGGAAACCGCGGTGGCGCGAGGATTGGAGTATTTGCTGCGCGCCCGGCCAACGGCGATTCTTGTGGCGTCAACCACCGCGCCGGCAGGGCCCGATGACGTCGTTGGGTGCGCCATGCGCCGGATCGGATGCCGCCTCGAGTGCTTTCTGGCTCCGGTCGAACCCGGCAATCTGTTGCAACTCTGCTATGCGGGGGACACGCCGGTCGTTACCGCGCCCGGCTGCTTTCGTTCCCCGAAGCCCAACGTGGTCGATTTGATCCTGCCTCCTCTGCTGGCCCGCTACCGGATCACTACCGCGGAGGTGTCTGCGCTCGGACATGGAGGCTTGCTGCAATAGGCAGGCCCACGGGGCGGGCTGGCGGGCGACAGCCCGTCGAGTTCTGATTCCACCACGATCCCACCCACCGCACGAGGGGCGCGCTTTCCTGTTTCCCAGGCAGGAAGGCGCGCCCGCGCTTCGCGGCTTGCGCTCGTCGATCCGTACGGCTGCAATGGCACGAATCTAATAATCGTGCTAAGTTGGAGGCGAACCCGCCTGATGCACATTCCCGACGGTTTTTTGACGCCCCCGGTGTGGGCCGCCCTTGATGCCGGTGCGATTCCGGCGGTAGGGTATTTCCTGCGCCGCACGCAGGAGAACTTTGAACAGTCGCGGATTCCCCTTCTTGGCGTCCTGGGCGCCTTCGTTTTTGCGGCCCAGATGATCAATTTCCCCATCTGGGCGGGTACCTCCGGCCATCTCGTGGGCGGGGCGCTGCTCGCCCTCACCCTGGGGCCTAACGCCGCCGTTGTCGTGATGACGGCGATTCTGGTCGTACAAGCGCTGGTGTTCCAGGATGGCGGCTTGCTCGCGCTAGGGGCCAACGTGGTCAATATGGCGGTCATCGGCGTTTGGGCAGGATATCTACCCGCCAGGTGGCTTGGCCGCCGCGCCGGGTCCCGGCGCATGGCGGCGTTCGTGGGCGGCTGGCTGTCGCTGATGGCCGGTGCGCTGTTTGCCTCGGCCGAGCTGTGGCTGTCCCATGTAGCGCCCGCGGGGGCTCTGTTCACGTCGATGCTGGGAATCCACGCCCTCACCGGCTTGGCCGAAGGAGCGATAACAGCGGCCAGCCTAACGGCCATCGAGCGGCTCAATCCCGGGTTTGTGTACGCCGGGCTCGGAAGCCCAGCGCCAGCCGCTTCCCGGATCGAAGACGGGAAGCCGGTCGCGCGGCGCGCTGAGGCCTCGGGCGACTAGCAAGCGCGAACGGCGCGCCAGCCTACAGGGACGTCGAACCTTCGGCAATGTCTGCTCACCGGCAGAAATCGGAACTTCGGCCAATGACACACGGAATGACCAAGACCATCCGGTTCTTCGCCGTCGTGACAGCCGCGCTTGTGCTGCTGGGTGTCGTGATCGCCTCGTCGATGCCCGACGGGCTGGAACGTGTCGCCGAAGCTCTGGGCTTCGCCAGCCGCGCCGAGCAGGGCGTTGCCTGGAGCCCGTTTGCGGACTATGAGGCTGCTTTCGTCAAAAGCTCCTGGCTGGCTCAGGTTACGGCGGGCGCTCTCGGCATCGCCCTGCTCTGGGGTTTTGGAGCGCTGCTGGGCAGCACCCTCAAAAAGAGAAGAGAGAGCTGAGTTTGCATCATCTTGCCCTGGAGCGTTGGAGCCGCCTCGACAGCCCCCTGCACCGGCTCGATGCGCGCGCCAAGATCGTCATTACGCTGGGTGTGCTGCTGTCGGTCAGCTTCACGCGCCCCCACGAGATCGCGCTTTTCGCTATCTACTTTTTGCTGCTATGCACGGCTTCCTTGCTGGCGCGGCTGCCTTGGTGGAAGGTGCTGGCGCGCGGGCTGATTGTGTTGCCATTCGTCGCCGGAGTCGTGATTCTGAACCTCGCCGGCGGCGAACCGATACGGGCCTGGGCGGTTCTCGCCCGCGGGTATTTGTCGGCGGTCGCCGTGTTGCTGCTGCTGGCGACGACGACGTTCCCGAAGCTGTTACGCGGCCTCGAGTCGCTCGGCGTGCCGCGGTTTTTCGGAATGATTCTGCACTTCGTCTACCGCTACCTGTTTCTGCTTGTCGAGCAGGCGCAAAATATGCGGCGCGCAAGCCGCTGCCGCGCGCCGCAACGGCGCCGTAGGCCTTTGCTGGAAGCGGCGGCGGGAGCCGTCGCGGTGCTATTCGCGCGCAGTTACGGCCGCGCCGAGCGGATCCACCAGGCGATGCTCGCGCGCGGTTTTCATGGGCATTTCAAGCTGCTGGAAACGCCTTCGGTCGGGCCGCGCGACTGGGTTATCCTGGGGGCCGCGCTGGGATTCCTGGCGCTGATGCAGTTTTTGCGGTGACGGTATGCCCATCCCTCAAACAGAGTGCCTGACCGGCCGGCTACCGCGCGGGCGAATGGGGTTTTAGGATGGAGCCCGTCATTGAGGTCGTCGACCTGCAGTTCCACTATCCCGACGGCACCGTGGCGCTGCAGGGCGTGGATTTCTCGCTTCAGGCGGGCGAAACCGTCGCCCTGTTCGGCGCCAACGGATCGGGCAAGACCACCTTCCTGCTTCACCTCGTTGGTTTGTTGAAGGGCCGGGGCCAGATCCGCGTTTGCGGCAGGGAGCTTACCGAATCCACCTTCAGCTTCGCCCGCCAGAAGATCGGCGTGCTGTTCCAGGATTCCGATGATCAGTTGTTCATGCCGACTGTCGAAGAAGACGTGGCGTTTGGGCCTCTGAACATGGGGCTTGGGTCGGATGAGGTCCGCACGAGGGTGGAACGCTGCCTCGATCTGGTTGGCATGCGATACGCGGCCGGGCGCGCGCCCTACCACCTCAGCGCAGGCGAGAAACGGCGGGTCGCGCTGGCCGGCGTTCTCGCGATGGACCCCGAGATCATCGTGCTCGATGAGCCGGCGACTTTTCTCGATCCCCCGGCGCGGGGGCAACTGGTTGCGATTCTCTCCTCGCTGCCGCAAGCCAAGCTGATCGTCACGCATGATGTCGACCTCGCCCGGACGCTGGCTTCCCGAGCGGCGTTTTTCGAGAAGGGGAAGATTGTCTCGACGGGCGGCGTCGAGTCCATCATCGACCGGTTTCAGTGGGATACCAACGCGGCCCTGCGTCCGCGTTGAAGAAGGCCCGTGCTGATCAGAGGCCCGGAGTGAGTCTGTTTTGGCCCGAGTGAGTATGTATTGGATAGGCTACCCGGTGACGATCGGGTCTTCGCCGTCCGTCAAGTGCCCGAGGAGCAATTCCCGATTCAGCTCGGCGTAGCGGGCGGCGCGATCAAGAACCGTCGCGTACAGCAGGCAACCACCGAGCGCCGCGGCGGCCAGCGCCAAAAGAAAGCCTTGCTGCCCCGCGTCTCCATGCCTCACTACGAAGGCGAACAGGACCGGAACCAGCGACGCCGGGAATAGCAGGAACTGCACCGCGCCGGTGATGCCGTGGCCAGGACCCGCGCGCGAAACGCGGTCGGGGTTGCTGCGGCTCGGGAATCGCACGGACATGTAGTTGCCTACCGAAAGCAGGTAGAGTAGCGCGATCGTGGCGACGACGAACGCCTCGACAAGCTGCTGTGTGGTGATCGGCAGCCCGATCAGTGCGCATGTCACCGCAACAAGGGCGACTTCCAGCAGGCTATACAGCAGCGTCGTGAGGTTCTTCGCGAGCAGCAGCCCCCGCATGCTCAACGGCAGCCAGAAATAAAAGCGCGCCGCGCCGCGGTCAAAGCCGAAGCGGTTGAGAAACAGCACCGGCCCCAGCAGCAGCAAGGCGTAGAGCGAAATAAGAGTGACCGAGGTATCGGCCATCCAGCGGCCCAGACTTGATTCCCACTGCTTCATCAGCGGCACCCAGGCGATGACGCCGAATGTAAATCCCATGAAAAAAGGCAGCCGGAAGCGCGGGCTGCGCCACAGGTAGACGATCTCTTTCTCGACCAGCGCGCCGATCGGATCGGGCAGCAGTCGCGAAGGCGCCCGCACAATATGTTCCTTCAAGCTCAGACGCCGGCCGGGGCGTGACTTCGGGACCGTCGCCGCGGCAAAGCTGTTATCCGGCTGGCAGCCTCTGCAAAACTGGCGATATCCGAACACGCCCGCCGCGATCACCATGCCGGTCAGAATCAGCGCGTCGCTCCATACCCATCCGTCAACCGCGATGCGGGCGGCGAGCCCCGAGGGCAGAATCCAATAGGGGACGCTTCGTCCGCCCAGCAAGGCCCAGTAGGCGAATTCGCGGGCCCTCTCGCTCCATACCAGAAGCTGCGGCAAAAGGGTCGCGCTCACCACCAGCAGCACAACGACTTCGCGTAGCCGCCGCTTCTGAAAGATCTGCTCGATCGTATTGCGGATTCCGGCCGAGAGCAGCACGTTGAAGACGATGAACAGCAGAAACGAAAGCGCGAGTTCCCAGCCGTGCGGCGTACCCGCCGCCAGCAGCCCGACGCACAGGCCGCACAGCACCAGCACCATTTCCAGCCCGGTGCCCAGGCGCAACAAAACTTCGACGGCGAACAAGGTGCGCGTGGTCACCGGATAGATCGCGACCTTGCGCATTTGCAGCGACACGCCCAGCGACATCGTCAGAACCGGGGCGAGCTGCCAATAGCCCATCATCATGAAAAGCAGCCCAGGCAGGGCCTTCTCGATGTCCTCGCGGCCGACCAGGCTGGGAATGACGGCGGAACCAATCGCCGCCACCAGCCACAGGCCATACCACACCACCGACAGGGCGAGCGAGATCAGCATCGACGGGCCGTGGCCGTTCCGCCGGAACGCATTCAACAGGCAACGAAGCTGGACTTCGACAAGAGCGAGGATCTGCCGCAGCGCCTTCATGCCAGCAGCCAGTCGAGGCGGTGAACGGCTCTTTCGCCGCCGACGACGCGCAGAAAGATGTCTTCGAGGGTTTCCTGGGCGGAGCGCAACTCGGGGACTGATCCTTCGGCCACCAGCCGGCCGTCGGCGATGATCGCCACTCTGTCGCAAAGCCGCTCGACGACTTCCAGCACATGCGAGGTGATGAAAACCGTGGCGCCGCGCTCGACCTGCTCCATCAGGATTCCCTTCATCAGCCGCGCGCCGAGCGGATCGACGCCTTCGAAGGGCTCATCGAGCAGGAACAGTTGCGGGCGGTGGATCAGGGCTCCGGCCAGCGCGAGGCGTTTCTTCATGCCCTTGGAATAACTCGCGACGAGCGTCGAAGCGCTCTTTTGCAGCTCAAACAGCTCCATCAACTCGCCGGCGCGCCGCGCCGCTACTTCGCGCGACAGGCCGTACATGCGGCCGACGAACTCCAAAAACTCGCTGCCAGTCAGCCGGTCAAACAGGGTGGATTCGTCGGGCACTACGCCGATGAGACGTTTGATGTTGTCGAGCTGCTCGGGGACCCGCATGCCGAGCACTTCCACCTCCCCGGCGGTAGGCTGCAGCAGCCCGATCAGCATGTGGATCGTGGTGGTCTTTCCCGCGCCATTCGGTCCCAGAAATCCGAAGAAACTCCCCTGCGGGACTTCGAGGTCGAGGCTGCTGACCGCAGCCTTATCTCCGTAGGATTTGGACAGACCTAGAGCGTGGATGGCCGGGGCCATGTACTTGAGTTTACTGCAACCCGAAATTACTGATTGACTAGCAGTTTGTCCGACCTTAGGATGGAAATATCACTGGCGAAAGGAGGTGATCCAGCTTATGAGTACTGACTGTAGCGGACATCCATTTGGTGAGGTGGCCGACGGTTAACGCTGACTGTTGGATAACGTTCTGACGCCCGTCAGACCAGTAACGGGCCACGGTTCCTGTGGAACGGCCTCTCACCAGGGTTGTTCTGCTGTAGAAATATGTCGCAGGGATTCAACTTCCTGACGGCTTAAGTGGACGCCCCCGAGGGGACTCTGACGGGCCCTCGGGGGTGTTCCCGTCTCAGGCGCGGTTGTAGACTGGTGTGTTTGGGGTTCTAGCGCCGGTCCCCTACTCCGCCCCCGACTCGATGGGAGCAGCCAGGGTTGCCCGGCGGCAGCGCCCGAGTCAGCGGTTCCCTCCTTTCGCCAATGTCGATGCCTTCGTCAGATCCTTCCGGCCCAGCCTACGTTCTGGGTATCGAGACCTCTTGCGACGAAACCGCTGCCGCCGTTGTCGCCGCGGACGGCCGCCTGCTCTCGAATGTGGTCGCTTCCCAGCTCAAGACTCATTTCCGCTACGGTGGAGTCGTTCCGGAGCTGGCTTCACGCGAACATCTGCGCGCGATCGTCGTGGTGGTTCGCGAAGCGCTCGAGAAGGCCGGCATCTCCTATGGCGATCTTGATGCCGTCGCCGTGACCGAAGGACCCGGCCTGGTCGGTTCGCTGCTGGTTGGCGTTACGTTTGCCAAGGGGCTCGCGGCGTCGCTCGACATTCCCCTGATCGGGATCAATCACATCGAAGGCCACATTCACGCCGTGGTGCTCGAGGAGCGCCAGCGCGGCGGTGAGATCCCGTTCCCGTCGCTGGCGTTGGTGGTCAGCGGCGGCCATTCGCATCTGTTTTACGTCGAGCGTTCCGAAGGCGACTTTTACAGCTACGAACTGGTCGGCAGGACCCGCGATGACGCTGCCGGCGAAGCCTTCGACAAGGTGGCCCGGCTGCTGGGTTTCGGCTATCCCGGGGGACCTTTGATCGACAGACTCGCGCCCCTGGGAGACGCTTCTCGCGTGCCGCTCCCGATGTCGAAGATGAAGGGCAACGCGCTCGACCTGAGCTTCAGTGGATTGAAAACGGCCGTCCTGCGGCATGTGAGAGCGGCGGACATGGAGGAAGAGATCGCGGCGCGCCGCCGTTTGTTTGCTCAAGGTCTTCCCGCATCGCTCGAAAAGGTCCGCGAGGTGACGCCGCAGGCAACCCTCGATCTCGTCGCCTCGTTTCAGAAAACCGTAATCGAAGAACTTCTGAAGCGGGCCGTGGCGGCCGCGGAAAGGCAGCCCGTGGAGTCGATTATTGTCTCGGGAGGGGTCGCCGCCAACTCCGGCCTGCGGGCGAGCTTTGAATCGCTCCCTTACGCGGTTTATTTTCCGAGTCTCTCGCTTTCCACCGATAACGCCGCGATGATTGCGGCGGCGGCGTATCCCCGACTGCGCCGCGGTGAAAGCAGTCAACTCGACCTGCGTCCCAGGCCGTCGCTGGCCCTTGGGGCTTGAGGTGCCAGGTGTCGGGTGTCAGGTGTGAGGGTTCAGGTGCCAGGTTTCAGATGCGAAGTGTTCTTGGTGAGGCGCCATCCGACACGTTAGTCATTGCGCCGTGCTTCATTTCGTAGCTTCGGAACCCGATTCCCCGACACCTGACGCCCGACACCTGAAACCTGTTCACCGCCTTCCAAAACGCTTCTCAACGTACTCCATCGCCTGCTCGCGGCTGCTGATACTTCCTTCCAACTGCGCGCTCTCGACCTCCGCGAGGATCTCTTTGAACAGCGGCCCCGGCTCGTATCCGGCAGCGATCAAATCATTCCCTGTGAGCAGGGGCGTGGGGTGAAGGTCCTGCTCGTCGAGCTCGGATTCTTTCTGCCGCACGAAATCGTAATTGACGAGGTCGCGGTGGCTGCTCAAACAGTCGAGCCGGTGCAGCTCCAAGTGCTCGTCGAACGAGGGTAGCCGCAGGAATCGCTTCAGCGTGCTTTGCCGCATGCGTTGGACTTCCCCAAAACGCATGTGATTGGCGACGAGCGCGACGACCTGCTCGGTTTCTTTGCTCGAATAACGTAGCCTCTCGCAAATGCGCTGAGCGATCGCGATGCCGGCCTCGACGTGGCCGTCGAAGCGGATGCGTTCGGCGACCCGGTAAGTCGGCGGTTTGCCGACGTCATGCAGCAGCGTCCCCAGCGCCAACGCAACCGTCGGGTTTTGCAGGTTTTCGAGCATCAGAAGCGTGTGGGTCCAGACGTCGCCCTCCGGATGAAACTGCGGCGGCTGCGCGACGCCTTTCATCCGCGCGACCTCCGGCAGAATGACCTGCAGTAGGCCCGTCTTGTCGAGCAGCTCGAATCCGCGTCTGGCAGCGCCTTCGGTGAGGATGCGGTTCAGCTCGTCGCGAATGCGCTCCGGCGAGATTTGCGCAATCTGCGGCGCGTGATTGCGGATGGCTTGAAAAGTCCCGGTCTCGATCGTGAAATCGAGGCGGGCCGCGAAACGCACCGCGCGCAGCATGCGCAGCTTGTCTTCGGAGAAACGCTCCGCCGGGGAACCAATCGCCCGCACTAGGCGGGCGTCGAGGTCCTTGCGGCCGCCAACGAAATCGAGGTGCCGGTTTTCAAGCGGGTCGAAAAGCAGTCCGTTGATCGTGAAGTCGCGGCGTTGGACGTCTTGCTCGGCGCTGCGCGTGAAACTCACATCGGAGGGCCGCCGGCCATCCAGGTAGTCATGGTCGAGGCGGAAGGTGGCCACCGCGACTTCCGTTTCTTCCTCGCGGACAAGAATCACGCCGAACTGTGCCCCGACGGCGCGCGAATTCGGGAAGTAGCGTTGAATGTCAGCGGGCAGCGCGGCGGTTGCGACGTCATAGTCGGCCGGCTCGCGTCCAAGAAGCAAATCCCGAACGCAGCCGCCGGCCCAATAGGCCTCGTGGCCCGTCTCCCGCAGCGTGACGACAATGTGGCGGGCTAGCTCTTGCTCAGTCATTTTGTGCAGAGGGGAGAAGCAGGTGGGTGTCAGGTGTTAGGTGTCGGGGATAGGGCCCGCGTACTC
>JBBDWJ010000008.1:0-9734 GCA_040902925.1 Bryobacterales bacterium | reverse complement strand
GGCTGGTGCAGCAGGTTCTGATCGAGAGCGTTCTGCTGGCCGGCGCTGCCTGCATACTCGGGCTGGCCTTTGCCTTAGCGGCGGCGCCGGCGATCGTCAATCTGTTGTCTCCATCCACAAACCCCGCCTATCTGGATCTCCGCACCGACTGGCGCGTTATGGGTTTTGTGGCGTTGCTGTGCGCGCTGACGACGGTTCTTTTCGGCATCGCTCCGGCCCTGCGGGCCTCCACCGTTTCGCCCAATCACGCGCTCAAGGAAGGGGGCCAGAAACACTCCAGCGGCATGGGCGTCTTCCGGCCGCTGGTGTCGGCCCAAGTCGGCTTCAGCTTTGTGGTGCTGTTTCTCGCCGGGCTGCTGTTGCTCACCTTCCAGAAACTCACGCATCTCGATCCAGGGTTCGTGAAGACCGGCCTGATCCACTTCTCGATCCAGGCGGCGGATTTGAAGCAAGACCAATACGCGCGCGGCGTGGCGTTGCAGCTTGCCGAGCGGGTGCGCCAGATCAGCGGCGTGGAGGCCGCCAGCTTGTCGGGATGGCCGCTGTTTGAAGGATCAGCCTGGACCTCGACCATCCGGATGCCGGGGCGCGAGCCGGACTCGTTCGAGCCTTATAGTTTTTTGGTGTCGCCCGGGTTCTTCGAAACTATGGGCATGCGGTTGCTGGAAGGCCGCGACCTGGAGCCGCGTGATTTCGAGCCGCGGGCGCCGACGGCCGTGGTCGTCAACGAAGCTTTCGCGCGGCGATATTTCCCCGGCGAGAGGGCGCTGGGCAAGAGTTTCTCCCGATCCGACCGTAACGGCCTGATACCCCAAGAGATCGTGGGAATCGTGCGCGACGCCAAGTACAACAGCCTGCGGGAGGGGCCGGCGCCCACGGTCTACGTGCTGTCGGGGGGCAACCAGTACGGAACGCTGCAGGTCAGGACGGCGCTCGACGCTGGCGCGCTGGCCGGGACGCTGCGCGAAGAGATCCGGCGTGTTCACCCCACGCTGCGCATCACCGGCGTGACCCTGCAATCCACGCTGATAGACAACACGCTGCTGCGTGAGCGGCTGCTGGCGCTGCTCTCCGGCTTCTTCGCCGTCGTCGCGCTGGTGCTGGCCGCGGTGGGGCTTTACGGCGTGCTGAACTACTCCGTGGTGCGGCGCACGAAGGAAATCGGCATTCGCGTGGCGCTCGGGGCGCGCCAGCTCGCCGTCGTGCGCCTAGTGATCTCGGAAATCAGCATATTGATGGCCCTGGGCCTGGCGGTGGGCGCCGCCGCCGGTTTCTGGCTCGCTCAGTTTTTGGCGGCGCTGCTGTTTGAAGTGCAGCCTTCCGACTTTTGGAGCCTGGCGCTGCCCTTAGCCTGCCTGCTGGCCGCCGCGGCGCTAGCTGCCGCGCCTCCAGCGCTGCGAGCCGCGCGCGTCGATCCGATGGTGGCGCTACGCTACGAATAAGCCCTGATCCGTTGGCCGCAAATGACGGGCCACCCGGCCGATCACCGATCAACCGATCAACCGATTAACGGATCAACGGAAAATGTCCTTGCTTTCCCGGCTGGCGAACGTTTTTCAAACCAACAAGGTCAACCGCGATCTCGACGACGAGTTGCAATTTCACTCCGAGCAGCGCGCCGCCGAATTCATCCGCCAGGGTATGCCCCCGCGGGAGGCGGCATCGGAGGCACAACGAATGCTTGGTAATTCACTCAGGACTCGGGAATCGAGCCGCGACGTCAAGCTGTTGCCGTGGCTCGAATCTTTTGTGCGGGACGTGCACTTCGGCCTGCGCATGCTGCGGAAAAGCCCTATTGTTACCGCCTCCGCGGTCGGCTCGCTCGCCATCGCCATCGCCGCCAACACCGCGCTGTTCACTGTCGTCAACAGCCTGCTGCTGCGGCCGTTGCCCTACGAGCGGCCCGGCGAACTCGTGGAGATCGAGCAAACGTCCGAAGGGCTGCCTCTGGAGGAACTGCAACGAGCGCGGTCGTTCACGGGCGTGGCATCGTTTCTGCCCTGGGGTTTCTCGCTCAGCGGCGCGGAGGGCTCGCAGCGCGTCTTCGGCTTTCGCGTTTCCGCGAACCTGTTCGAGGTTCTCGGAGTTCAAGCCGCGGCTGGCCGGGCGTTTTCGGCGACCGAAGACACCGCCGGCGCGCAGCCAGTGATGATGCTCAGCTACGAGTATTGGCGGCGCGTCTCGGGCGACCCCGCGATTCTGGGCCAGACATGGACGCTCTCCGACCGCCCCTACACGATCGTCGGAATTCTGCCGCCGGATTTCATGCTCTGGTTTCGCGACGTCAACGTGTGGGTCGCTGATCCTTCTCCCCGCGGGAGGCTGGTGGCCCGGCTCGGGCCGGGAGGAGCGCTCGCGCAAGCTGGCGCGGAAGTCACGGGAATCGTTCAGGCGCTCGAGCCCTCCACGGGTAGACGCGGCTCTGAGCGCGGCCCGGCGGTCACCAGGCTCAGCGACGCCATACGGCCTAACGAGGCGCAAACGCTGTTGCTGCTCCAGGCGGCCGTTGCGTTTGTCTGGCTCATCACTTGCGCCAACATTGGCAACCTGCTGCTGGCGCGGTCGAGCGGACGCCGGCGCGAGTTCGCTCTGCGCGCCGCGCTGGGCGCCGGGCGAGGGCAGGTCATTCGCCAACTGCTGGTCGAGAGTTCGCTCATGGCCGCTATCGGCGCGGGGATCGGCCTCGGATTGGCTAACCTGAGCCTGGGATACCTCAATTCCGTGCTGCCCGCCAGCGTCGGGCGAGGCCTACGCGGCGAACAGGCTTTATCGATCGACCATCGCGTGCTGGCCTTCACCGCCGGCCTGTCTTTGCTTGCCGTTCTGATTTTCGGATTGGCTCCAGCGGTCCACTCGCTGCGCTTCAACGTGATGTCGTGCTTGCGCGACACGGCCAAAGGCGCCGCGCCGGGCCGCCGCCGGTTCGGCCAACTGCTTGTGGCAAGCGAAATCTGTCTGGCGTTGATGCTTTCGGTCGGCGCCGGCCTCACGTTGAAGAGCCTGGTGGGTTTGCAGCAGCAGTATCTCGGCTTCAGCGCCGAACGTGTTCTTCGCGTCACGGTGGATTTGCCCGAAGCGCGGTTCCCACTGCCCGAGCAGCGCCGCATTGCATTCGATGAAGTCTTGCGCCGGGTCCATGCGATCGCGGGCGTCGAGGAAGCAGGCATACTCGCGCCCCAGTTCTTCCCGTTCGGCGGACCGGGCGTGCGAGGAGCCGCTTTCGAGATCAACGGCCGGCCTAGCGAAGAGCCGCGCGCCGAGCAGTACGTCGCGAGCCCCGACTACTTCACGACCGTGCGGATTCCGCTGCTGAAGGGCCGCCTGCTTTCGAATGCGGACACACCGGAGTCGACGCCGGTCGCCCTCATCAGCGCGATCGTCGCTCAGCGCTATTGGGGCGGCGAGGACCCGATTGGCCGGCTGATCCGGCTGCAACCCGGCGTGGATGAGAGCCCTTGGGTAATGGTTGTTGGAGTCGTCGGCGATGTACGCAATCCGATTGGGCTCGACGTGCAGCCGACGCTTTACCGGCCGTTGCTTCAGAGCCTCGGAGCAAGCCTGCAGCCCGCGTTTCGCGCGGGGGACGCCCGCGTCTCTTCCGGGGTGATGATGATCCGGTCGATCGGTGACCCGATGACGCTGGTGGATGCCGTCCGCGCCGAACTTCGCCAGGTAGACCCCAACGGCCCCGAGATGCGCAGCGCCGATCTCGAGCGTGAGGTCGCGAACTATGTCTCGCCGCAGCGGTTTGTGACGTCGCTGCTAGGGTCGTTTGCCGGCCTCGGTCTGCTGCTGGCTGCGTTCGGCGTATACGGCGTGATGCGGTTTTGGGTGAGCGCGCGCATTCCCGAGATCGGAGTGCGCCTCGCCCTGGGGGCTCAGCCGCGGGATGTCGTGGGGCTCGTGGTGCGCCGCGCGGCCCGCACGGTCTTAATCGGTGTCGCGTTGGGAGTCGCCGGAGCGTTCGCGCTGCAGCGGGTCATCGCCAGCCAGTTGCACGGCGTGAGCGCGACCGATCCGTGGGTGTTCGCTGCTGTTTGCGCAGTGGTGGCTGTCGTCGCGGTGGCGGCCGCTATTGCGCCCGCTCGTGCGGCGGCGAGAGTTGATCCGCTTGCTGCTTTGCGGCACGAATAGCGCCGCCCTGATGCAAACTATTGCAGCCGTCTCGATACGGCTGCAGTCCCGCCACTGCTGCGGTCTCGCCGCGCTCCGGCACGGACCGGACAGGCGGGGGCGCCTGGCGGGGGCGCCTGTCCTACTGTCCTTCTTTTGGCAGCGCGAAGGCGATGATGTTGAACCCCGCTGCTATCGCCACGTATTGCTTGCCTCCGGCCGTGTAGGTCATCGGCGACGCTCTCCAGGTATCGTTGGTGTGAAAGTGCCATAGCGGTTTCCCGTTGCTGGCGTCGGCGGCCGTGAACGTGCCGCTGCCATCTCCGTAAAAGACCAGGCCCGCATCGGTTGATAGAACTCCCGTCCACGGGCGGCCTGGAGATCCGTGGGGGCGGTCCCAGATGATTTCTCCGGTCGTGAGCTGGATCGCGCGCACCGAACTCACCGCTCGTTCGCCGGGAACCCCGCGCGATGCGCCGCCAAAAAAGCCCTTGCCGCGCTGCCAAATCTCGTCGCGCTTGGTGAAGATGTTGCACTGCTCGACGGTCTGCACATAGACGAGCCCCGTGCTGGGGCTGTAGGAAGGCGACATCCAGTTCGTCGCTCCCGCCAGCGAGGGGCAGACTTCGTTCCCGCCGTAGGTAGGCTCTTTGCCCGGCAGTTTCTGCGGCCGGCCGTCGGGGCCGATTCCCGTGGCCCAGGTCATCTTCTCGACGAACGGTTTTGCGAGCAGCACTTCTCCGTTGGTTCGGTCGAGCACGTAGAAGAACCCGTTGCGATTGGCATGAACCAGCAGCTTGCGCGGCTTTCCTTGGAACTCGGCGTCAATCAGCATCGGCGTCTGGTTGGCGTCCCAGTCGTAGAGATCGTGGGGTGTGTATTGGTAATGCCAACGCAGCTTGCCGGTGTCGGGCTCGATGGCCAGAATCGAGTCGCTGTAGAGGTTGTCGCCTTTTCGCTCGTCGCCGTTCATGTCGGGGCAGGGGTTGCCGGTCGGCCAGTAAAGCAGATCAAGGTCGGGATCGTAGGTGCCCGTCAGCCAGGTGCCGGCGCAGCCGTGCGGCAGTACGCTTCCCACCCAGGTCTCCGACAGCGGCTCGCCGGGCAGCGGCACGGTCCAGAAGCGCCATGCTTCTTCGCCCGTATCGGCCTTGTAAGCGGCCAGAAAACCACGAATGCCTTCGTCGCCGCCTCCCACCCCCGCAATGACCAGGTCGTTGACGACCAGCGGCGCGAGCGTGCCGCCGTAATGATCCAGGTGATCGGCCATGTCGGCCTCCCACAAAAGTTGCCCGGTGAGGCGGTCGAGCGCGATGAGATTCGCGTTGTCGGTGACGATAAAAACGCGGTCGCCCAGGATGGCGGCTCCGCGATTGGTGCCGGCGGCGGCGTCGCCCATTACGCCTTCAGTGCGCGGACGGCTATAGCTCCAAATCTCGCGGCCCACGCGCGCATCCACGGCTCGCGCCTCGTTGGGCGCTGTGACGTACATGATGCCGTCGACGACGATCGGCGTCGTTTCGAGACCGCGCGGCGAACGCATCGGGAAAATCCACTCCGGGACCAGCTTGTCCACGTTCCAGGCCTTGATCTCGGTGAGCGAGCTATGGCGATTGCCGTGGAGGCGGCCGTTATATGTCGGCCAGTCGCCCTCGCGCGGATTGCGGATGCTCTCGAACGAGACCGCGCCGGGAAGCTCTTTTTGCGCACGAACGTAGCGCGCGCGCAGCGGATTACCGGGCTTGCCGTCGAGGCGGCTAAGGTAGGCGATGAGATTCTCGAAATCAGTGTCGGCGCCGTTGAAGCGCGGCATCGGCGAGCCGGGCTTGCGGGCCAACTCGGCGATTTGATCCTGGGAAAGCGAACGCCAGCGCCCGTCGACGGTTTGAAGCTGCACGTCGAAGCCGCTTTGATTGCGCAGGAACCCTCGGATCAGCTCGGCGTCGTTGAGCTTCACCTCGACCTGCGCGTAGCCGCGAGCGATATCCGCGACAGGCTCTTTGAGGGCGCTTTCGAGCTCGCCGATCGTGCGGCTCGCGCCCACCGCGGAAAGATCGGGGCCGACGAGGCCTCCGCCGCCGCGCACATGGCAGGTATGACAGTTGGCTTTTCCGAAGAACAGTTTTTCGCCCGCCTCGGGGTCGCCCTGCGGAGTCATCTCGCTGGCGGCGGCGGTCTGCGAGCGATAGAACGTCACCAAGGCCGTCAGCTCATTGCCCGGAAGAGCAAAGCCGGGCATGCCGGCGTCGGGCAAGCCGTCGCGGATCAGATCGCGCAGTTGATCGGCGCTGCGGCCGCGGGCTGAACGAGTGGTGATCACGTCGGGGCCGCGCTCGCCTCCCCGGCCGTCGCCTCCGTGACAGCCTCCGCAGCGCGTCTCGAAGTGTTTGCGCCCTTCGGCGATGAGCTGGGCCGTGTGCTGGGGAGTGCTTTGAGCAAGCACGTCAGCGCCGGCCAGCGGCAGAAACAACAAACCCAAGTGGAGAGCTCTCATGATTTCCAATCCGTCACTGCGGAGCGAGTCTTAGTCTTCCGGCTTTGCCTTTTGCAACTTGCCTTTTGCCTTGCCTCTTGCGTCTACTTCTTTGCCTTTTGCGGCCCTAGCGGCCAAAATCAATCACCGCTTTGATCTCATTCGTCTGGCGTTCAAAAAACGCACGCGGAGCCTGTTGCCAGCCGAAACGGTGCGTCACCAGCGACGCTAGCAACCCGCGATGCCGCTCCTCCACCGCCGCCAGATGGGTTGAGGCACGCCGCCAGGACCCTTCGTCGGCGTTGACCACGCCCAAGAAAACCAGGTTCTTGACGATGGTGTTCGTAAGGAACGAACCCACGTCGACTTCCTGGCGCGTACCGTGCGGGACGGCTCCAAGCAAAGCGACAACCGCATTGTGCGTGAGCAGGTCGAGGTGCTCGAAGCAAGCCGTCGGATGCCCCGTGCAATCGATCAGGCAATCGAACCCGCGAACGTCCAGGCTGGCGGGCTGCGAGTAGGAGACCCCGGCGGAGCGCAACAGCTTTGCGGGAAGGCTATCGCCGCTCTCGAGCGAAACCGAATGCACTTCGCTGTCTTCGAGAGTGGCGAACAGCGCCGCCAGAATGCCGATCGGCCCCGCTCCCAGGATGAGCGTACGGCGGCTGCGCTCGGCGCCGAACAAAGTGCGCCGCGCCAGCGCCAGACGCGTTAGCGTTTTCGCGATCACCGAGGCCGGCTCCATCAGCACGCCGATCTTGTGCAGCTCGGGCGGCAGCGCAAAGACAAACTCGGCGCTCTCGACCACATATTCGGCGAACATGCCGTGCAGGCCGATGATCCCACGCTCGCGGTAGAGCCCCGTCTCGCACAGGTCGGGACGTCCGCGCCAGCATTGCGCGCATCGCAAGCAAGGGCGTCGCGGCGCAATTGCAACGTGGTCGCCGGGCCGCAGAGCGTGAGCATCTTTGCCGGCCTCGACGACTTCGCCCAGCGTTTCGTGGCCCATGATCATGTACTCGGCGCCTTCGGGGAGCTTGCCGCGGCGGTTGCGCACGATTTCGCGATCCGTGCCGCACAGGCCTCCCTCGATCAGGCGCACCAGCACCTGACCTTCGTTTTCGATTCGCGGCCGCGGGATGTCGAGGATCTCGACCGCACCAGCCGACGGTTTCCAGGCCAAAGCCTTCACGGTCTTTCGATCTTATCCGGTTTGACGGCTCAGCGGCCTTGGGTAAGGCAATACCCGCGCCGTACGCCCGCCTTCACGAACCAAACGAGCGGCCGCTACCGATGGCGGGTTCGTCGCCGCAGCGCGCAAGGGTCTCCCGCCCAGGCAACTCCCGGCGTCAAACCTACGGCTTTTCGCTCATTCAGGCTGTTGCCGTCGTTGTGCCAAGATGAAAGGGAACCCGCCGCTTACAGCCGCGCCCAAAACAGCGAGCGTTGCTGAAAATCCAAAGGAGCTCATTGATGATCCCAGCGATGATGAGGTTTTCTTCCCTTTCCCTACCCGGTTGCGTGCTATTGGCCGTCTCGGCGTTGTCGGCTCAAGGGCTGGTCATTCTCGAAAACCACGGCCCCGTGCAAGGCGGGGCAACGTCGGCGACGAAGATCCATGTCGAGGGCGACCGTCTCTTTATCGAGACGCAGCAGGACGCCAAGAAGCAGGGCGTCCTGTTCCTGGGGGACGCCAAGGTCATGCGCGTGCTCGACTACAGCGCCAAAACCTACCGCGAGATGACGCAACAGGATATCGAGCGCATGGGCGACTCGATGTCGCAAATGCGCCAGATGATGGAAGAGAAGCTCAAGAACCTGCCGCCGCAGCAGCGCCAGATGGTTGAGCAGATGATGAAGCAGAAGATGGGCGCGGCCATGCCCGGGGCCGGCCCGGCGGCCTCGCCCGTGGTCTACACAAAGGTTGCGTCCGGGCAGACCGTGCGGCAATGGACCTGCGACAAATACGAAGGCACTCGCGACGGCCAGAAAGTTTGGGAAGTTTGCGCCGTTGATTTCGCGCAGTTCGGCGTCGAGCCTGGCGACCTGCGCGTCTTCCAGGCGATGGCCGACATGTTCAAGAGCCTTGTACCCCAAGGCTCGGAGGACCTTTTCAAGATTGGGTTTGACGACCAACAGAATCAACAGGGCTTCCAGGGAGTTCCCATCGAGCGGCTGTCGTTCCGCAACGGCGCGCCGGACCAGAAGTTTCAGATCACCGAGGTGACGCGGCAGGACATTGACGACGCGTTGTTCGAGGTGCCGCCTGGATTTAAGAAGATCGAAATGCCCCAGATGGGCATGCCCGCGCGCTAGAGGCTTCGCCAGGCATTGGATTACGAAGCCCGGCGTTGTTTGAGACCCCGACAATCGCCGCAGGCGACTTGGACTTGCCTCAGAGTTGTCTTACTTTGGGTTTGTCGTTACTGAGGGACTTTCCGGCGTTTTCCCCGAAACAGCGCCGTCCCGCTGAAACCATCGCCGCAGTACTTCCATCGCCGGCTTGCCGTTTGGCCTGTGCGATAGATCGTAGGGGCCTCCGCGGCCGTGGCTTGGCCACTTCCACCAGTAGCTTCCGGCGAACCACGGTTGATGCGCGAAGCTTTCGAAGATGACTTCATAGCATCTCGCTTGGAGCTGCAGATCGAGGGCTCCCGCGTGCTCGGCCCACGGTTCCACCGCCGCGCTTTCAATCGACGAATAGCCTACTTCGGTGAACAACACCGGCTTGCCGAAACGGCCGGCGACTTCCGCCAGCCGGGATTCAGTCCGCGCGATGCTTGGCGAATTGGCAGCCGGCGTTTCCCCGGCCCCGGCGAGTGGGAAATAGGCGTTGACGCCGATGTAGTCGAGCTGATCCCAGAACGCGACCCGCTCGAACTCGCCATCCCAATGCGAGGCGTAGGTAAGAGCGCCACCGAAGATGCGGCGAACGTCGCGAATCAGTTCTCGCCAGGCTTGTTCGTGTGCCGTCAAGCCGCCCAGCTCGTTTCCGAGGGCCAGCAGTTCGACGTCGTAGAGTTCGGCCAGACGCGCAAAGTGCAACAGCCAGCCCCGATAGCTCTGCCACCAGACTTGAAAGTCTTCATCGGAGCCGAACTGCATGTCGCCGGTGAATCCGCGTCCCCAGAGATGCGGCTTGAGCATG
>JBBDWJ010000007.1:0-9752 GCA_040902925.1 Bryobacterales bacterium | reverse complement strand
CCCCGGGACCGGCGGGAGCACCGGTCCCCACTGGCTTTTGCACTCTGGTTAGCGGTGTTGGACTTCCGCCAGCCAGTCGGGCCGCTTGAGCACTTCGCGGGGCCGGCTGCCGTCGGGCGGTCCGATAATGCCGTCCCGTTCCATGGCGTCGAGAATGCGCGCGGCGCGGCCGTAGCCTAGCCGTAGGCGGCGCTGCAGCGTCGAAGTGGACGCCTTGCCCATGTCGAGCACGATGCGCAGCGCTTCTTCGTAGGCGGGATCTTCGAAACCTTCCTCGTTGGCCTGGTCGCCTTCCTCATCTTCCACGGCCGGCGGCGCGAGAAATGCCGTCTCGTAGTCGGGCGTGCCCTGCCGCTTCCAGTCTTCGACCACCGAGCCGACTTCATCCTCGGTGACCATCGGGCCGTGCAGCCGCACCATGCGCGCCGTGCCGGGCGGCAGGAACAACATGTCGCCGCGCCCGAGCAGGGCCTCGGCGCCCATCGAGTCGAGAATCGTTCGCGAGTCCACTCGCGTGGCCAGCCGAAACGAGATGCGGGCCGGAATGTTGGCCTTGATCAGGCCGGTGATGACGTCAACGCTGGGCCTTTGCGTGGCAAGGATCAGGTGGATGCCGACGGCGCGCGCCATCTGCGCCAGTCTCGTGATGGCTTCCTCGATGGCTCGGCCTTCCAGGATCATGAGATCGGCCAGCTCGTCGATGATGATCACGATGTAGGGCAGCGTGTTGAGCGTTGCCGCCGTTTCGTCGTCGGCCGATTCGCGAAGGCGGCGCATCTTGGCGTTGAATTGGTCGATATTGCGGACGCCGTATTCGGCCAGCAGCTTGAGGCGGCGCTCCATTTCGCGGGTGGCGTTCTTGAGCGCATTGGACGCCTTTTTCATGTCGGCGATGACCGGCGTCAGCAGGTGCGGAATATCGACGTAGAGGCCCAGCTCGACCATCTTGGGGTCGATCATGATGAAGCGCACTTGCTCGGGCGTTGCTTTCATCAAGATCGACATCACGATGGTGTTGATGAGGACGCTTTTCCCGGAGCCGGTGGAGCCGGCCACCAGCAGGTGCGGCATCGTCGTCAAGTCAGCCACGCGAATCCGGCCGCTGATGTCCTTGCCGAGCGCCATGGTGAGCAAGGAGGCGTTCTCGCTGAAATCGGCAACCTCGAGACACTCGCGCAGACTGATGATCTCGCGTCTGCGGTTGGGAACCTCGATGCCGACCGTCGATTTGCCGGGGATGCGCTCGACCAGGATCGATTCGCATTCGAGCGCCAGGCAAAGATCTTCGGAAAGCTGCAGAATCCTGCTGTATTTGATCCCCGGGTCCGGCTTGAATTCGTAAGTGGTAACGACCGGGCCGGGATTGATCTGCACGATCGAGCCTTTGACGCCGAATTCGGCGAACTTGGTGCAGATCTGCCCGCCGAGTTGGCGCAACTCAGCCGCATCATAGGTGCTGCGCTCGGGCGGCGCCAACAGCAGCTCGGTCGACGGAATGCGAAAGCGCCGCACCTGAGGGCGGTTCTCGATCGGGTGAACGCCTACCGCGGTTCCCAGATTAGCTTCGGCCTCCTCATCGTCGTCGAAGGGCAGCCGCCGCGGTTGCGGAGTGGATCGCGACGCCGGGTTGGGCGGCGCTTCGTAGGGCACGATCGGCGTGTCCTCGAGAGCATGGCCTTCGTCCCTCGCCGTCTCCACCGTGGCGGATTCGCTGTCTTCCTGTTCGGGCTCCTCGGTCAGGCGCTCGGTGATGCGGACTTTGGCTTCCCGGGCCCGTTCGGTTTGGCGCTCACGCCACGCGGCGAAGCGCTCCCGCCAGGAAATGAACGGCGCGCGCAACGCCTGCATCGTGCCGTGCGTGTTTTCGAGACTGAATGACGAGATCAAATAGGCCGAGAGAATGGCGGCGGCCAGCAGCGACAGAATGGCGCCGATCTCGTTGAGAAACGTCACCAACACGCCCGAGATCACCGTGCCGATGACGCCGCCGGGCTCGATGGTTTCGAACCACAGCCTGGGAATCGGTCCCAGGGCCAACCCGGCGCAGGCAACCAGGATCAGCAGGACCGTCCCGCACGCCCGCTGCAGCGGAGCGGGAAACTCCATCGAGCGGAGCCAGCGCCAGCCGAGCACGGTCAAGAAGATCGGGATCAGGAAGGCTGGCAGTCCCAGCCACTGCAGCGTAAGATCGCTGATCCAAGCGCCCGGAAACCCGAGCAGGTTTTCAGGAGTCTTGCTGCCTCCCGCCACACTCCAGGACGGATCGAGCGGGTGATACGAGACCAGACTCAGACTCATCGACAGAGCCAGAATCATCAGCAGAAAACCCACCGGCTCGTTGATGCGGTGGTTTTCCGTCGGCTGGAGAATACGCATTGCTGCTTTGACCTCGTAGCAGCGTGCCGCTGATTGAAGGCAAGGAAAGATTCGTACGTGGCCAGCCTAGGGCGCCACGGCGGGGAAGCGGAAGAAAGAAGCCAGAGCCAATACTATTATGCCAAAAATAATGCGGTAGTAAATGAAGATACGCAAACTGCGTACCTGAAGGTATCGGATGAAGAGCGCGATCACCGCGTAACCCGCAATGGCGCTGACGGAGATGCCCACTCCGAACGCGGCGTGCATCTCCGGGGGGATGCCGCCCTGCTTCCAGACATCGAGCGCTGTTTTGGCTGTTGCGCCCAGGATGATGGGCGACGAGAGCAGGAACGAAAAGCGCGCCGCCGACGCCCGCTCGACCCCGAGAAACAGCGCCGCGGAAATGGTGATTCCCGAGCGCGAGGTGCCTGGGATCAGAGCCACGGCCTGGGCGAATCCGATCAGCAAGGCGTCGCGCAGGGTAACGTCCCCCAGGTTGCGGCGAAACGTTCCCACCCGCTCGGCCCAAGCCAGCACCAGGCCGATTGCGATGAGCATGAAACCAATGATCAGCGGACTGCGTAAGACAGTCTCGACGTAGTCTTTGAGCAGCATGCCGACGATTCCGGCCGGAAAAGTGGCCGCGACCAGGTACCAGAACAGTTTGGGGTTGGCGAAGAGGTCCCGGTCGGGGTCGCCCGGCCCGGGCGGCAGCACTGTGCGTCCAAACGACAAGAAAAGCAGGCGAATCCAGGTCTTGGCGAAGTAGACTAGCACCGCCGCCAGCGTGCCGAGGTGCAGCGCGATGTCGAACAGCAGGCCGTGATCCTTCCAGCCCAGCAGCCACGGAACGAGAATCAGGTGGGCGGTGCTGCTGACGGGCAGGAATTCCGTGGCCGCCTGCACCAGGGCCAGGATCACCGCGTGGATTATCGGCATGAATACGGATTAGTGGGCGACGGCTTCGGCCGCGAACATACTGACCAGGTTTCCGTCGCTATCGAAGGGCAGTTCCTGGGGCGCTCCGGCGATCTCGATATCTGGGTTGCGAGCTAACTCCTCGAGAAGGTTCTCGCTGACCATCAACTCACCCAGCTCGAGGGTATTGCGAATCCAAACGATCGAGCATTCGCTGACATCGAGTTTGCCGCAGGTCGCGATAACCTTATCGATGCAGGTGCGGTCGTTGGCAAAGTGCATCGGAGTGAAGGCCGGCTGCGTCGTCGAGGCGGTCAGGCCGTTGATCCAGGTCGGGTTGAAGTCGATTTTTTCAAACAACCGGTCGCTGATGATGTCGGCGAAACCCATCCCCACGGCATTGCCGTAACTCAGAGAGCTCAGGTCGCGGACAAAGATGCGGCGGATGAGCGGCACGCCGGGCCAAAGGTTGGGGCCATCGACGCTGCGGTTGATCACCTTGGTATCCATGCCCGCGCCGCTGATGTTCTTGCCCATCTCGTCGATGATCAGCAGGTCGGTTTCGGCTACCGGAACGTTGGGCTTCCAGGACTTCGCGCGTTCGAGCAGCTCCTCTTCCTGTTTCGCCATGCCGTTGGCGCCCAGCGCGTGCAATTCAGCGGTGTTGTGGTAGGCGTCCTCGAGAATGGCGAGACCGCCCAGCATTTTTCCAGTACCGAGGATGACGCCGCCGACGCCGCGGATGACCTGCTCCATGCCGATGCGGAGCGCCCAGCTATGATAGCGGCGCGCCCCGGCCCATTTGCCGAGTCCGATCGCCATCATTTTGTGGATGCCGCTTTCGAGCTTGCCGCCGAAGTCGGTGTGCCACTTGACGCGGCCGCAAACCATGACGCCATCGCTTTCGAAGGCCTGGCGATCCATGACGACTTCGATACCTTCGGGCGTAGTTCCAACGTCCACGACATCGAGCGAGCTGATGACTGGCGCGCCCATGGTCTGCTCGGTGATACCGTAATGCGCCAACACGTCGGCTTGTCCCTCAGCCGTTGCGGCGCCATGGCTCCCCATGACGGGAATGACAAAGGGATGCACGCCGCGCGACTTCCAGAAATCGACCACCGCTCGCACGATGACGTCGATGTTGGAAATACCACGGCTACCGGCTCCGACAGCGATGCGGCTGCCCGGCGAGACCGCCTTGGTCCATTTGGCTTCTTCCAGTGATTGCCGCACGGCGCCGGCCACGTTGGCGAGCCGCAGGTCGGGAAAATGTTGCTTGATGGGAACAACTTTCTGAAGGCGCATTCGCTTCCATTATATCTATAACGTTAGAAAACCAACGTGAAAGCGGACCCTGGCGAACCAGGGCGGCAGGCCGCCGAGGGCGATCCGCGCGTCCTTCAAAACCCGCGGCGGTGACACTGCATGACGAGCCTAAAGCCCATAAGAATGACAGCCGCAGCGGTCTTTCGCGCTACCGCAAGCCTCGTATAATGAAAGAGATATGGATAATCCGGGCAGGGTGCTGGCGCTCGATCTCGGCAAACGCCGGATCGGGCTGGCGGTCAGCGATGAGCTGGGGATTACGGCTCAGGGCCTGCCCACGCTGCAGCGCACGAACAAAGCCGAGGACCTCGAAGCCCTCCGGCGGCTGATCCACGACAAAAGCGTGGCGCTCGTCGTGGTGGGCCAGCCCCTGCACATGAGCGGGACCGAGGGCCGGCAGGCAAACTTCGCGGGGCAATTCGCGCGCACTCTGGCGGCGCACGCTCAAGTCGAGGTGCGTTTGTGGGACGAGCGGCTAACCAGTGTTGAAGCCGGGCGCATCCTCAACCAGACCGGGATGAGCCGCAAGAAAAAAAACGCAGCCGTCGACCGCCTTTCGGCCGTGCTGATTCTGCAAAACTATCTGGACTATTCGGCTGGCGAAACGGCCGGGCGTCTCTGAACATCAACCCGCAGGATGAAAAGATTCATCATCAGGGCGATCATCGCGGTGGGGGCCGTTCTCATGATCGGCATCGCAGCGCTCGCCTATTCCGTCACGACGCCCTACCAGAACTACGAAGAGCCGGTGGTGGTGATGATTGAGCCGCGCACGTCAAGCGAGCAAATCGGAGTGGAGCTGGAGTCGCGGGGCGTCATTCAGTCTCGTTGGCTGTTTCTTGCAACGCGTGCCATGCGCTTCCAGACGAAGCTGATGGCGGGCGAGTACCGCTTCGACCATGCGATGCCGGTGTGGGAAGTGTATGATCACATCGCTTCCGGCAGAGTGCTGCAACATCCCGTGACGATTCCCGAGGGACTGACGCGATTTCAGATCGCTTCGTTAATCGCAAGCGGCGGCTTCGCCTCGCGCGAGGAATTTCTGGCCGAGTGCGAAAAGACCGATCGCATTCGCGACTTGTTTCCCGAGGCCGGCAATCTCGAAGGCTTTCTGTTTCCGGAGACCTATCAGATGACGCGCCCGTTTTCGGCGGCGCGGCTGGTGGATATGATGGTGGCCCGCTTTCGCTCGGTATTCGAGCAGCTTTCCGCGGGACAAACGCACAAGCTCAAATCGTACGAGTTGGTAACGCTCGCTTCGCTAATCGAGAAAGAAACCGGAGTCGGCGGCGAGCGCAAGCTGGTTTCGTCCGTATTCCACAACCGGCTGGACCGGCGCATGCTGCTGCAGTGCGATCCGACCGTGATCTACGGACTCATGATGGAAGACCGCTACAGGGGCCAGCTTACGAGAGACGATTTGGCGATTCCTCACAAATACAACACCTACGTTCATGCCGGGCTGCCTCCGGGGCCCATCGCCAACCCGGGCCGCGCTTCCCTGGAGGCGGCGTTCGAACCAGCCCCGTCGAGCTACCTGTTTTTTGTCGCTCAGGCCAACGGCGGGGGCGGGCACGTCTTTTCCGAATCGCTCGAAGCGCACAATCGAGCCGTGGGAGCCTATCGCCGGAGCCGCTAGCCATGGCTGTTCGCGACACTCGAAATGTTTCCATTAAGTCATTCATTATCAAATATTTAGAAGAGAATAAGACGGGGGTCGTGGACCGCCGCGTGCTGGCTGCGATCTGCCGCGAGGCCCAGCGGGCTCTGCAACGAGAAAAACCCGTGTCGCGGACCTACGTCCTCGACGTGCTTTCCGAGACTCAGGTGGAAATCGACCGCGCGATCGGCGGCCTGCCCGTCGATTTGCGGGGGCGGGTACATTTTCACGATCAGGAAGCCGCGGCGGCGTCTCTGACCGATATGGCCAATGAGTACGAGGCGGCGCGTTTGGCGGGTGACAAACCGCGGGCCGAGGACTGCCGCCGCGCAGTGCGGAAAGGCAAAGACCGGCTGAAGCTGGTGCTGCGCCGCACGGGCCTGACGCCGCAAAAAAGACAGCAGAAACAGGAGTTGATCGAGTGGTTTCTTATTTGGCTAGAGGCGCCTTCGCTGTTTCCCACCTGGCTGGAAGCACGGCGCGCGGCAGGCGCCGCAAACGACCGAATCCAGCCCGGAGCGGAGCCGCCGGCGAAACCGGAAACGCCCGCACCGGATTGATATACTTAGATTTGATTTCACGGTAGCCGCGTGCCTTTTTCCTTCCCCCGCTCCCTCTTAGTAGCTGTGCTCCTGGTGTGCGCCGGGTTCAATAGTTCCTGCCTTGTTAAGTCCAGCCGGCCCATCCAGATGCCGCTGATCACCCAGACGGCGACCCTCGAAGAACTATTGGCGAAACTTGAGCGGCTGAACCTGGTCAAGACCATGAAAGCCACCGTGGAGCTGCAGCTCTCGGCGGAGAACGAGGACCGCTCGCGGGTTCGCGAGCTGCGCCCTTTTCCAGGCTTTCTCATCGCGCGGCGCCCCTCCGAGATCCACACGATTGCGCAGGTCCCGGTGGTCCGTACGATGGCCTTCCAGATGGCCTCCAACGGCGAGATGTTTCAAATGTATGTGCCGTCACGGAAACGGTTTCTTGTCGGAGACGCCACTCGCGCCCAGCGGTCAGAAAACCGGACCGAGAATGTTCGCCCGCAGCACATCCTGGAGGCGGTGCTGATCGAACCACCGCGCCCGGACGAACTGGCGGCGATCGAAAACGCCATCGAAGGCCTAACTCCTTATCAGGTCGTGGTTTTGGTGCGGCCGACTGGGGACGGGAAGGCAAAGCTGACCCGCAAGTTCTGGTTTAGCCGCCAGACACTCGAGTTGAGCCACATGCAGATTCTCGACGATCACGGCGATACCGCCACGCTGGCCCGCTACGAACAATGGGGTGAGCAGAATTCCATTCCCTATGCCGAAATCGTGACGGTCATCCGGCCGGCCGACGGCTATTCTTTGCAAGTCCGCTTTCTGAACCCTGGCCTGAACGAAACCGTTTCCGACCGTAGCTTCGTCCTAGAAACACCGGAAGGCGTGACCGTCGAGCGCATCGGCGAGGCCGCGGGCGAGCACGCCAACTCCGCGCAAGCGAACCCGGAAACGAGGGGCCAATGATCGCCCGCATGGTGGCCAGAAACCTGGCCCACCGGCCGATACGCACGTTCTTGAGCGTGCTCGCCGTGGCGGTGGAAGTGGCCATGATTCTTCTGATCGTTGGCCTTTCGGAGGGCCTTCTGCAGGAGAGCGTGCGCCGCACCAAGGGCATCGGCGCCGACATTTTGATTCGTCCCTCCACCAGCAGCGCGGCGATGAGCCTGAGCACCGCCGATATCCCCGAACAGCTCGTCGATAAGCTGCTACAGACTTTCCCGGAGGTGCGCCTCGCCACCGGCATGACCGTGAACATGGGCGAAGGGCTGCAATCGATCAGCGGCGTCGATTGGGAAAAGATCCAGTCGATGAGCGGCGGGATCCGCTACCTCGAAGGCGGGCCGCCGCAAGGGCCTTTCGAGGCCGTTGTGGATGAGGTCTATGCGCGCCACCAGAAAGTGAAGGCCGGCGATACACTACGCCTGCTCAACCACGATTTCCAGGTTGCCGGCGTCGTGGAGTCGGGGAAGATGTCCCGTATCTTCATCCCCCTGGCAACGATGCAAGAACTGATGGGTTGGCAAGGCGATCTTAGCCAGATCTTCCTGAAGCTGCACGATTCGTCGAAGACGAGCGAAGTCGTGGAGAAGATCCGCGCCATGCTTCCTTCCTATCCCGTGTTTGCGATGGAAGACTTCCTGGCGCATGTAACAACGGACGTCCGCGCGATGTCCTCACAGTTCGTGAACGTCATTATCGGTATCGCCGTGATCATCGGCTTCATCGTGGTGCTATTGTCGATGTACACTGCGGTGCTGGAGCGGACGCGCGAAATCGGCATCCTTAAGTCGATAGGGGCTTCCGCCGGCTACATCATGGGGATCGTCATTCGGGAAACCCTGGTAATTTGCGCCGGAGGAATTCTGCTGGGATTCGCGTTGAGCTTTGCCGGCGAAACGATGGTGGAAGCCCGGTTTCCGCTCGTCACGATTGTCTTGTTCCCGGCCTGGATGCTGTGGGGCGCCGTGATCGCGGTGATCGGTTCCGTAATCGGCGCCTTCTATCCGGCAACACGGGCGGCCCGCCAGGACCCGATCGAGGCGCTTTCCTACGAGTAACAATCCAGTGACTGCCGACGAACAACCGATTATCGACGTGAAAGGTCTTACCAAGACCTATCACATGGGTGGCGTGGACGTACACGCTCTGCGTGGCGTCGACCTGACCGCCCGCAAGGGCGAGTTCGTGGCGATCCTCGGGCCGTCAGGCTCGGGAAAGTCGACGATGTTCCATATCATCGGCGGGCTGACGCCGCCCAGCGGCGGCGAGGTTTTCATCGCAGGACAAAATTTGAGCCGCATGAGCGACGCCGACCGCACGGCGCTGCGCCGCACCACCGTCGGCTTCGTTTTCCAGAAGTTCAATCTGCTGCCAACGCTCACCGCCGAAGAGAACATTCAGATCGCGAGGCATATCGCCGGGAACAAGAACTCGAACGACAAGGAATTCGAGGGCTTGATTCGCATTCTCGGTATCGAGCATCGCTTGCACCACAAGCCGTACGCCCTCTCGGGCGGCGAGCAGCAGCGCGTGGCGATCGCCCGCGCTATTGTCAACAACCCGGCCATTCTGCTGGCTGACGAACCGACCGGTAATCTCGACACGGAGAACTCGCTGGCTGTTCTCGAAACCCTCAAACACCTCAATCAGGAAACCGGCCAGACGATCCTGATGATCACCCACAACCCGGAAGCGGCCTCGTATTGCGCGCATAGAATTGTGAAGATGCGCGACGGGCGCATCGTGGAAGGGTAGACGACTCTCCCCCTCAGATCGGAATCGCGTTTATTGGACTGCTCAGGCCGCGGTTTCGGCGAGACCTTGCTGGACGCCCAGAGGTAGAATCGAAGTCTTGGGGGCTTGGTATGCCGATCCCTGTTTCCGTTCATCACGTCGCGGAAGAGTTGTCAACCATGTTGGACCAGGTGCCGGTTTATCTGAATCGCAAAACC
>JBBDWJ010000006.1:0-9834 GCA_040902925.1 Bryobacterales bacterium | reverse complement strand
TTTCATGACTCTATAGTACACCAAAATCGCGGAATAGGCAAGTATGTTATTGCCCTACCTTAGCCTAGCCCCCGCACAAGCCCAGGGGCCGACCGCGGGACTTCTCCTCTGCGGACTTCGGGGCCAGATCAGCGCCAGATCAGGTCAAAGCCCAATTCGCCAAGCTAGACAGCCTTTCAGACGCGCTTCATCCCTGTCGCATAGCAATATGGCAAAATAGGCGTATGAAGCGAACGTTCGCCGCCACCGTTTGGCGGGAGGGTGCCTGGTACGTCTCGCAGTGTCTCGAGCTGGATATAGCCAGCCAAGGCGCGACCGAACAAGAGGCGCTCGAAAACCTGCGCGAGGCGTTGGAGCTTCATTTCGAGCCGCCTCACGCGACGCGACCACCCAGGGTTCGCACGATCGAGGTGGAGGTTGGGGCGGCTTAAGCCACTGCCCTTCCGCGAGGTCAAGCGGCGGCTGGAAGCGGCCGGTTTCTCGGAGGCCAGCCAGCGGGGCAGTCACGTCAAGTTCGTCCGCCGGCAGCTCGACGTCGTGGATACCGCAATCGTTCCGAGAAAGCCGGAAGTCCCGGTTGGTACTCTGCGCAGTATTCTCAGCCAAGCCCATATCGATCCGGACGAGTGGGACAAGCTGGCATGAGTCCTCGGGCCAATCCCAGGCCCAATCCCAGAAAGGCACAGAGACCGAGACGCGGCACCGGTGGCGTAAACCTCCAGTTTGCCGCGTTGCGATTTATCGCCACGTAGGGCCAACGATTACCTCAGGTCCGTCCCCCTCAGGTCAACGACTTAGTGAGCGGCTCTGATTCGCTCATCTAACAGACGGTTGACCTCGGTAGAGGCTTCCTGCCATTTCTCACTAGCATCCCTTAATTCCTTGACGAGAACCGGTTCCGCACAGAGAACGAGAAGAACATCTTCAGGCGAAATCGGGTCCCCATTCTCGATTTGATCTAAGATGCGAAGTTTGATACGGCGTAGTTGATCGAAAAAGGTTCGGAACGCGTCTAGTTCCACGTCAGTAGCCCTCAGCCGCTCTTTTGCGGCCTCGTGCAACACCTTGAGTGTTTCTTGCTTCTGATCCAAGTTTTCCCCCAACTTACTGCTCGACGCGCACGAAATTTGACAATTAAACCCGGTGACTGTCCCCCTGTGCTCCTCCCAAACATTGTCTTCGTCGTCGACTTTCTTGAAGTGCGGCGAGGGGTGGAACAGAGAGATCGGTGCCGATCTGGCCGTTTTATTCCCCCGAGGGCGGGGAGTTAAGGTGCCTGTCCCTCGAACTCCTTGCTCGAACTCCTTGTCCTCGAACTCCTCTCTAAGCAACTTGGCGTTGAGGCAATCGACGACTGAGTTGATCCCGCATCCTCGATGAGCTTCCGGATGCGAGCCGACTATGCGCTGGCCTTGAACCTTCGCGAATCTCCGGCAAGGTCGGTATCATGGGTTGGCTGCACTCGCTACAAGACGATGAAATGCCCTTCGTTGCATATAGGACCGATCTGGAGACGGCCACGCCGACTTCGACCAGACGATGCGCGCACCGTGCCCGGCTCGATGCCGGAGTCGAAACTCGAATCGTGCAGCGCGGTCCCGGATGGAGTTGAGTTGCAAAGGGCAATGGATGGGAGGGGTAAAACTTGAAACGTCTATGGTTGGTTTGCCTAGCGGCGTGTCTGCCGGGGGCCGTCGTGAGCCTTGGTCAAGAAACGGCCGGCGAGGTTCTGGACAAGGCCCGTCAGGAATTCACCGCCGGCAGATATGCCGCCGCCGAGATCCACCTGCGTGAGCTCACGAAGGTGGTCCCCCAGAACGTACAGGTTCACGCCTACCTGGGCCATGCGCTTTTCCGGCAGGAAAAGTTCGCCGAAGCCATTGGGCCCTATGAAAAGGCGCTTGAGCTTGAGGCGGGCGGGGCGAAGGTTTCCGAACAGGAACACCGCATCTTGGTGGACCAGCTCGCCATGTCGTACGGCATCGGTGGCCAGATCAAAAAGGCCTTTGCGTTGTTGGACGAAGCCATCCGCCAAGATCCTGACTATCCATTGAACTATTACAACCTCGCTTGCGCCTATGCGGAGCAAGACGACAAAGCGAAGGTGTTGTCGAACCTCGATCTTGCATTTCAGCGCAAGGCCAACACCCTGCAAGGCGAGCAGATGCCCGATCCAAGATCGGATTCGTCATTCCAGAAATACGCGCGCGACCCCGACTTTGTCGGGCTCATGAAAAAGCTCGGCTACCAGTGATTCCGTCTTGCGTAGAGAGCGACCTGTCCTGCCGCTGCCGGGCCTTGCGCGTAGTCGACGCTGCGCCCGTTGTGGCTAGGCAGGCGTGGTCAGCGGCACGCCTTCTTCACAAGCAACACAGCCAGCAGGTTCGCCGGTTGCGTTGATCTGGCGCTGCGCAAGAGCCCGTGAAGCTGTTGCGGGGTTTCCAAAAACAGCTCGCGCGCCTTGTACGTCTTTCCGGTCCATCGGCGACCCGGGAGCGGATCTCGCCCTCCAGCACGCACGCAACCGTGATGCCCGGATGCCGGTGACCCTTCCCCAGAGCCATAGTTAACTTCCACAACCGTCACCGACCAACCTTCGAGGGTGAGATCGGGAAGATCGTGCTCGAAGGCGATTCTTCTTTGAGGCGCCTGGCTTTTGCGGAGGACGAGGGGGACGGAACCCGTATTGTCGGTTGAACCGAAGCACTTGACGCCAGAAACACGAAAGCCCAGGGGCGGCCATCCGCCCCCGGGCTCCCGGTTTGCTATCTCAGATTTGGCCGCGGGCCGAACCCGCCGCTCAGTCTACGGGTCGACCCAATGCACGGTGACCACGTCGCGGTCCATGGCCCCCTTATCATCGGTGACCATTAGCTCGAAGATGTACTCCCCGTAGCCGCCGCTGAACTCCACGGTCGGCCGAACCGCGGTCGGGTTTTTCACTGCTGCCGTGCGGGCGCCGATCGCCCTCCATTCGTAGGTGATCGGGTCGCCGTCGGGATCGTAGGATTTGGAGCCGTCGAGCGTCCCCAGGCCGACGAGTGTTCCCGCCGGCACCAGGATCGCCACCGGCGCTTCGGCTATCGCCACCGGCGAGGTGTTTTCGTTTTCGACTCCGATCGCCAGCACCGCCGAGATCTCTCCGCGGCGGCCGTAGGCGAGCAGTGTGTAGGTGGTTGGCGAAACCGGGTTGACCACGATCGAACCGTTCGGCTCGACGTCGCCCACTCCCGTAATCACCACCCGGATGGCGTTCTCGGTCGACCAGGTCAGGGTCGCCGGGTCGCCGGGGTTCTTCACCACCGTCTTATCGGCGGTGAAATTGACGATGCGCACGCCCGTCAGCACGGTCACCGTGACCGTCGCCGTCACCTCGCCCTGGCCGTTGCTCGCCGTCAGGATGTAGGATCGGGTCTCTTCGGGCGTTACCGTGCTGGTGCCCGCCAGATCGACCGTGCCGAGATCGGTGATCGACACCGAGGTGGCATTTTCGACCTCCCAGGTCAGCACGCTTTGCTCGCCGGGCAGGACCTCCTGCGGCGAGGCCACGAAGTTGAGGATGCGAGGCATACCCGGCGCCACGACATCGATCGAGAGCGTGCTCGACACCGAACCGAAGGCGTTCGTTGCCGTGATCGTGTAGGCCGTGGTGGCCGCCGGCGAAACCGTCGCCGAGCCGCTCGTGCCCACGCTGCCGATCTGGTCGATCGTCACCTGGTCGGCGCCGGCGGTCTCCCATGAGATCACCGAGCTCTGACCTTCGTTGATGGTCAGCGGGCTGGCGTTGAAGCGCAGAATGCGCGGCGCCGACCCCTGTACCGTAACCGTCAGGTTCTCGCTCACCTCGCGGCTGGCGTTACGCGCGGTCAGCGTAAAGGTAGTCGTCTGGGTGACCGCCACCTGGCTGGTCCCGCTCGGGTTGACCGGGCCGAGCTCGGTAATCTCGACCGTGTCGGCTCCCTCGACCTCCCAGCTAATCGTGACCGAGGCGCCCGGCTCGACCTGCGACGGCGTCACGTTGAAGCGCTTGATGTTGATGTCGGTCTCGGTGGTCGAAACCGTCACGCGGTCGGTGGCTACACCGTTCTGGTTGTCCCGCACAGTCAGGCGGAACATGTAGGTGTTGCCTTCGTCGGCGGTAAAGCTCGCCACCGCGGTGTTGGCTCCGGTCAGGTCGACCGGCGGTCCGCTGACCTGTACCCAGGCGAAGGTAATCGGGTCGTCGTCAGGATCGAACGACGCCGAACCGTCCAAGCTGATCGCGCCCGCCGTTACGCCGATCTGGTCGCCGCCGGCGTCGGCCACCGGCTGATCGTTGCCGGTGCGAATCGTCCGCGACAGCACTTCGTAGCGCACGCGCGGGATCTCGACCGGCACCGGGCGCTCGGTCTCACCCGTGTTGTAGTTCTGCGGACGCAGCCAGTTGCCGAACTGCAGTCCGAAAACGATGCGGCCGGTGTTGTTGCTCGAAACGTAGGTTTCGTTCAGGCCGCCCTCGACCGTGAAAGCCACACTCTCGTTGAGCGGGTGGATGTAGCGCAGCGTACCGCCCGGCTTGTTGCCTCCGCCGCGGCGGAACAGCGCCCCCGCGTTGCCCTCGAACCAGGTATCGCCCCAGGCCCCGAAAGTGGTGGAAATTCCAACCTGGTCGACCACACTTAGGTAAGTCTGCGACAGGATGTTGCGGCTGAGGATCGCCTCGTCGACCACGGCTCCGTCGATGAAGCCCTTGGTGCCATAGAAGCCGACGCGGCCGCGGTCAAACACGTAGTCGAGCGACACCGAAGCCTGGCCCAGGCCGCCGGCCCGCTGCCACTCGGCGAATTTCACGTACTTGAAGCTCGCGAACCCGCCGGCCTGCAAATGCCCCCAGCGGTTCACGAGACCGATATCGAACTGGCCCTCGTTACGGCCGAAATAGTGCAAAAATTCGCCTTCCGCCTGGACGGCGCTGCGGCGCCCGAACGGCTGGAAGTAGCGTCCTTTACCCGAAAACGAAACGTTGCCGCTGTTCAGATCAGGCCCGGCGTTGAGGTTCAACACCTGGAAGCGGTCCGGCTCGGGCAGCGCCTCGCGCACCGCCTGGGTCACCTGCTCGGCGGTCGGCGGCTCGGGCAGTTTGGCCACGCGGTCGCCGAGATCGCCCTGCTGACCCTTTAGATCGGCGACGTCTTGCTTGAGCTTGTCGTTCTCGTTCCTGAGGTTCTTGAGTAAGTCCAAAATCTCATCGAGCTTGTCGAGCTTGCTGAGGATCTCGTCGCAGCAGTCGGTTGCCTTTTCAATGCTCTCGATCGCCTGGCCGACGCCTCCGTCGGAAATCGTTCGTCCCTGCCCGTCGGTAACCGTCAGCACCACGCGGCGGTTCATGAAGCGCCCTTCCACGGTGTCGTTGGAAACCTTGGGCACACCTTCGCCGAGCGTTTCGAGGCCGATCTGGGTGTCTCGCGCGCCGTACTTCACCAGGAACGTCTGCACCATCTCGGCGCGGCGCCGCCCTAGCCCGACGTTGTACTGATCGGAGCCCCGGAAGTCGGTGTGGCCGCGCAACGAGACGCGGTAGTCGGCGTTCTGGTTCAACAACTCGGCCAGCCGCAGCAGACTGGGATAGCCGTCGCTGAGGACGGCGGAGTCGAACTCGAAGTTGATCTCCTCCCAGTCATTCTTATTGGCCGCCGTTTCCAACCCTTGCGCGAAGACAGACCCAGCGCAGAGGAAAACAGAAAGAAAGATAAGCAGCAGTCGCTTCGCCATAACGATTACCTCATACAGGAAAACGCGAACACAAAGACCCGGTACCTTCGAAGCTAAACGGTGTCGCCGGGCGACGGTTTCCGAAAGCGGGCGCGGAACAGGGAAGTCCCGCAATTGTAACATAGATAACGGAGTTTGTTCTCACCAAGATATCCGGAAAAAACCGCAGAACGGTGCGTGAAATCACGGTCGCCGCGCTCGGCCGCCGACCATGGAGGTCGCGGCGGAAGGCCGATTCCGGCAGGTGGATTTGTTTCTCCCTAGATGCGCCGACGGGCACGAAAAAACGCCTGCGTGCCGCCGACCCCATCGGTCGCTCGCCGTTTAGCGTGTTCTGTTCAGCTTTTTCTCTTGCGCCGGCTCATTCGGCGCACTAGACCCCTTCTGAAGCCATGAGCCACGCGTACCCCCACCTTGCGGGCAGTACTGGACCTCGAAACACTTAGAGTCGCGCCCGGCCCGCTCCGTTACCCAAAACTCTGTTTTTCCTCACCGTTTCTAATAGCGGCCTTGCCGTCAACTGGACTCGAATCCATACCATCAATCCTCCCATAACCAGGTTTGCTCCGCGAAGTACTGGACCGTCTCAAGCTGAAACTTGACACGAGCGGCGGTGATAAGGCCGGCTATGTAGCTGTCGTCAGAGTCCGTGAATATCCGGCCGTGCTTTTTGGCATACCCGCGCATTACCTTTAAGACATAACCGTAATTTCTTGATAACACAAATACTTATTATCATTAATCGAAAGCAGTCAAGGCCGGCTTGGTTAGATGGCTGGTCAACCCGCCGGCCACGTATTCGGGTCGCGTATCAACACCCAACCTGGTTGGCCAAAAACCAAAGCACGATGAGGCCGGTCGGCACTCCCAGGAACCATGCAAGCATATAGCGCATCCAGCGCCTCCTTTGGGCCGCCCACGCTCGTGGCAGCGACGTTGGACCGCCGTGAGCCGGGAGTCGTTACCAAACTCCCAAACAGGAGATGACTCGCAATCTGCGGATTACTTAATCACGTCTATTCTACGTATTATGAAATATATCTCATGTATCGAACTCGCTATGACGGCATAGCTTGTTGCAGCTCCGCACTGAAACTTAAGGCCCAAGACGTGGGCAGGCAGTCTGCCCCGTGCGTGGCGGCAGCGGCCAGTGGCTCTAAGGAGTGATCTACCGGCCTGGTTGGAGAAGGCCTGCCTTGGAGTTTGGCCTTGATCGATGTGCTCTCGGCCAGAGCAGCGCACGCTGGATGGAAGGTGAGGCTGAGACGGCACTGCGCGCCGTCCCACCGGCAAGGCCCGTTCGCGGGCCTTGCCCCGTGGCGGGTTCGTCGAAGGGTACCTCTGCCGGAACCGGTGGTGGCTCCCCTGCCCCCGATGCCCGCGTCGCCAATCCCGTCTACTGCACCACGAATTCGCTGAACAACACCTGTTGGATCTCGGAGCCTTTCAGCAGTTCGCCAAGCCGCGTGCGCACTTCCTCTCGAAAAGTCTCCTTGCCCTTCGGGTCGCTGAGCTCGTAGAACGTCTTGCCCGACAGCAAGGTCAGCACCTGATCGCGCATCCGCGCCAGCAGCAGCGGATCGCCCTCGACCGTGCCCACTTCGCCCGCCGGAGTGATCGCCAGCTTGATCGTCAGCTTGCAGTAGCGCTCGCCCGAGGGGTCGTTGATGTTGGTCAGAAAGCTTTCGAGCTGCAGCACGCCCGGACGCGCGTCCGGTTCCTCGGCGGCCGCCTCGGCATCGGACGAACAGCCCGCCATCGCCGCCAGTAGCAAGCCGAGGGCTAGGGCAATCGTCCCTTTTTTGAATACATGTTGGCTGTTCATTGTTCTTTACCCACTGATTGAGTTGTGCCGGCTGGGGGGCTCGATTCCTGAGAATTTGTGGAGCCGGCGTCTTCCTGATTCGTGGCTCCATCCGGCTGCGCTAGGCCGGGCCGCGGTTCGCCGTCGCCTGGTTTCACCTGCGGAATAAATCCCGCCGCGCGCTGAACCGGCGGCGGATTGACGAACAGGAACTCGACGCGGCGGTTGTTGGCGCGGCCCTCGGCGGTATCGTTGGTCGCCACCGGACGGGTTTCGGCCAAGCCGATCGCGCGAAACCGTTCCGACGGCACACCCTTTTCCACGAAGTACCGCACGGCGCGCCCGGCGCGAGAGGCCGAAAGCTCCCAGTTGCTCGGAAACGCCGTCGTCGCGATCGGTATCGCATCGGTGTGCCCCTGCACGTCAACGCGGTAGCCGACGCGCGGCAGCAACTCGCTGAGCCGGTCGAGAATGGGCCGCGCTTCCTGCCGGATGGCGGTGCTTCCCGAGTCAAACAGGATGTCGCCTTCGATATAGAGGGCCACGCCCCGCGAGGTAACGCGCACGGACGCCTTCTCCGGCATCCCGGCCTCCTGGAGCATCTGCTCCAGCTCTTCACGGAGCCCCTGCGTGTTGCCGGAGTTTCCCTCCCCTTCCTTGGGATCCTCGTAGGGCAACAGCTTGTTGCCCATCGGAATGTCCGCAAGATCGAACTCGGATTTCAGACCCAAGGCGTTGCGCACCGACCCCGCCATGGTGCGGAACTTGACGATTTCCATGTTCGAGAACGACAGCAACAGGATGAAGAAGGTCAGCAGCAGCGACATCAGGTCGGCAAAGGTGACCATCCATTCGGGCGCGCCCTCCGGCGGCGTGTCCTGGACTTCGAATTCGCTCATGCCGCCTTCTCCTGCTCGCCCGGCTGCTGGCGGCTCTTCGGCGCGATGAACGACTTAAGCTGCTCGTCGAGCGATTTCGGGTTGAGGCCGTCGGCGATGCCCAGCACGCCATCCAGGCAGACCTGCATGCTGAGCAGCTCTTCCTGGGAGCGCACTTGCAGTTTGTCGGCGAGGGGCAGGCAGAAGACGTTGGAGATCAACGCGCCGTAAAGCGTGGTCAGCAAGGCCAGCGCCATGGCGGGCCCGATCTGCGAGGGGTCCGACATCGAGGCGAGCATCTGCACAAGTCCGATCAAGGTGCCGACCATGCCGAATGCCGGCGCGGCCGAGCCCATGCCGCGCAGAATTTCCTGCCCGCGTTTGTGCCGCGCCGCGGTCGAGCGCATCTCATTCAGCACGATCGAGCGAATCTCTTCTTCCTTGCGGCCGTCGACGCAAAGGCCGACCGCTTTGGCAAGAAAGGCGTATTCGATCTCGGCGTTCTCGAGCCCGAGGATGCCCTCCTTGCGGGCCTTCTGGGAAAGCTCGACGACCTGACGAATCAAATCGTCGGGCTGCGGGATTTTCGTGGTAAACCCCTTGCCCACAACGCGAAACGTACCGAGCACCTGTTTGAGCGGGTTGCGGATCAGGGTTGCGCCCACGGTCCCGCCGACGACGATCATGACCGAGCTCGGGTCGACAAACATCATCGGCGAGCCGCCCATCAAAATCGCCACCATGACGAGCGCCAAGGCAACGACTAGCCCGACTATTGTTGCTAGATCCATGAATTGACCCGTGGCTGAATCGACGTCTTTAAGATGCCTCGTTCAGGCTGTAGCGCACTACCGGCAGTTCACCCGTCTCATCCGCGGCGGGATGCGTGCTTCCCGCGCGCGAATCGCCGCCAGAACAGAGGCGTCCAAGCCCCGCGGACAGGCCTTGGATAAATGCCGCGGCGGCTGTCAAAAGCCCGGCGGAGAGTTGGCGGCCGGCGCTCTCCCCAGGGACACCACTTTCAGCCCGGCACGGGGTCCTAGACCGCCCCGCGTAAAGCCGCCACAGTTATCGTCGAAGCATGAGCGGCGAAATCTAGGGTTTTTGGGGTTGGAGTGGCGGGGGGCGGTGGGCTGGGGCGGCCTTTAGCGCCGCAGGCGGGCGCTGATTTCCGCCGATTCCGGCGGCGTCGTTTGTTAGCGGTTTTTTACTTCTGGCTTCTCTTGCTTAATGCATTTAGAATCAGCACCTTGCTCCTTTGGGGCGTCCCTTGGGTGTCACGAACCGTGCCGTTTCAGGCTCGGATTACAGGCCCGTTCACGGCCTTGCCCTAGACAGGCGCAAGCCAGTCCCAGGCAGGCGCAAGCCTGTCCAAGTAGCGACAGGCGCTCCCGCCTGTCC
>JBBDWJ010000005.1:0-9858 GCA_040902925.1 Bryobacterales bacterium | reverse complement strand
CCCCGCCGCTTGCTCGTTGACGACCACTTGGGCCGCTGCCCCGAATGCAGACGGGTGCTGGCCGAAGCCAAGGGCGAACGCAAGGTGGTGCCGATGCCGCAGGTGGTGTCGTCGCGCTGGTCGGGGTTGGTGCGCTGGGCCGTTGCGGCCGGTGTTTTGTTGGGCGCGCTCTATCTTGGTAGCGACCGTATCGATTCCGCGCTGGCGCCTTCTGGTCCACGCGCCACGGTTCTGACGGTGTCGGGCGAGGCCTATGCGCTGCCCGGAGGCGCGCTTCGAGCCGGCTCGTTGTTGGCGGAGGGCGAGGTTGTGCGGACCGCCGCGGGCTCTCGCGCCATGATCGAACTGGCTGACGGCTCGCTGGTCGAGATCAACCAACGCACTGAGCTGGCCTTGCGGGGCGCGTGGAGCGGCACGACGATCCGTCTGGATCGCGGTGACGTGATGGTGCAAGCCGCCGAGCAGCGGCGCGGATATCTGCGCGTTGAGACGCGGGATTCGGTGGCTTCGGCCAAAGGCACGATTTTTGCTGTTTCGAGCGGCACGGCGGGCTCGGTGGTTTCGGTAGTGGCAGGGGCGGTCGCGGTTGCACAGCCCGGCGCCGAAACGGTTTTAACGGCGGGTCAGCATGCCGCCAGCACGCGCGCACTGCGCCAAGTCGGTGTTAGAGAAGCGATTTCGTGGAGCCAGGATGCCGAGAAATACTACAGCGTGTTGGCCGAGCTCACCGACATCGAGCAACAGCTTGCCGAGACTCCCACGCCGGTGCGCACCGAGGCTTATCTGTTGGACTTCCTGCCGGCGAGTGCGGTCGTCTATTTCGCAATCCCTAATTTGAATGGAACGATCCGCCAGGCGCTGAACCTGGTCGAGGGGCGGGCGCGCGAGAATCCCGTGCTCGACGAATGGTGGTCGTCGGAGGACGGCCAGCGGTTGCGCGAAAAGCTGGACCGCGTTCAGATCATCACGCCGCTGCTAGGCGAGGAAGTCGTTTGTATCTTCGCGCGAGAGCCGGAGAACTGGAGCGGACCGCCTGTTTCGCTGCTGCTGGCGCGTGTCCAGGCAGGCCGCGAACCCGCCTTGCGCGACGCGATCGAGCGCATAGCGGGTGAGCAAACGGAATCGATTGCCTATCAGATTGTGGGCGACCTGGTGGCGATTTCCGATAGCTCCGAGCGCCTTGCGTCGATGATGTTGCAGCTTGGCAGCGGCGCTTCATCGCCTTTCGCGTCGGAGATTCGCGCGCGCTACCAGCGCGGTGTGAGCTGGCTGGCTGGCGTCGATGTGACTGCGATGCGGACCAACATGGGCGACATGCCCGAGAAGCAACTTTTGGGATTGCAGAACATGCGCTACCTGTTCTTCGAGCAGAATTCGGGCGGCGGGCGCGACGATACCGAGGCGACGCTTTCTTTCGAAGGTTCTCGCGTCGGGATATCGTCGTGGCTTGCGTCGCCGGGGTCGGCTGGGTCGGCTGAGTATGTTTCCGATCAGGCCGTCGCGGTGGCGTCGGGATCGACGCGCAATCCGCGGCAGGCGTTCGATGAACTATTGTCGATAGCAGGAGAAGGCAGCGAATTCGCGAATCACATCCGCGAGTTTGAGACCGAGACTTCCGTGAGCATCGCCGATGACATCGCCTCGTCATTGGGCACCGACTTCACTTTTTCGATCGAGCAGCCTTCGCTGCCCTCGCCGGGCTGGATGGCTGCATTTGAAGCAATCAACCCGGGCGTGCTTGATGACGCCGCGCGCCGTTTGGTCGACGCCTACAACTCTAAACTGGGCGCCGAGCAAGCCGGTCTTACGATAAGTCTCACGCAGGAAACGGTGAACGGGCGCTCTTGGAACCTGGCGCGGGCCGCGAACTCGCCCATCACGATCTACTGGACATACGACCGCGGGTACCTGATCGCCTCGACCGACCGCGCCGTGGCGACGCGTGCCATTGCGGTGCGGGAATCCGGTACGTCGCTGGTTCACTCGGTGCGCTTCCAGGAACGCTATCCGGTAGCGGCCAACCTGCATAGCTCCGGTTTCTTCTGGCTGAATACCAACGGCGTTCTGGCCGACATGGCCTCTTTGGTCAATAGCGAGGCTTTGCAGAGGCTTGCGGGGAGCCGCGATCCGGTTCTTTTCGTTGTGAACGGAGAAATGGAACGAATCCATGCCGCCAGTCGTACTCGTTTGACAAGCCTGATTCTCGATCTCATGCTGGTTCATGGGGCCGGCGAGACGAACGGGAACTCCGGTGGCGACCAACCGCCCAAGGAACTTATAGATAACGGGTAGGGTCGATCAGCAGCGAGTCTATGACACCAGCCATCGAACTCCAGGATTTACGAGTGAAGCTCGGCCGGCGGGAAATTCTGCAAGGGATCTCCTGTCGGCTTGGCGCTGCCGGGGCGGGGAAGGCGATTGGGCTCCTTGGCCCGAACGGCGCCGGCAAATCGACTCTGATTCGCGCTTTGCTTGGATTCCATAAAGCTTCGTCGGGTTCGGCTCGCATCCTGGGTCTCGACTGTCAGTCGCAATCCCGCCAAGTGAAATCCCTCGTCGGCTATATGCCCGAGAACGACGCGTTCGTTGCGAACCAGACCGCGGTTAATTTCCTTCGCGTGATGGGCGAGCTTTCCGGGTTGCCGGGGCGCGTGGCGCTCGAGAAGGCCCACGAGGTTTTGTTCCACGTCGGGCTCGGCGAGGCGCGCTATCGAACGTTGGGTCAATACTCGCTCGGCATGAAGCAGATGGCGAAGTTGGCGCAGGCCATCCTGCATGGGCCAGAGCTTGTGATTCTGGATGAGCCGACCAACGGGCTCGACCCCGCGGCGCGCGTCCGCATGTTGAAGCTGGTTCGCGAAATGAAGGAACAGCACGGCATGAGCGTATTGCTTTGCTCGCACCTTTTGCGCGATGTGGAAGAGGTCTGCGACGAAGTCGTGATTCTCAAGGCCGGCAAACTCGTTCATCACGCCAATCTGGAAGAGGAGCGGCGGGCCAATCGCCGTTTTGTGGAGCTTGAGGTGTCGGGCGATGACCGCGGTTTCGCCGCTGCTCTGCGGGAGCACGGCGCGGAAGGGGTCAGCGAAGGCGGCGGGCGCTGGCGTATCGTGTTGCCTCCTGGCGTCGAGCTCGATCTACTTTGGCGGCTCATCGCCCGCAGCGATCTCGCTGTCCGCCGGCTCACGCATCGCCGCGATTCGCTCGAGGAGATTTTCCTGAAGGCCGTAGGCCATTTCGAGCGTACGCCTCAACCCAGCGAGCCCGAAGTCGAAGAGGTGACCGCCGATGGCCGTTTATAAACGCGGCTACCAGCGATATCAGGGCCCGTTGACTGGCCCTTTGGCGCGGCTGCTCGTGCTGCCGAAATTCGCCTGGCAGCGCCTGATGGAACAGCGGCTGGTCGTGATCCTGCTGGTGCTTTCGCTGTTCTGGCCTGTCGCCTGCGGCCTGTTTGTTTATCTCTCGAACAACGCGGAGCTTCTACTGGGGTTTGGTCCCGAAGTGCTTCGCCTGCTGAAGATCGACGGGCAGTTTTTTGTCGTCTTCATGAATACCCAGGCGGTGTTCGCGATTTTGCTATCGGCGTTTGCGGGCCCGAGCTTGATTGCCCCTGATCTTGCCAATGGTGCGCTGCCGCTCTACTTCAGCCGCCCACTTTCGCGCGTGGAGTACGTGCTGGCGCGCATGATCGTGTTGCTGGGCGTGCTCTCGCCGGTCACTTGGATTCCCGGCGTGCTGCTGTTTCTGATGCAATCCGGATTGGCGGGCTGGCCTTGGTTTTCGGAAAACTGGCGCCTCGGTTGGGCGGTGTTTTCCGGCTTCCTGCTGTGGATATTGCTGGTCAGCCTCGTGGCGATGGCGAGTTCCGCTTGCGTTCGCTGGCGCATGATAGCCGGCGGTCTGGTGCTCGGCACATTTTTTGTGCTGGCCGGCGCGGCGGAAATGGCGCACTTGATCCTGCGCGTGGAATGGGTCTTGGCGCTGAACCCGGGGCGGAACATGAATCAGATCTGGCGTTGGCTGCTCGGCGCGGAGGCGATCCCGGGGCCGGGGGCAATCGCTTGTCTGATCACGACGGCTGTGATGGCGGCTGCGTTGTTGGTTGTGCTCGAACGCAAGCTGCGGCCCGTGGAGGTGGTTTCGTGAGCGCGCCCGAAATCCTCCTCAACGAAGTCTCGAAATTTTACGGCGAGGTGCTCGGCGTCAACCGCGTCTCTCTGCGCATCCCCTCCGGTATCACCAGCCTGGTCGGACCGAATGGTTCGGGCAAAACGACGCTGATGAATCTGATGGCGGGGTTGATTCATCCCGACAGCGGCGAGGTTACGGTACGCGGCTTGTCGCCGCGCGACCCCGAGCGGCTCATGCGGATTCTAGGCTATGCCACGCAGTATGATGCGGCGCCGCGCGGCGTCACTGGTTTTGATTTCGTCTCGACCGGGGTCCTTCTGGCGGGTCACCCCAAGCGCGAAGCGGCCGAGCGCGCCTGGCAAGCTCTCGAACAGGTCGGTATGACCGAGGCCGCGCATCGCAAGGTTGCGGCGTACTCGAAAGGCATGCGGCAGCGGGTGCGTCTGGCGCAAGCGATCGCGAATGACCCGGAAGTCCTGGTGCTCGACGAACCGCTCAACGGGTTGGATCCTCTGGTGCGCGCGGAAACGATTTCGCTGTTTCATAGGGCGGCCGAACAGGGACGCCACGTGATCCTTTCGAGCCATGTATTGCAGGAAGTGGATGTGATTTCCGATCAGGTGATTCTCATCGCCAACGGCATGGTCATCGCGGAAGGGCATATCCGCGGAGTTCGCGCGGAAATGCATGAGCATCCCAGCCAGTTTGTGATTCGCTGCCGCGATGCTTCGCGGATCGCCGCGCTGCTGTTCGAGCAGGATCATGTGACGCAGATCCAGGTTCACGACGACCGGCTCGGCCTGCTGGTGATGACGCGCAGCCAGCAGGAGTTTTCGCGGGCTCTGACCCGCATTTCGCTTAGCGGCCACACGATCGAAAGCGTCGTGGCGGCTGACGAAAACGTGGACGCGCTATACAAATACTTGATTGAGGGAGGCTCATGAGAACCGGAGGGAGCATGAGCGCTACGCAACGCCTGCGGCAGGTTTGGACCATCGCGCGCCTTCAGTTGCGGCGGGTCTTTTTTTCGCGCCGCAGTTTCTGGGTTTACGCGCTCGCGTTGTTCCCGTCGGTCATTTTTATGGGCCACGGACTGGAGACGAAGTTCCAGGAGAATCGTTGGCAGTCTCAATCGACTCCCGTGGCCGCTCTCGAGGCGATTCGGCTGGGCGACTCCGACGAAGAAGTGGTGAAGAGCGCCGGCCAGCCGATCAACGACTATACGTTTCGTTTTGGACCGGAGGACGACGCGCTCGAGGGGCGGCATCTGATGTACTTCGACGGCCGCTCCCGTTGGTCGTTGCATTTCGAGGCCGGAATCCTGCAGGATATCAACGCCCGCCCGCTTATCGACTTCGAGGATGACCGTCAGGTTTTCGCCGGGGTCTTCCAGTACTTCTATCTTCGGCTGGCGATCTTTTTCGGGTGTTTGGGCATCTTCATGAATTTGTTCCGCGGCGAGATGCTCGATAAGACGCTGCACTTCTGGTTTCTGGTTCCGGCGCGCCGTGACGTATTGCTTGCAGGAAAGTATGTCGCGGGTCTCATCGCCGCTGTGGCCATCTTCACTAGCGGTGCGGTGCTTTGTTTCGGCGCCATGATCTGGCCGCAGGACGCCTCAGCCGTCGCCGCGTTCTGGCGCGACCAGGGGCCATCGCACGTGTTCTGGTACGCCGCTTCGGCCGCGCTGGCGTGCGTTGGATATGGCAGCGTGTTCCTGGCGGCGGGGTTGCTGTTGCGCAACCCGATCATTCCCGCGATTGTGATTTTGCTTTGGGAGAGCATTAACGGCATCCTGCCCGCCATGCTGCAGAAACTGAGCGTGCTCTACTATGTGCAGTCGCTGTGCCCGGTTCCGGCGCCAACGGACGAGGGCGCGCCGCTTCTGATCCGGTTGTTGATGGCCCCCGCCGAGCCGCCCTCCGCGGCGGTTGCCGTGCTCGGCGTTCTGGGAGTCACTGCTTTGGTGCTGTGGGCGGCGTCGCGGGCTGTGCGGCGTCTGGAGATTAACTACGGCATTGAGTGAGACCGGGGGAGAAGAGTTAACCACAGATGCACACAGATGAACACGGATAGGGATAAGACGCCTGCCTACAGGGATACATCTGCAACTCGCAGGGTCGCTTGGATCCGCGCGTTCGTGAGCTTTGTACCTCTCTCCAATCCGGGAATTGCCTCCGGATACTCATCTGTGTTTATCTGTGTGCATCTGTGGTTAATCCCTCGTCCGGCCGCCCGTGAGCAAAGGCGCATTTGAAGAGAAGATCCGGGAGATCGAGCGGCTTCGCTCCGTGCCCGGTCCTGCCACGCAATCTTCCCTTGTCAAGGCGCTGAACAACCGAAGCAACTATCTGGTATCGAAAGCCGCTGCTGTCGTGGCGGATCTTCAACTCGCCGAACTGGTCCCTAATCTTATTACCGCGTTCGACCGTTTTCTGGTGGACGCCGTGAAGACGGACCCGCAGTGTTGGGCCAAGATTGCGATCGCGAAAGCTCTCAAGGACCTGGGCCATCGCGACGCGGGAGTTTTTCTGCGCGGCGCCGGGCATATCCAGTTGGAGCCTGTGTTTGGCGGCCGCCAGGATACCGCGGGTCCGGTGCGCTCGGTATGTTCGCTGGCATTGGTCGATTGCCAACTCGACGATATTGAGATCCTCAGCCCGCTGGCGGACTTGCTGACGGACACGGAAGCGAGCGTGCGTGTAGACGCCGCGTTCGCCATCGCTCAACTTGGAAGCGCCGCCGGTACGCTGCTTCTGCGACTTAAAGCTCGCGTGGGTGACGCTGAGCCGGAAGTAACCGGACAGTGTCTGTATTCGCTGCTGAGTCTCGGTTCTTCCGATGCCGTTGCTTTTGCCGCGGCGTTCCTCGATCACAGCGATGAGCAGGTTCGCGCCGAGGCGGCTACGGCGTTGGGCGCGGCCCGTGACCCCGCGGCGCTTGATGTTGTCATCGCCCGGTACCGTAGCGACCGCGACCCAGAGCTTCGCCATGCCCTGGTCACTGCCGCGGGAGCTTCGCCGATTCCGGCGGCGGCTGATTTCTTACTCGGCGTGATCGCCAAGGGAGATCAGAAGCTGGCGCTTGCCGCGATCGAAGCTCTGGCTGCCAGCCGGTTCCGCAATGAGTCGCGGGCGAAGGCGGAATCCGCAGTGAACGAGCGGCATGATGACGCGTTGAGCCGGCTTTTTGTCCAGCAGTTTGCGGACGGTTGATGAGGTCGGGCGCGAAACGCCAGGAGCGCGGCGGCCCTACGGCTCCGTCGGTTGGAACTGGAGCGTGTGCGGGTCCACATCGACCAATTGGCCCTGCTCATAGCTCACGATCACATCGTATTCCGTCAGCGCAGGGGTTTGGCGGTTCTCCTTCAGCCTCGCCAGTTCGTCTACTACCAACGACTCGTCGCGATAGAGCAGCCGTATCAGAAAAAGAGTGTGATAGCCGGGAGAGTATTGAGGAAAGGGTGTATTCAGGATCAGTATTCGACTGTGTTCGGGCATCGTGGGATGAAGTTGAATGAGGCGCTCCCGGGTCTCGCGGATTCGCGTGTACTCCGCTCCGAGAGCCGCGTAGATGTGTTCCGTCCCGGGGTGAACACGAATCAGGGACAGCGCCGCCGCGAGAAAAACCAGTACAAACGCGGATGACTGCCAAAGTTCGCGACTGGAAAGGCGCCGCAGCGCGCTGCACACGAAGCCGAGCAGAACGGCGGCGCAGATCGACAAACCAGCCAGGGGGAGATAGACGGCGCTCAGGACGCGCACCGGAATGAAGGCGAGCGGGAGAATCCCAAGTAAAAACAGCAATCCGCCGAATAGGAAACTCCGGGAGCGGCTGATAGCGGCAATGAGGAGAAGCAGAAGCACCGTCATGGCCGCCTTGGAAGCGTCGAACCAGTCCGGGGCGTAGAAAAGTTCGCCTAGGTAGAAAGCAGCTTTGGTCAAGTACTCGCCCACGGAGAGGGTGATCCGGTAGCCGCCGGTACTGCTGATGCCTAGTTCGGGAGAAAAGATCCTTCCGCCGAGGTATGCGATGGTGATCGCGGCGATGAGCCAGACAGGAGCCATCCGCTGGGTAAACCAATCCACAAGCTCTGACCTTGCCGGCGCCGGCGGATGCCAGAGGATCTCGTATAGGGCCAGGATGGCCGGAAGGGTCACTGCCGCCTCTTTGGAATCCAGCGCCAGGATATAGAGGGCACACAAGGTAAGCAGGTTGAGCCGGGTCAAGCGTTTTCCGTGACGGCGAATCTCGATATAAACAAGCAGCGCGGAGACATAGAAGGTAAAGCAAAAGATGTCGTAGAGCGTTCCGGTGGTGTAGTAGAGCGGCCAGAATTTCATGTGGTAGCAAAAGACCAGCGCCGCGAACAGGCCGAGCTCCGTGGATTGCGTGAGCGCGCGGCAAAGCCGGCAGGTCAACCAAACGTTGCTCGCGAGCACGATCAACAACAGAACTCTTAAGGGGTAGAGATCGAATCCGTACGGCCCGAAGAAGACCTTGTAGACCAGAGCTCCGAAGGGCCGGAAAGTGGGTGAATAGCGGAAGAAGAACAGGTTGTCAGCAAGCAACTCGGGAAGCGGACGAAACCATCCCCGGTAGCAGTTCATCAGGTCGTCATAGGTGAATTCGGCGCGAAGGCTTCCTGTTGTGAAGGAAAGGAAGTAAGCGGCGATGAAAGCTGTTGCAACGGCTGTGGTGAAGCGGGGAAGGCGGCTGCGATTCATAGAGCGCGGGTCACACCGCTGTCACCGAGTGCATTTCATACTGACGCTGTTGCTGATTCTCGTGGGCCTTACGCTAGTATTCAGAGCCACAGACCCGGTCAGAGTGCCCTTCAGCTTGTTCTCTCGCGGCCTATTGATCATCCAGCCGCAGCAGCCAGCGCATCGAGTTGCGGATTAGCCGCTGCATCATCGGGTGGCCGAGAGCCTCGGGCGTGTGGCCGGGCGCCAGGTAGACGAAGCGGCCTTTATCCAGTTCGCGCCACCAGCCTGCCGGGGCGGAGACGTTGGCCTTTGAGATGTTACGCATCAGCAGGTGCTCGCGGTCGAGGTCGTACTTGCTGAGGTGCTGCTCGTCGAAGGTCTCGAAGTCTTCCACGCCTTGGGTGATGGGGTGGTTCTTGTTTTCGATGCGGATGGTAAATGTTTCCGGCGGCGGATGGCCTCCGTAGTTGCCCCCGAACAGCTTGTAGTAGAGACCGCCCTCGGGGTAGATGCCGTGCGAGTTGTGCAGCGCCAGGAATGCCCCTCCGTTGTGAACGAAATCCCAGATCGCCTGTTGCTGAGCCTCGGTCATCCACAGAACCTGGGAGTTTCTTTCGTAGCCGTTGGGCCAGATCATGCCGTCTTTGAGGAAGACGAGCAGGTCATAGTCCTTGAGCGCTTCGGCCGTGAGGGCTTGGTGATTTTCGATGAAGGTGACGGGGATGTTCTCCCGCACGAATGCCGGGATGAGATTGTCGCGAATGTAGACCGGGCTGTGATAGCGATCACCGATGAGCGCGAGAGCCCGCGGGCGCTTCGCGGAGTCGTAGACCTTGGAGGTGTTTTGCGCGGGGGCGCTGGCGGCCAGGGCCAGCAGTAGCATTACCAGGGCGACCATGAGAGTCCTTTACCGCAAGCTGCTTTGTCGGCATCCAGCTTGTGAAGAGCGCTGACGCCGTTCGGTGCGATTATCTTCTTCCCCGTGGTGGATTGCAAGTCTGGCGATGCGGCCTCT
>JBBDWJ010000004.1:0-9926 GCA_040902925.1 Bryobacterales bacterium | reverse complement strand
GCTTCGGCAAAGACGGGCCCCGCCGCGCCGCTGGCCGCGGAGCCCCCGACGTTGCCGCTCGGCAGGCCCAGCCTGGCCTCGCCGGGAGCGAACGTCGAGGAGGAGCGCCACTTAACCGTGGTCGAGCGCCTTCTTGCCGCGCGCGGCTCGCTGCGGCCGCTAGGCCCTGACGGCGCGCCGTTGGGACCGGCCGGCGGAGATTTTGGAGGCGCGCCGCCGCCCGCTGACGAGCGCGGCGGGATGGGCGCGGACGCGACCGAGGGCGGCCCTTCAGTTGGGCTCCGCGTGGATGCTGAGCAGGGTAGTGATTCCGCGTTGCATATTGATCTCGGGCTTCGCCCGGAGACGGCGCTCGGCAGGGGTGCCGGACCTGGCAGTGGCACCGGGCTCGGCAGTGGCACCGGGCTCGGCGGCGCCACCGCCGACGTTCGCGAAACCACGGAGGGCATGCGGACTAGCGGGGCCGCGGCAGCCGCGCCGCCGTTGACTCCAACCGAGGCCTTGATCCTCGCCGCCCGTCCGAGCACCGCTCGCTCAGTTGTTCCCGCGCCTGCTGCTGCCAGCCGAGTCGTCCCTGACCCTGGCATTGGCCGGCCGCGCGTCAGCGGGGAATCCCCATCCGCGCTGAGCACGGCCGGCGCGGAACCGGCCGTGCGTGGCGCGATGCGTCCCAGCGATCCCAAGCCTGAGCCTGCCGACCGGAATGGCGCGGGCGGCCGCAGGCCGGCCCCCGGTGCGGCATGGCAATGCCTGTTCTGCGAGCAGCCAGCCGAAGCCCAGCCGCGGCGCTGCCCGCATTGTCATGCCGCTGTTCATCTGGCTGCGGCGGACATGATTACGCGCCAGGAAAACGTCGACGAGCCGGCGCTGCGGCGCGCGCTGGATCGCTGGCGGTCGGCGCTCGAAAAAGAACCGAACGCGGCGGCTCATGTGGCGCTGGCGCTGGCGCACCTCAATCTGAACGAGTCGGCGCAGGCGCTTGTGCATTTGCGCCAAGCGTGCGGCTTGCGCTCGAACGACCACGAGCTGCAGGAAGCGTTTCACGCCATCAAGCGCCGCAAGCTGGTGGTGATTGCCGAAGAAGACGAAACGCTTCGCAACGCCCTCACCGAGCTGCTCGAAAACCATCGCCTGCGGACCCGGCCGGCGGCGAACGGTTTCCAGGCTCTGAGCCTGGTTGAGGACGAGATGCCGGATCTGATTCTGGCCAGCTCGTCGATGCCTCGCATGGGCGGATACGAGCTGTGCAAGGTGGTTCGCCGCAACGCCTCGACCAAGGGGACACCGCTGGTGTTGCTGGTGGGAAAGGCAGGGCTGATCGAGAGGGCGCGCGGCCGCGCCGCCGGGGCCACCGATTACATGAGCAAGCCGGTTGATGGCAACGCCCTGCTGCGCCTGCTCAAGGCGTTGCTGCCTGACTCAACGCTTCCCGACCCCAACATGACATCCCGGACCGTGCTGCGGATCTGAACCCATCCACTGGAGCCGCCACCCGCGCGGGCGCCATACATCCACTCGCCAGGCGAGCTGAACCGACCGGATTGCTTGTTCTAAAATGGGGTCGTACGGCAAAGACGGTACATGTTCTTCCCGCAGACAAGGGTTGGGCCGTGAAGCGTGAGGGTCGGAAGGCAGACGGTTTTTTCCAGACCCAGAGGGAGGCTATCGAAAGCGCGCGGGAGATCGCGCGGAGCGCAAGCGTGGGCCAACTTGTGGTTCACGGAAGAGACGGCCGAATCAGGGATTACGAGACGTATGGAATGCCGCGGGTTCAGGCCCCCCACGGGAAGAAATCTGCCGCGATAGACAGGGCAGTAGGCAAGATAACGGTCGACCGCCTTTGTGTTGACCAACACCCACCGCATGGCTAGTGTGCGAAGCAACCACGTCTTCGTGAATTGCCCCTTCGACGAAGCGCACAAACCCATCTTTGACGGCATCGTTTTTGCAATCTTCGACCTTGGCTTTGTAGCGCGTTCTGCCCGCCAGGATGACGATGGCAGTGAAGCGAGGCTATCCAAAATTGAGCGCATCATGAGGAGTGTAAATTCGGGATCCACGATCTATGAGCAGTCGCGTTAGACCCTGTAAATCAACTGCCGCGCTTCAACATGCCTCTTGAACTCGGCCTGTTTCCCGGGTGCAAACGGTTCGGTGGCGCTAGGTGTGGTGGTCGATTTTCGTGAGGCCTGCGGGTCCGTTGGAATCTTCCAGCGGGTAAGGGATCGAGGATCTGTTACTGCGGCGCAGCTCAGGACCGCGCTAGAATCACGCCACCAGTCGGTTTCGGGTCGCCTCCATGATCGGCCAAACCATTTCGCACTACCGCATCGTCGAGAAACTCGGCGAGGGCGGCATGGGTGTGGTCTACAAGGCCGAGGACAGCAAGCTGCGGCGAACCGTGGCGCTGAAGTTTCTGCGCGGTGATGCACTCGAGAGCGCCGACCATAAGGAACGTTTTCTGCGCGAGGCTCAAGCAGCCGCGGCGCTCGATCACCCCAATATCTGCACGGTTCACGAGATCGACCAGGCCGAGGGGCAAACGTTTCTAGTGATGGCCTTCGTCGAAGGCCAGAGCGTCAAGGACAAAATCGCCGAGCGGCCACTGAAACTCGAAGAGGCCCTCGACATCGCCATTCAAACCGCCCAGGGCCTGCAGGCCGCGCACGAAAAAGGCGTCGTGCACCGCGACATCAAGCCCGCCAACCTGATCGTCAGCGCGCAGGGCCAGGTCAAGATCATGGACTTCGGCCTGGCGCAATTATCCGACCGCACGCGGTTGACGCAAACGTCCACGATTCTGGGCACACCGGCGTATATGTCGCCGGAGCAGGCGCAGCGCTTGCTTAGCGACCGCCGTACCGACGTTTGGTCGTTGGGCGTGGCGCTCTACGAAATGCTGACGGGCCGGCTGCCGTTTGCAAGCAACCACGAGGCGGCCGTGCTCCACGCCATCATCCACCAGGAGCCCGAGCCAGTCACCGCGTTGCGCTCCGGCATCCCCGTGCAGCTTGACCAAATCGTCGCCAAAGCCATGGCGAAGGAACCGCAAGAACGCTACCAGCACGCCGATGAAATGCTGGCGGACCTGCGGACACTGCGCAAGCGGCTGGGGTCGGCGCCACTCGCCGTGCCGGCGTCGAATTCCCGCCGTGCGCGCCCGCAGTGGTGGGCCCGCCGTTCCTACTGGATCGCCGCGGCCGCCGTGTTGCTGGCTGCCGTGCTGACGTGGGCCCTCGGCTCGCGTCAACCCGCTTCCGCGACGCGCGCGGCGCCCTTGGTCAAATTCCTGGTCTATCCGCCCGACGGCGCGCAGTTCCGATTAGTTGACCCCATCGCCGAATCGTTGGCGGTTTCGCCCGATGGCTCGCAACTGGCCTTTGTTGCCGTCACGCAAGGGCAACTCCGCTTGTGGGTGCGGCGGCTGGACTCCGGCGAAGCTGTGGCGCTGGAGGGAACCGAAGGCGCCGCCGCGCCGTTCTGGTCTCCCGACAGCCAATTCATCGCCTTCTTCGGCGAAGGAAAGCTGAAAAGGGTGGCGGCTTCCGGCGGACCGCCCCAAATGATTTGCACGCTGCCCGGCGGCGGAGCGAGTGGCTTTTGGACTCCTCAGGGCACGATCGGGTTCGATACCTGGGGTCTCGACGTGGCCGGCTGTTATCGGGTACCGGTTGCGGGCGGCGAGGCGGTGCGTGTCAAAGACGGAACCATGTGGAAAGAGTACCCGCTGCCTGACCAGCGTCACGTGCTGCAAGTCAGGGTGACCCGCGGGGAGGAGAGGGTATCGGAGATCGGCCTTCTCGACAGCGGCGCTTCGGTTCTGACGCTACGGCAGGCCGAATCGCGGACGATCTACGCGCCCCCCGTGGCTGCCGGAGATGACCCAGCGGGCGGGCACTTGCTTTACTTGCGGGAAGGCACGCTGCTGGCGCAACCCTTCGACATGTCCCGCTTGCAGCCCAGCGGCGAGCCCGTCCCCGTCGCCAGCCGCATCCAGCGTTGGGCGGCGACGGGTAGCGCGGCCTTTTCCGTCTCCGATAACGGCGTGTTGGCTTATCAGGCGGGCGAGGCGAGCGCGCGCTTGTGTTGGTTGGACCGCCTTGGAACGGAACTGGCAACGTTGGGTCCGGAGGGGAACTACTTCGATCCGTTCAAGAACCGCCAGGGGGCCTCGCCACCACGGATTTCGCCCGACGGCCGCTTCTTCGTGTACTCGATCAGCGACGTGCGGCGGGGCACCAGCGACCTGTGGACGCAGGAGATAGAAGGGGGTAGACAAACCCGCCTGACCGATGATTTCGATGAGGATATGTCGCCGGTGTGGGCCCCCGGCGGTGGTAGCGTGTTTTTCACCAAGGGCCGCGGTGAGCCGCCGCAGATTCATCGCAAGGTTTTGGCCGACCCGGGCAATGGCGAGTTGGTCCTCACCCAGGAGGGTTCGCACTTTCCCTTGGACGTTTCCCCGGACGGGCAGCATCTGCTGTACCTCTCCCAGAACCCCACCGGAGTCGTGGGCAATGACCTGTGGATACTTCCTCTGGCAGGCGCGCCAAAACCCATGGCGCTGACCGCCACCGACTATGACGAAACACAGGGTGTGTTCTCCCCCGATGGCCGTTGGGTAGCCTACGTGTCCACCGAAGCGGGACGAGCAGACGTGTATGTGCAGCCGTTCCTGCCCGTGGAGCCTGCACGGGGCCGGGCTCAAAGAGAGCGAGTTTCGCCGGACGGAGGTTCGCAGCCGCGCTGGCGGCGGGACGGGCGCGAGTTCTACTACATCGCCGCGGATGACACGCTGATGGCCGTGCCGGTTGTGGCCAGCGGGCGGCCTGGCGCGGCCCAGTCGCGGCCGCTGTTCCGCCTGCCGCCGGCCAGCGCCTATGACGTGTCGCTCGATGGCGAGCGTTTCCTTGTGACGAAGATCGTCAAGAGCTCCGCGGAATTGCCCATCACGGTTGTCTTGAACTGGCAGATGCTGCTCAAGAATTGATCCGGAACCAACAGCATGACCACGATGGGCTTCGGTTTCCTTACGTAAACGAATCGCGAGCACTGAACACGAATGCCATGATCGGTCAGACCATTTCCCACTACCGGCAATCGTCGCCAAGCTCGGCGAAGGCGGCATGGGTGGGGGCCAATTCGGAGGGCCAAATCCGGGTCAGAGCGAAAGCGCCGGGATAAACCGGCAGGAAGTCGACTGCGGGAAAGCTACTACGCATTGCAGCGAGCGGCAGATTCTAAGCTCGCTAGGCCCCATGGATCGGTCTGGGTTCCCGTCCCGAATGGAAAAGGGGGATGCAGGACGGAACGCTAAGCACGGCGGCGCTTTTCTGTAGTATCCTAGATTTTTGCGGCTCAAGTTTGCGCCGTGATCTACCGATCATCCCGTGGTCGATGATCGAGACGGTCTGACCGCGCGGCGCGTTGCGGTGGTCACCTGACAGCCGTAGTTTCTGGTTGATCCGTAACCGTTCATGATGATCCGTAGCGGCTCATGATTCGGGAGCCGAGCCAGCGGCCGGGCCTTGACGCAAGGAGTTCCCCGGCGAAGAATGAGAGCTTTCACGATGTAGTTCCGCGAGGGCTGGTCTGGCTCGGTACGTAACCGACTTCATTTTTTTCTTCTCGACTGTTCGAACGCATTCCGGCCGTAGGGACCTCGGAGTTCCTTGGCAGTGGTGTTTTCCGTGAGGCGGCAGAAACAGGGTCCGATTAGAACAGGGTCCGATTCACGGTAGCGGCGGTGGGCCGGTTCCCACGACACGACGCAAGCCGCCCCACGCAATGGGACGGCTATCACTTTGAAACGGACCGCCGGAACTGCTGGAAAAAATACGCGGCATGAATCGTGCCGGCAATTGTATGCTGAAAGCATTGCGCCGCAAAATGTTTTAGCATTAGCGCAAAGCGGGCGAGCTAGATCGAGTCCGTTTCGGTTCTCGTCGGTTGGCCTGACAAAGACCAGATGCCGCAGATCTTCCACCCCAGCACCAACACGATCTCGAAAGTCAGTATTTTCGGGGCGGCGTTCTTTTTGGGCGGGTTTTCGTGGCTCATGATGTCGCTCAACCGGTCGTCGTACGTGACGCGGGCGGACGTGACGCGCAATCAGCCGGTGCCGTTCAGCCACAAACACCACGTGCAGGGATTGGGGCTGGACTGCCGCCACTGCCACTGGCCGGTCGAGCAAAGCTCGTTCGCGGGCATTCCTCCGACCAAGACCTGCATGACGTGCCATTCGCAGGTGTGGGCGGATTCGGAAATGCTCGAGCCCGTGCGGGAGAGCTATCGCACCGACCGCTCGATCGAGTGGGTGCGGGTGCATGACCTGCCCGATTTCGTGTATTTCAACCACAGTATTCATGTCAGCAAGGGTGTCGGTTGCGTGAGCTGCCACGGCCAGGTGGATGAGATGCCGCTGATGCGGCAGCAGAGCAACTTGACGATGGAGTGGTGCTGGCAGTGCCACGAGCACCCCGGGCCGAATTTGCGGCCACGGGAAGAAGTTTTCAATCCCAACTGGCAGCCGCCGGCCGACCGCGTGGCGCTAGCTGAAAAGCTGATGACCGAATACAACGTGCGTAGCGCGCTGGATTGCTCGACTTGCCACCGATGAGTGATTCTCCCAATTCGACTCCGCTCGATCTCGCTGCGTTGCGCGAGCGGCTGGCTTCCGAGCGCGGCCCGCGCTTTTGGCGAAGCCTCGCCGAGATTGCCGAAACGCCCGCCTTCGACGACTTGCTGCGGCACGAGTTTCCCGCCGGCGCCGATGTTTGGGAAGGCGACGCGGCGGGGCGGCGCAATTTCCTCAAGCTGATGGGCGCGTCGCTGGCGCTGGCCGGGCTGGCGGGCTGCACCAAGCAGCCCGAAGAGCGCATCCTGCCGTTTGCGCGCACGCCCGAGGAGACCATTCCGGGCATGCCGCTGTTTTTCGCTTCGGCGGTGACCCTGGGCGGCTACGCCGACGGCGTGCTGGTCGAAAGCCACATGGGCCGGCCGACCAAGATCGAAGGCAACCCCGGACATCCGGCGAGCCTGGGCGCGACGAATAGTTTTGGGCAGGCGGCGGTGCTGTCGCTGTATGATCCCGACCGCTCGCAAGTCGTGACGAATGTGGGCCGCATTTCGAGTTGGCTCGCGTTTGTGGGCGAGCTGACCCGGCAGTTGGAGGCGCAGAAGCTGAAAAGCGGCGCGGGGATTCGCGTGCTCACCGAAACGGTGACTTCGCCTTCGCTTGGCGAACAGCTTCGGCGGTTGAGCCAGCAGTATCCCGGGGCACGCTGGCACCAGTACGACGTCTGCAGCCGCGATGCGGTGCGCGAAGGCGCGCGGCGGGCTTTTGGGGAGTATACCGAGACCTACTACCGCTTAGAGCGCGCGCAGGTGATCGTCGCGCTGGGCGGAGATTTATTGACGCAAGGGCCCGGCAGCCTGCGCTACACGCGGGATTTCGCGCGCGGCCGCAAGTTTGAGGACACCGACGGCCGCATGAACCGGCTGTACGCGGTCGAGTCGGTTCCGACGCCGACCGGGGCGTCGGCCGATCATCGCTTGCGGCTTGAGCCGCGGCTGATCGAGCCGTTCGCCAGGGCGCTGGCGGCGGAGCTGGCCGTGGCGGCCAACGGGCCTGCCGCCGAAGCGCTTCCCGAGGCGGCGCGCGCTTGGATTACGCCGCTGGCCGCGGATCTGCTGGCCAATCGCGGCGCTTGCGTCGTGGCGGCGGGGCCGGAGCAGCCGGCGGCGGTTCATGCGCTGGCGCACGCCATCAACGCCGCGCTCGGCAATCTCGGCCAGACCGTGATGGTTACCGAGCCGGTCGAGGCGCAGCCGGCCGATCAGCTTGGCTCGCTACGCGAATTGGCCGCCGACATGGAAGCCGGCCGGGTGGAGATGCTGATCGTGCTGGGCGGCAATCCGGTTTATGATGCGCCGGCCGATTTCGATTTCGCCGCCAAGCTCGATAGCGTGGCGTTCCGCGTTCATCTGAGCGCGGATCATAACGAGACTTCCGAGCTGTGCCACTGGCACATTCCCGAAACCCATTCGCTTGAAGCCTGGGGCGACGCTCGCGCTTACGACGGCACGGTGTCGATCATCCAGCCGCTGATTCAGCCGCTGTATGCCGGCAAATCGGCGCTCGAGCTGATGGCGGCGGTGCTCGGCAATCCCGAGTCGCAGTCTTACGACGTCGTGCGCGAGTACTGGCGCGGGCGGCTGGGCGGCGGCGACTTCGATCGCGTCTGGCGGCGGGCGTTGCACGACGGCATCGTGCCGGGGACCGCGGCGGCGCCGAAAGCCGTGCAGATCCAAGCCGGGTTTGATCAGCCGGGCGAGGGCGGCGAGGGCATGGCGATCGTGTTCCGGCCGGATGCGACGATCTGGGACGGCCGCTTTGCCAACAACGGCTGGCTGCAGGAGCAGCCCAAGCCGATGACCTTGCTTACCTGGGACAACGTGGCGCTGGTCAGCCCGGCGACGGCCGAGGAGTTAGGCGTCGCCAACGAAGATGTCGTCGAGCTGCGGCTGGGCGGGCGCAGCGTCGAGGCGCCGGTATGGATTTCGCCGGGCCACGCCGATCATGCCGTCACGGTGACGCTCGGATACGGGCGCAGCCGCGTGGGCCGCGTCGGCGCGGGCGCCGGTTTCAACGCCAATGCGATCCGCTCGTCGGACGGGTTTTGGACGGCAGCGGGCCTCGAAGTGGTCAAGACCGGCCGCAAGCATCCGCTGGCGTGCGTGCAGGACCATGCTTCGATGGAAGGCCGCGACCTGATCCGGCGCGCCGGGCTGGCGGACTATCGCGAAGACCCCGACGCCATGAAGCACGGCGTCCATCACGAAGCGCCGGCCAAGGATATGTCGCTGTATCCGGGTTTCGAGTACAACGGCTATGCCTGGGGCCTCGCCATCGACCTCAACGCCTGCACCGGATGCAACGGCTGCACGACAGCCTGCACCGCCGAAAACAATATCCCCGTGGTCGGCAAGGACAAGGTGGGCCGCGGGCGCGAGATGCACTGGCTGCGCGTCGACCGCTACTACGAAGGCGATCTCGAAGATCCCGAAACCTATCACCAGCCGGTGATGTGCATGCACTGCGAAAACGCGCCGTGCGAGCCGGTCTGCCCGGTGGGCGCGACCGTGCATAGCTCCGAAGGCCTCAACGATATGGTCTACAACCGCTGCGTGGGGACGCGCTACTGCTCGAACAACTGTCCTTACAAGGTGCGGCGGTTTAACTTTTTGCACTACTCCGACTACGACACGCCGTCGTTGAAGATGATGCGCAACCCCGACGTGACGGTGCGCTCGCGCGGCGTGATGGAGAAATGCACCTACTGCGTGCAGCGCATCAACGCGGCGCGCATTGATTCGGAAAAAGAAGGCCGCCAGATTCGCGACGGCGAAATCGTCACTGCCTGCCAGCAGGCATGCCCGGCCGAAGCGATCGTGTTCGGCAACATCAACGACCCCGAAAGCAAGGTGTCGCGAATGCGGTCGAGCCAGCGCCACTACGGGCTGCTCGAGGAGATCAATACGCGGCCTCGCACCACGTATCTCGGCAAGCTGCGCAATCTGAACCCGGAAATGCCGCGGGCGGCGGCCGCGCCGGAGGCCGCGCATGGCTGAGCCGCTGACCCAGCAGCCGGAGACGACCGAAACGCCGGTCATCGGGCCTGGGCATACCTATAGCTCGGTCACCGACAAGATCACCTCGGTCGTCCTCAAAGGCCGCACGCCGCGCTGGTGGTTTGTGGGCTTCGGCATCGCCTTTGGCCTGACGATGATGCTGTTCTATTCGCTGGCCACCCTGTTTACGGTGGGTACCGGCATTTGGGGATTGAACGTCCCGGTCGGCTGGGGCTTCGCGATCATCAACTTCGTCTGGTGGATCGGCATCGGCCACGCCGGCACGCTGATCT
>JBBDWJ010000003.1:0-9959 GCA_040902925.1 Bryobacterales bacterium | reverse complement strand
CAATAGGTTATGACTCAGGACCGGCACCCGGCGGGTTGCTCGCTCTAACGCGTCTGGCCAGCAAATGTGAGATGTGTTATGCTCAAGACATCAATTCTACCCGGCCGCCGTGCTGCGGCCTGCGACGCACAACAGGGTCCCGCCAAGATCGCGTCGCTTTAACCACCTCTTACCTGTCGCTGTTGTATAGGTCTGAATGATTGCGGTTTGCGAACTTGTACGTTCGTGACCGCGTTGGAGATTTCCCTTTCTGTATGTCTGAAACTATTTCCCGGCAAGACGCCGGTTTTCTGCAGTTCTCTTTGAACCCTCAAGTACAGCGCGGTTTGGACGCGGCTGGTTTTACAAAGCCGCGGACCATCCAGTCCCAAACGATTCCGGCGGCGCTGGCCGGTCGCGATGTGATGGGTCTGGCTCAAACTGGCACCGGCAAGACCGCCGCGTTCGTCGTCCCGATTCTGGAGCGTTTGTTGACCCTGCGCCGGCCCGGGCCGCGCGCGCTGATTGTGGCCCCCACGCGTGAGCTGGTAACCCAGATCCACGCGGAGTTGCGGCTGCTCGCCAAGTTTGCCGGCCTTAAGGCCGTAACGATTTACGGCGGCATGCCCATCCAAACGCAGATGCGCGAGTTGCGCGGCCGGCCCGACATCATCGTGGCTTGCCCCGGGCGTTTGCTGGATCTGCACGAGCGCGGCGCCATCAAGTTTGAGGGCATTGAGATTCTCGTTCTCGACGAAGCCGATCACATGTTCGATATGGGCTTCCTGCCCGACGTACGCCGCATTGTGGCTGCGTTGCCGGCGAAGCGCCAGAGCCTTTTGTTTTCGGCGACGATGCCGCCCGCCGTCCGCTCTCTCGCCAATGGATTGCTTCAGGATCCTTTTGTTGTCGAGTTGGTGGATTCGATGCCTCCGGCGGCCATCGAACACGCGCTCTATCCCGTGGCGGCGGATCGCAAGTTTGATCTGCTGCGGCACCTTTTGGCCGACGAAGGGATCAAATCCGCGATCGTGTTTTCGCGGACCAAGCACCGCGCCCGCCGGCTGGCCGAGCAACTGAGCCGCTGCGGGCACGAAGCCGTGGCCCTGCAAGGCAACATGACACAGGCGCAGCGCGATCGCGCCATGGAAGGGTTTCGCAAAGGGCGCTTCGATATTCTTGTGGCGACCGACATTGCGGCCCGCGGCATTGACGTGGATAACATTTCGCACGTCATTAACTTCGACATGCCGGCTACGACCGATGCCTATACGCACCGCATCGGCCGGACCGGGCGTTCCGAGCGCAGCGGCAAGGCTTACTCGATGTTCTCGAGCGAGGATTTACCGAACGTTCACGCGATCGAGCGCAAGCTAGGATCGGCGATCAGCCGCCGCGCGGCGCCCGGATTTGATGGGCCGCTTGGCGGCATGCGGGCAGCGCCCGTTCGGCGCCGGCGCCGCAGCCTGTAACACCCGTTAACCTGCTATTTCTAATTTCAGCCCCCGACGGCGCGATAAGAATATTTTCTTTCGCCCGCGGGGGCTTTCTTGTTTGTCATCGCGAGCACCGGCCATTGGCCCAGCGGTGTGTCTCGGTTCAGATGTTGTGCGCTAGTCCGTGGGCGCACCCGGTTTCCCGATGCAATAGAGATAATCCGCCGTGCGGATGAAAATCTGGTTGTGGGCGACCGCGGGCGAAGCCAGCGTGTAATTGTTCAGCTTATTCACTGACAGAATTTCGAATTTGTCGCCGGCTTTGAAGACGGTCGTCGTGCCCTCTTCACTGATGGCATAGATCTTGCCGTCGGCCAGCAGTGGCGAGGCGCTATAGGTGCCCTCTTCGAGGCGGCTGCGATCCCAGACCAGGCTGCCGTCATTGACTCGCAGGCATAGCGCGATTCCCTTGTCATCGACGATGTAGAGCCGCTCGCCGTCGGTCGCCGGGGTCGGGACGTCCGGCCCGTAGTCGGTCGACCAGAGCTGGTGCGTGCGCGTCACATCGCCGCGTCCGCCGCCCCGGTACGCCAGGAACGGACGGCGGCGGCTTGGCGTCAGCACAATGTCATTGACGACTACAGCGGACGCGATCGTCCGGTAGTTGCCTTCGTTATTGGGGATCAGGCCACCGCCCCGCCAGATTTCCTTGCCGGTCTTCAGGTCGTGGGCCGTTACGTATCCGCCGCCGGCGACAATCAGGCGCGTCTCGCCGTTGATCTGTTGCACGACGGGCGTGGAATAAGAGTCGGGCGATTCGGCCTCGGCGTCGGTTGGCCGGTTCTGCTTCCAGATCGTGCGGCCCGTCGCGGCGTCCGCCGCAAACACGTACGACGGCTCGTCGGTCTTCATCCCGTGCAGCACCTCGATGTACAGCACGCCGTCGTGCAGCAGCGGTGAAGATCCATAGCCGAAATTGAGGCCGAAGTTTCCATACTCTTCTTGAATGCTGCGCTGCCAAATCTGGTTGGCCGCGAAGTCGAAACAGGCGAGGCGTCCGGTTCCGGTCATCGTCCAAACGTGTTTTCCATCGGTTACCGGCGAGGGTGAAGCCATGTTCTGCTTCATCTGCATGGTGTTGCTTTCGCCGATGACTTTTTGCCAGCGGATCGCGCCGTCTTTGCGGTTGATCGCGAGCAACAGAATATCGTCGTACCCGTTGAGCTTGGAAAGCGCCGAGCGAACGGCTTGGCGAACGGTTCCCCCTTCGCCGGTGGTGGAAAATCCTTCCTCAGCGGATGTCACGAAGACCGTATCGCCCCAGATGATGGGCGTGGCGGCGCTCCAGCTAGGCAGCTTGGTTCGCCAGACGACGTTTTCGGTTTCGCTCCAGCGTACCGGGAGACCCTGAGCGGTGGTGCTCGCGCCGTTGAGATGGGGGCCGCGCCACTGCGGCCAGTTTTCGTTTGGTTCGGCCGCGGAAACCGCCAACGCAACTCCGAGGGATATTGCCGTACCGAGCCGTAGAGTGATCGAAGCTATTCGCATACAGGTATTTCCTCGACGCTTTTTGGCCATGATAACAGGTCGGAATCCACGTTTCGGGGATGCCCGGCACGTTTCGAGGCAAGAGGTTTGTTGGTGAAAGGCAGTCTTACGTAGCTTGCCGCGTGGCTGGTGGTTTTAGCCGCCTCCCGCATACACTGGCAGCATGAGCGTTTCGTCTCCTCGCCCCGCGATCGGGCTGCGAGAGCGGCTGCACGAGATCATCTTCGAGGCGGATACACCTGGCGGCAGGGCCTTTGATGTGGCTTTGTTGTGGTGCATCCTGCTGAGTATTCTCAGCGTGGCGCTCGAAAGCGTCGCGTCGATCCGCCAAGCCTACGGCTGGCAGCTCCGCGCCGCTGAATGGACGTTTACCGGTCTGTTCACCATCGAGTATGTGCTGCGGCTCTACAGCGTGCGGAAGCCGTTGGCCTATGCGCGAAGTTTTTTCGGAATTGTCGATCTGCTGGCGACCATGCCCGCCTATCTGAGCCTGGTCATCGCGGGTTCGCAGTCGCTGCTGGTCATCCGGGCGCTGCGCCTGTTGCGCATTTTCCGGATCTTGAAGCTCACCCATTATGTCCGCGAGGCCGGAGTGCTGTCGCAAGCGATGCGCGCCAGCCGGATCAAGATTACCGTGTTCCTGGGCGTCGTTGGCACGATAGCGTGCATCATGGGAACCCTGATGTACCTGGTCGAAGGGGAAGCGAACGGCTTCAGCAGCATCCCGGTCAGCATCTATTGGGCGATTGTCACGATGACTACGGTTGGCTACGGAGACATCGCGCCAAAAACGGTGACCGGGCAGTTGCTGGCAACGCTGTTGATGCTGCTCGGATATGCCATCATCGCGGTGCCTACAGGCATCGTGTCGGTCGAATTGGCGCAGGTGCAGCGCCCGATCGACACGCGCGCCTGCCCCGGTTGCGGGGCCGGGAAGCATGACACCGACGCAACGTTCTGCAAGTACTGCGGCGCGCAGTTATGACATTCGCCGAAATGGGACCGGCCACGGTTGGGATGGATCGCGTCCGCGGGCGATCGCTCGCGTTCGGAATCGCGCTCGTCGGTTTGATGTTCGTGTTGCCGGGCTGCTCATCGAACAGCAAACCCGTGCCTCCGAAGGAAGCGCTGAAAACCTTCCAGCTTCCAGAAGGTTTCCGGATCGAGCTCGTGGCCGCCGAGCCGAACGTGGTCGATCCGGTCGCCATGGCGTTCGACGAGCAGGGGCGGCTGTTGGTTGTCGAGATGAGCGACTATCCGCTCGACCCCAAGCCGCGCGGGCGGGTCAAACGGCTCGAAGATCGCGACGGCGACGGCTATTTCGAACACGCCGAAATTTTCGCCGCTGAAATGTCGATGCCAACCGGAGTGATGCCTTGGGGCAAGGGCATCCTGGTGACGGCGGCGCCCGACATTCTCTATTTCGAGGACACCAATCAGGATGGCCGCGCCGACGTGCGCCAGGTCGTGCTGACCGGCTTTGCCGCCACCAATCCGCAGCTTCGTGTCAACGGTCTGCTCTATGGCCTCGATAACTGGATCTACGCGGCGTACCCGCGGGTGCTGACCGCGGTGCGTTACGCGCGGGAGTTTGGCGACTCAGGCACTCCGCTACGATTTCCCGAACATCCCGAAAAAGCCGCCGTTGCAGTTCATTCGCAGGACGTGCGCTTCAAGCCGCGCGAGGCGATCGTCGAGCCGGTGGCCGGCAATTCGCAGTTCGGCAACACGTTCGACGCCTGGGGCAACCGCTTCACGCTTTGGAACAACGATCACGTCCGCCATGTCGTTTTTGACGACCGTTATCTGCGGCGGAATCCCCTGTTGGCGAATCCGCTGCAGATGTTTTCGGCCTCGGATCACGAGAACGCGGCAAAGCTTTTTCCGATTACGGTAGACCCCGAATACATTCACGACTCACAGCACGGGCGGTTTACTTCGGCTTGCGGCATCTCGGCCTATACGGGCGGGAGCTTTCCGCCTGGATACGAAGCCAGCACGTTCGTTTGCGACCCGGTTCATAACATCGTCCATCGCGATGTGCTCGCGGCGAACGGGCCGACGTTCACGGCTCGCCGGAGCGATGATAGCTCAGAGTTTTTGGCTTCGACCGATAGCTGGTTCCGGCCGGTGTTTACCACAGTTGGCCCTGACGGCGCGCTTTATGTTGCCGACTATCATCGCCAGGTCGTCGAGCATCCCGAGTTTGCGCCTGAGGAGATTGTCGATTCCATTCCCTACGTGCCGGATGCCGCCTGCGGGCGTATCTACCGTGTTGTCCATGCGTCGGCCGGGCCCGGGCGGAGGCCGGATCTTGGATCAGCGTCGCCGGTGGAGCTAGTTCGCGAACTTTCGAACCCGAATCTGTGGTGGCGCACGACAGCGCAGCGCCTGTTGGTTGCGCGGCAGGATAAAGCGGCCGCGCCCGCTCTCGACGAACTGGCGCGCAACCCCGATTCTGATTTCGGCAGGCTGCATGCCCTTTGGACGCTGCAGGGTCTTGGCACTCTCGATGAGGCGTTATTGGAAGACGCGCTTGGCGATCGCTCGCCGGCTGTTCGCGAGCAAGCGCTTCGGCTGGCCGAGGATGTTTTGGATCGTCCGCGGTTTGAGCGAGCCGTTTTTCGTTTGATCGATGATCCCGACGCCCGCGTGGAGCTGCGCGCCGCTGGGGCTTTGGCTGGATTGGAGGGCGCTAAGGCATTCGCAAAGTTGCAGCAGGTGGCGCTGCGTCATATCGAGAGCCCGTGGTTTCAAACGGCCGTGCTTTCGTCGTCGCCGCAGCGCGCCCCCGCCTGGTTTTCCTTCTTGCGGCAGCAGCGGGAGGCGCTGGCGTCGCCGAGCGCGGAGAAAGAGAATTTCTTTCGCACGGTAGCGGCGATCATCGGCGCGCGGGCGAGCGACCGTGAGATTGCGGCCGTGCTCGGCGCTGTGACGCGTGGCCGGGATGGGCAGCCGGCCTGGTGGTCGCGCAGTTCGCTGCAAGGTTTGGCTCAGGGACTCGGCCGTAGCCAATCGAAAAAACCGAAACTGACGGCCTCGCAGCCTGCACTGCTCGCTCTGCTAGGTTCCAACGATCCGGAACTGCGCGATGCCGCGTTCGAACTGGCGGCGCGGGTTCGCTTCGAGAACTCGGCCGCGCTGCAACGCGTGATTGCGAAGGCGTCGGAAACAGCCCGCAACGAGAAGGAGGAGGCCGGCCATCGCGCATTCGCGATGCGGTTGCTGGGGTTGGATGAAAATTCGCAATCGAACGAGCTTGCCATCGAGCTGTTGACGCCGCACCAACCTGAGCCGGTGCAGATCGCAGCCGTCGAAACATTGAACCGGCTGGAAGGCGCTGGTGCGGTCGGAAAATTGTTGCCGCGCTGGCGCGAACTCACCGGGCCCGTGCGCGAGGCCGCGACCGAGGCGGTGTTCGGGTATTCGCAGGGCGTCACCGCGCTGTTGGACGCGGTCGAGTCCGAACAGATTCCGCCCTGGGGCATTAGCGAGCGACGACGCCGGCAGTTGCTGCAACATCCCGACCAGGCGGTCCAGCAGCGGGCGCGTTCGCTGTTTGCCGCCCTCGAAGGCGACCGCAAGGCGGTGTATGAGCGTTACCGGCCGGCGTTGGGTCTGACCGGTGATGCGGCTCGCGGGCGGGAGGTGTTTCGCCGAGTTTGCTCCGAGTGCCACCAGGTCGGCGGGATGGGTTCGGTGGTCGGCCCAGACCTGCTGAGCGTAGTGATTCGCAACAAGGAAGTTCTGATGACCGACATCCTCGATCCCAACCGGCGTATTGAAGCGGGATTCGAGGAGTATCTCGTCGAGACCGCGGATGGCCGCACGGTCACGGGCGTAGTGGGCGCTGAAACGCCGGATTCGATTACGTTGCGGCGCGCCAAGGGTGAGCAGGATGTCATTCGGCGGGACCAGATCAGGACGCTGCGGTCACTGAGCGTCTCCGGGATGCCCGCCGATCTCGACAATCAGATCGATGTCCGGCAGATGGCGGACTTGCTTGCCTTTTTGAAAAGTCTTTGAAGCCGGATCATGCTCTGGCCCGCGCTTGCGGCCGGGACACAGGCAGGATTGCCTGTGCTACAGACGCTATCATGGATGAATATGCGCTTGAAGTCGTTGTTGGTTTCAATCGGCATTTGTTTTGTGCTTGCTTGTGGCGCTCCTATGGAAACTTCTGCCCCCGCTGAGACTTATTCCCGTCAGGATCTGCATTCCTACGCAAACCCCGGCGAGATCGTGGTTAAGCATGTCTGGCTCGACCTCGGCGTGGATTTCGCAGCCAAGACATTGCAGGGTTTCGTCACGCTGGCGATCGGCCACACGAAACCCGACGCCGCACAACTCGTTCTCGACACTCGCGAGCTGAACATCACGCGGGCCGAGACATCCAGCGACGGCAGCGTTTTCTCGGAAGCGGCCTTTGAGGCCGGTGAGTCCGATAAGTTCCTGGGATCCCCGCTGCGAATCACCGTTCCTTCCGGCGCCACGCATGTGCGCGTCCATTACTCGAGCGCGCCAGGGGCGAGCGGACTGCAATGGCTCGATCCGGCTCAAACCGCCGGCAAGAAGCACCCGTTCCTCTACTCGCAATCGCAGGCGATCCATGCGCGGAGTTGGATCCCGCTGCAAGACTCCCCGGGAGTGCGCGTGACCTATGACGCCACGATTCGCACGCCCAAAGACCTGGTTGCCGTGATGAGCGCGGAGATGAGCGCCGGCAGCGCCGGCTCGGGCGAATACCAGTTCAAGATGCCGCAGGCGGTCCCGTCTTATTTGATCGCCCTGGCGGTCGGCGATTTGGTTTTTGAAACCATGAGCGCGCGCACGGGGGTGTGGTCCGAACCCTCCATCGTCGGCCTCGCCGCCGCCGAATTCGACGACACCGAAAAGATGATGCAGGCCGTGGAGCCGCTTTACGGCCCTTACCGTTGGGGGCGCTATGATTTGCTGGTTTTGCCTCCGAGCTTCCCGTTCGGGGGGATGGAGAACCCGCGGCTCACGTTCGCGACTCCGACCATCCTGGCCGGTGACAAAAGCCTCGTCGCGCTCGTCGCCCACGAACTGGCGCATTCCTGGTCGGGCAACCTCGTCACCAACGCGACGTGGCGCGATTTCTGGTTGAACGAAGGATTCACGGTCTATCTCGAAACTCGTATTCAGGAACTGGTGTTCGGCGAGCGGCGCGCCAACATGGAAGCGGCTCTGGAAGTCGAAGCGCTGCACGAGGAAATGAAAGCGCTCGAGCCGCGCGACCAGGTTCTTTACGTCGAGCTGGCCGGGCGAGACCCGGACGAGGGATTCACCCAGGTTCCCTACATTAAGGGTATGCTTTTTTTGCGCACGATTGAGAAAGCGGTGGGCCGCGACAAATTCGACCCGTTCCTGCGCGGCTATTTCGACCACTTTGCTTTCCAGAGCATTACCACGGCTGATTTCTTGCGGTACCTCGATGAGCATCTGCTTGGCCAGGAGCCCGGCGTCGCCGAGAAGCTGCGAATTCACGAGTGGATCCACGAGCCGGCGCTGCCCGACAACGCGGCGTTTCCCGTCTCCGATGCCCTCGATCAGGTCGCGGCTCAGGCGAAGAGCTGGATCGCTGGAGAGACTGAGCTAGCGAAGATCGCCCCGGAAGGTTGGTCGACACAGGAGTGGCTGCACTTCCTGCGCTCGATGCCCGAGCAGCTTGCGCCGGAACAAATGCGGCAGCTCGATGACGCGTTCGGTCTGACCAAGTCGGGGAATTCCGAGATTGCGCATCAGTGGCTATTGATGGCGGTTCGAAATCAGTATGCTCCGGCCTATGCGCGGTTGGAGGAGTTTCTCACGACTGTAGGACGTCGCAAGTTCGTGAAGCCTCTTTATGAGGAGCTGGGAAAGACACCCGAAGGCAAGCAGCGCGCGGCGAAGATTTATGCCAAGGCGAAAAGCGCCTATCATCCAATTTCGCAGGCTGCCGTCGATGAGTTGTTACGTCCGGATGCGACGCAGTAGCCCGAGCGGCTGTGATCGCCGGAGGCGATCCGGACGCCATGCGAGGCCGTGGGGCTACGCTCTCACGGCCTAACACCACTGGGGCTCGCCTCGGCTCACAAATGTGACCTCATGCTTGCGCATGGGGCTCGGATCGCCAGCGGCGATTGCTCCATCTGCCTGTCAACTGCCGAAGCTACGAGAAGCGCCGCTACGTCGTAGGCGCCGCGAAGCAATACAGAGCCGCCTTCGTCCGCAGATAAATCTTGCCGTCTAGAATGACCGGCGTCGCGTGAATCTCCTCCCCCATGTCGTTGGCTTGAAGGATTTCCCAATCCCCGCCCGCCTTCAACACCGACACCACGCCGGGCTCGCTGGCCATAAAAATCTTGCCGTCGGCCGCCACCGGCGACGAGAAATAGCGGTCCATGGCGTCGCGCAGGCGGTCCTGCTTGCGCACCACGCCCGTTTCGGCGTCGAGCGTCGTGACGATACCGCCGTCCTTCACCATGTAGATAACCCCGTCGTAGAACAGCGGCGACGGCACGTTGGGAAGACTCTTGTGATACTTCCACTTGATCGCGGTCTTGGTCATGTCGCCTTGGCCGCCAAGGCGTATCGCCTGCATCGAGTTCACCACTGAGCGCTTCAACTGATAGGCTCTCCAGTCGCGCGCGCCGAGAAAACCGTCGCGGTCGAGCTCGAGCTCATCCCACGCTCGCAGGGTCTTCTCGTCCAACGGGCCGGCGGCTTCTTCTTTCGACAGCTTGCCGTCGCGGTCTTTGTCGTACTTGCTGAGAACTTCCTCGAACGGAGCGATCTCCTCCTGCTGGCCCAAGTCGGCGCTGCCGGCCCAGCCGAGTACGTAAATCGTGTCGCCGTCGATCACCGGCGTCGGCTTCAACTGCCAGGTGAGCGAGCTGACCCACCACAGCTTCTTCCCGGTCTCCACGGAATAGGCGCACAGCTCGTAAGAGCCGGCCACGATCACCTGTTGGCCCGAGCCGTCGCTGGGGTTCC
>JBBDWJ010000002.1:0-10003 GCA_040902925.1 Bryobacterales bacterium | reverse complement strand
CTGCTCAGCGCGCTGATCTTGCGGATCTTGTTGGTGTTGACGATAGCGCCGCGGTGCACGCGCTGAAACTCGGTGCCCTGCAGCTTCTTGTAGATCTCTTGCAGGCTTTGCGTGGCGCTGTATTTCTTGTTGGCGCCGACGATCCAAACGATATCGCCCTCGGCCTGGAACGCGAAAACCTCGTCGAGGTCGAGCAAATACAGGTCGCGTCCCTGGCGGGCAACGACTCGCGGACGGCGCCGCGAGTCCGCGGCATCGAGCGCGCGGGCGACCCGTTCGGCGCTCTCGACCCGGTTTGTACGGGCCTCGCGCACGCGCCCGATCGCCGTCCGCAGCCGCTCCACGCTGATCGGCTTGAGCAGATAGTCGACGGCTCCGATCTCAAACGCGCGTAAAGCGTGGTCGCTGAATGCCGTCACGAAGACGATCGCCGGAAGCGGCCCGCGCAGCCTGCGAATCACCTCGAAGCCATCCATTACGGGCATTTGGATGTCGAGCAGGACCAGGTCCGGCCGCAGCTCTTCGATCTGCCGCAACGCCTCTTCGCCGTTTTCCGCTTCGCCGACTACCGTCGCCCCCTCCATCTCGGCGAGCTCTTCAGCCAGCACGCTACGGGCGACCGGCTCGTCATCAACGATCAAAGTACGCAAAGAGCTCTTGGACATCGGGAACGATTGGCAATCCGCGGATGCTTTATCGTAATATCAACCGGCTGGCCGGGGTCAATGAACACCGCTATTCACTTCCCGGTGTTGATCAACACGCTGGGTCACGTCGCGGGCGCGGCAGCCTTTAGCGTTTTTCTCTATCTGCTATGGCGCAGCCACCGCCGCGATCCGCGCGCCGATGTGCGTGTTCCCGCCGCCGCGGCGGGGCTTGCTTTGTTTTGGAATGCGGGTTCGCTTGCGGTCCTGGTGTCGGCGCAGTTCGGCTACCGTGGCACTGACGAGCTGGCGTCTCTCAGCTTTGCCGTGCTGAGTTTTCTGCCCAGCGTGCTGTTGCATTTGTCGTTGGGCGCGGGGCGTCCACTCCTTCGCGTCGCCGGATATTGCCTTGGCAGCGCCGCTTTTCTCGCCCACCTGTCGGAAGTGTTTGGAATCGCCGTGGCGTCGCATCAGTTCGGCCTGCTGCTGATCACCTACGGATTCGGGGCGCTGGCCGTGCTTGCCGCGCTGGCTCTGGCGCGCGACTGGACTCACCATCGCGGGGCAAGCATGCGCGCACTGGCTGCGATGTCGCTGTTTCTGTTCGCTGTCTCGTTCGTTCACTTCAGCACCGAGCATGGCCCCGATGCGTGGGCGCACGAGGCTCTGTTTCATCACGCCGGTATCCCTCTGGCCTTGTTCATCTTGCTGCAGGACTATCGCTTTCTGCTGCTCGACGTGTTCGTTCGCCTGATCGGCAGCGCCGCTCTCGCCGGCCTGTTCGCCGCCGGATTTCTCGGCCTCGCTCATGGGCTAGGCGTGGTGCAACTGGACGCTGCGACCGGCTTCGCGCAAGCAGCCTTGATCACCGCGATCAGCGCCGGGATCTTGCTCTTCCCCTTGCTGCGCGACCGGCTGCGCCGCTGGGCTCGGTCCGTGGTGTTCCGCCGCGGCGAAGTGCGCGCGGCCGCTGGAGCGATTCGCGCCGGCTCAACCGAAGACGAAGCGGCTGTCCTCGAGCGCGCCGCGCGGCAAATCGCCGAATTCGCCAAGGCGAAGCGCTGGCAGCTTCTCGACAATCACAACGGCCGGCAGCCGCATCAAGCGGAACTGCTTCGCTCCCGCGTACTCGAAGAACGAGAGTTTCAAACTCTCGACGGAGGGCTTGTATGGGCCGAAGCGGCCGTCCCGCTTAGGCTCGCCGGCGGCGAAGTTCGCGTGCTGTTGCTGGGTGGCCGCGAAGAAGGGCGCCGCTATTTGAGCGAGGATCTCGACGACCTGGACCGCCTCGCCGCCGAGGTCGTCAACCAGGTCGAAATAAAAAGACGCGGCGAGTACCAACGCCTGGCCGCCGAGGCGGAGCTCGATACGCTGCGGGCGCAGATCAACCCCCACTTCCTGTTCAACGCGCTGAACGCGCTCTACGGCCTGATCCCGCGTTCGGCCGCCGAGGCTCGAACGACCCTGCTCAGCCTCGCCGACGTCTTTCGCTATTCGCTGCAAAGCAAGCGCCAGTTTGTCCCGCTCGAAGAAGAGATGCGCATCGTCGAAGCCTACCTGCAGATCGAGCGCCTGCGCCTCGGCCACCGTCTGCGCACCGAGGTTCATGTCAGCGAGCAGGCGCGCTCGGTGCAGGTGCCGGTTCTTTCGATTCAACCGCTAGTGGAGAACGCGGTGAAGCACGGCGTTAGCGCCAAGCCGGAGGGCGGACTCGTGCGCGTCGATGCCCGCATCGTCGACGGCTCTCTTCACGTCGAGGTCGCCGACGATGGACCCGGTTTCGACCCTGCAGCATCAACGAACGCCGGGCATGGATTGCAAAATGTGCGCCGCCGGATTCAACTCTGCTACCGCGAAGGCAGCCAACTAGCGGTTCGATCCTCGGCCTCGGAAACCGTCGTCGGATTTACAGCCCCCATGGAAGCCCCGCGGATCTAAAGATAGGGCGTAAAGGTAGGGACAGGCGCTCCCGCCTGTCGGCCAACCCGCTGGCTCGTCGCGGAGTTCAGCCCCAACGTTGTTTGGGAAACGCCGCGAGTCGGAGAAAACGCACACTCGGAGAGGCACACTCCCCAATCCCTTTGAAGGATAATGCCTTCATCCATGGGCATTCTTGATCAATTCCAACTCCACGGCAAAACAGCTCTTGTCACCGGCTGCCGCCGTGGCATCGGCATGGCCGTCGCGATCGCATTGGCCGAGGCCGGCGCGGACATCATCGGCGTGAGCCGCCAACTCGAGTCTTCTGGAAGCGCAATCGAAAAGGAAATCACCGCGCGCGGCCGCCGATTCCACGCATACTCCTGCAACTTCGCCGATCGCAAGGCCGTGCTAGCCTTCGCGCTAGAGGCGAAAGCAAATCACCCTCGAATCGACATTCTCGTCAGCAACGCCGGGACCGTGCTTCGCAAACCAGCGGCGGAACACCCCGACGAATACTGGGATGAGGTGCTCGAAGTTAACTTGAGCTCGCAATTCGTGCTGGCACGCGAATTCGGTAAGGAGATGCTCGCCCGCGGGTACGGCAAAATCATCTTCACGGCTTCGCTGCTGAGTTTTCAGGGAGGCATCACCGTGCCAGGTTACGCCGCGGCCAAAGGAGGCTTGGCGACGCTGATCATGGGGCTATCCAACGAGTGGGCGTCGAAAGGCGTACACGTCAACGGGGTGGCGCCCGGCTACATTCGCACCGACAACACCAAACCGTTGCAGGAAGACGCGGCGCGCAGTACCGCGATTCTCGCGCGGATTCCAGCGGGCCGCTGGGGAGAGCCCGCCGATCTCGCCGGCGCCTATGTGTTTCTTGCCTCCCCCGCCTCGGACTATGTAGACGGAGCGATTCTGACCGTCGATGGAGGATGGATGGGCCGCTAGTGGACGCATCAGGGAATTCCTTGACGACGACCGTCTTGATTCTATTTCCCAACATCACCGCCGGTAGAGATAAACCGTATGCATCAGGCCATCGATGTCGGTATCGACATCGAGCGTGACGGTCTTCTCCGGCTCCCATTCGCGAAACGCAAAGTCGTGGGAAACGATGCGCGTGCCGCGCCGCATTTGGCTCTCGAGCAGCGGCGCCAGCTTGAGATTCGAGGCCGGCAGCAGGTAAACGGTCACCAGGTCCGGTTTCGAAAAATCCGCGGTCATCAGATCCTGGTCGAGGACGCTGGCCAGACTTTGCAACCCGAGACGGACAATCTCACGCCGGCTCTGCGCGATCAGCTTGGGATCAATCTCAAAACCCATGGAGCGCGCCCCAAACTGTTGCGCCGCCATGATGACTACCCGGCCGTCACCGCTGCCCAGGTCGTAATGCAACTCGCCTTTGCGGAGATCGCCCAGCGCCAGCATCTTCTCGACAACAGCCGGCGGAGTTGGATAGTAGGGCGCGAGTTTTTCCGGTTTCTCCGCATCCTGGGCAACCAACAAGCCCCAGGCGAGGACGAAAAGCAAAACTAGCCCAGCCGCACGTTTCATGCAACCTCCAAGCGCGGCGGTCCATCCGCAGGAGCGCCGCTGCACATTAACCGCAAGGCAGTATACGACAGCCGCCGGAATGCTGCGCCGGGCCGTGCTGGCTGAGATCGAGGTGTTGGGTGCGGGAGTGGCGCTCGGAGATCCCGCCACGCTGTTTCAGTCCGGTGAGCACTCGGCTCTGGGATCAGGCGTGAGGCGAGTCAGCCACTGTCGATGCTGGGACGCAACCGCTCGAATCGACAGATGGGCGCCGGATCGAATCAACAACCCGCACGCCCATCCACAAACGCGTCTTTGACGCGGCACTACCGCTGGTCAGCGTCCGTGGGACGCCAACTGCCACGTAGCGAGCACGGTCACGGAATCGTAACCGGCTCGGAAAGCGAAAAGGTAATCACTGTCTCGCTGGGAATGACAGCCGGGTCACCCTTTGTCGCCAAAACGGCTCCCGCGCCTGCTCCAGCGCCGATGCCCGCGCCCTTAGCCGCGCCACCGCCGCCACCGGCAATCGCGCCGATCGCCGCGCCGATGCCGCTGGCGATACCCACTTTAACGGCATCCTTCTTTTTGGTGGTTTTCGCTTCGACGCCGTAGGTGTCGGTGTTGATGGCCACCCGGTCTCCGTCCGCGGTTTGCAATTCGGTGAGCCGAACGGTCAGGCTGGCCACGCCTTTTACGCGGCCGCCGGGGTCGGCGTTGACAACCTTACCGTAAACAGTCGCGCCCTTTTCAGCGACCACTCGGGAGCCGTCCACGATCGCCTCTTCCAGGCTTGTCGTGAATGTTTCGCCTGTCTGTACCGACTTCGTCGAAAGGGAGTTGGTGGTCCTCACGGTCAACGCCGTTCCAGCCGGCAGGACGGTTTGCCGTGGCGCCGGGGGCGGTGCCGCGGCCCGGTCTTCCCTGGCTGCCGAGCCGCCGGCCGGGCTCGCCTTACTTGCGGCTGGGCTGTCCGCGGTTGCCTCATCGCCGTCCGCCTCGGACTCGGTGGGCTGGTTGCAGCCGCCCAAAAGGACCGTCAGTACCAGCGGCGCGGTCCAAAACCACAGCAATCGACGTTTGTACATGGAACTCTTCCTCCTCAAAAGGATCTTCGGTGCAACTCAGAAACCAATTGCCGGCGGGCTTGTTGATGGCCGCTAAAATACTCAAAAAAATAGGCTTAGTGGCGCAAGGGGCCGGTGCGGCTTAACGGATCGCTCCTCCGCGGGGCACACGCATTTCTGCTCACGCACGTAAGATTTACCACAAGTCCATTCTGTTACTATTGGCCTGTTACTATTAGCCGCAGCGAAAACCGGCGCCGCTTGGCGCCGCTGCTTTTTTGAATTCAATAGCGAATCCAAAGCGGAGCGTTCTGCGGCCCGCAAGGCGAGCGCTAGGGGGCCGGCGGGGCGGGCGTCGGTGGGGAATAAACGGTGCGCATCCGTAGCAGCATCTTGCGCATGCCGGCGCGCCCGTAGTGGCGTACCACAAAGAACAGACTGACCCCGAACAGAGTCGCGAAACTGAGGGCGACCACCGTGTTGCCCAGCAGGAAAGCCAGGCCGAACTCGCGCAAATGGTCGATCACGCCGTGGACTTGAGCGGTATCCACTTCGCGGCCCAGCATCTCCAGTCCGAGCCAGGCGCTCAGGGAATACAACAAGGGAGCCGTGAGCGGATTGGTCAGAAACGTTCCCGCCGCCGCGGCCGCGCGGTTCCAACCGAGCCGCCCTGCGATCAGGAAAGCGACCGGGGTTCCAATGAGAAAACTGGGGAAGATGCCAATGAAAGCGCCAAGCGCAAAGCCAAGGCCGGTGCGCGCCGGCGTCGAGTTCTCGCGCACCATCCGAATGAGCTGCAAGCGAGACCAGCGGCCGAATCTCGTCAGCCGGCTCGGTTTGCCTCGGCTCATTTTTCGTGCGATCCCAACAACTGCGGCCCCCACCTCGGTAACCTCTCGTCAGTAATATCGGACGTCGGAATCGGGTTCGTCGTTTCCGCACTCAAGAAAATTGTAGAGCCGCGAGGAAGCTCGTTCCTATGAGGGAACCGCTTGAGGCTCTCTAAGTGTGTGTCCCTACTGTTTCCAGCGGGAATCCCACGGCGAAGGGGTCAGCAAAGTCCACTCGCAGCGGCAAGCGCTGCCGCCGGCGAACCGCAAGGCCCTCAACGCCCCTTGCGTTCGTCGAACTCCGGATGATGGAGAACCGGCCCGGCGACCCCTCGCACAGGACGGCGGTTCTACTTCAACAGGGTTTGCGCGAATTCACTGCAGAACGTCCGCGGCGGACAGTTCCCCGCCGCCAGCGGGCTCGCCAGTCGTCAGGAAGGCCAGAAACTCACCGGCGTCCGGCGTCCGGCCGGCAAATTCCGCGACGATCGTCTCATCCGGGCGTATCACGGCATAATACGGAATCGCGACGGTTCCGAAACGATCGAGTTGCAACTGCTGGTTTTTCCGCGACGCTTCATCTACTCCATCGGTATAAAGCTCAACGACCACGAGGTCTCCGACGACGGCCGCGATCTCCGGCCGCGGGAACATGTTGGCTTTCATCCAATGGCAATTGGTGCAGGCGTAGCCCGTGAAGCTGAGCAATATGTTCTTGCCGCTGCTGCGGGCCAAAGCCAGCGCCCCTTCGTAATCGTTCTTGAGCCATTTGGACTGTTGGCTGCCTTCACCGCCGGAGAAAACTCCGGCCAGACCCGAATACTCCGGCGACGGCACATAAGCGTCGAGATCTCCCAGCCGCCCGCCAAACATCCCCGGGAACAGCCCTAGCGCGATCGCCAGCAGCGCCGCCGCGACAGACAGGCGTCCCACGCCGATCGCTTGCTGCTGGCCGCTCTCCCCCGCGTCGCCAAGCCGCAGGAATCCCAACAAGTAGAATCCCGCCAGGAACAGTAGAACGATCCAGATCGCCAGAAACCGTTCGCGTGTCAGTATCCACCACTGGTACATCTGGTCGACGTTGCTGAGATACTTCACCGCCGCCGCCAGGATCAGAAATCCCATCGTGATCTTGGTCGTGGCCAGCCAGCCGCCGCTTCTAGGCATCCGCTTCAGGTAAGCCGGGAACAGCGCCAGAAAGAAAAACGGCAGCGCCAGGCCGATCGAGAACATCAGCATGCCGAAGATCGGCCAGGCCAGATTGCCTTGGATGGACCCCGCCAGAAGCGCTCCCACGAATGGCCCGGTGCAGGCAAACGACGCGAGGGCGAATACCAGGCCCATGATCAGGGTGCCCAGCAGATCGCCGCGGCCCGAAGCCTTGTTCAGTTTGGTCAGCACGCTGCTCGGCACGGTGATTTCGAACGCGCCCAACAAGCTCGCGGCGAACAGAATGAACACCAATGCAATGAACAGGTTGACCCAGACGTTCGAGCCGAGTTGCACAATTCCAAACGGCCCCAGAATCGCCGAAACCGCGGCTCCCAGCCCGGTAAACAACACCACCACTCCGGCGCAAAACGTAAGCGCCTGGGAAAGCGAGGCGCGCGGCGCGTCGCCTTGCGTGCTGATGAAATACGACATCGTGATCGGAATCATCGGGAACACGCAGGGCGTAAAGATCGCCAGCACGCCGAAGCCAAGCGCCACCATGGCGAATCGCAACAGTCCCTCGTCGCCGGGACGCCCGCTCAGGTTGCGCGGCTCCTCCCCGGACGGGCTAGCTCCACGCTGGGCCGCGGCACCGCCCGCCGCCGGGGTTTCCGCAGCCGCGTTTTCCGCCGCCATGCCAGCGGCAGGCGTCACGTCGGAGTAGCCGGCCGGGATCGGCGCGGCCGTTAGCGACGCTCCCGCGGCCACGCTAAGGGTCGCGGTCGCGGACTTCGATCGCGGCGGCAGGCAAAGGCGATCGTCGCAGGCCGAATAGCGCACCGTAGCTACGATTTCGCTCGCTTCCGCGGAGGCGCCCAACTCAGCGGCGCTCAACTCGGCCTCAATCAGGAATATGGCTTCGTTTTCGTAGAGTTCGCCGTCCTGCTGGGTGTAGGCGTCGAATTTGAGCAGCGGTTTGGGCTGATAAACCTTCCAACTGGCAACGGCGGGGTGCTGTTCGAGCGTTACGCGAGTCGCGATCTGCCGGACTGGCGAGTTTGCCGAATAGATGTGCCAACCTTCTTCGATCCGCGCCGTCAGATGCCCGATCACGCGGCCACCGGGAGCGGCTGTAGCGGGCCGCAGTTCGAAGGTCAACTGGACGGGGTCCAAGGCAGGCTTACGCGAGCCGGTTTGCGCCAGCGCCGCGGTTGCCGCCAGCGCCGCCAGTATTGGCAGCAATACAAAAAACTGTTTTTTCAGGACCACGAATTTTGAAGGCCACGAAACCGGATCACCGCCGGCGCTGGCACTGACTCTCTCCCCTGCGAACTTGGCTCAATGGGCTGCAGGCAGGTTCTATGGTTGGTTCGTGAATTCGCCTCGAAAGGTTACTGTGCTGTTGCGGCGCTGTTCGCTTCGATCCAGGCGAATCCGATCTGCCCGTTGAGATTCTCGTCCGGGGAAGCCTGGTCTCCACCGCCGAACCAAACCAGAATCCGCTCGCCATCACGCCACAGTGTCGTGTCGCAGACGACCCGCGCGTTCCAATCGGAAAAACCCGCCAGTGCAGGCGCGGAGGGGATCTTGTTCCAGTCTACACCGTCGTACGACTCCGCCCAACCGATACGCCGCTCCTCAAGAGCATCGCGACCCGTGTACAGCATATAGAAACGCCCGCCAGCGGCGAAAATTGACGGTTCGCCGAGCCCCAGCTCATCAAAGCTTCCCGGCCCGCCGGTGTCCAGAATCGGGTTGCGGCCCGATTTCTGCCAGTGAACGCCGTCTTCGGAGCGCGCCAGCCCCAGCCGCTGCAGCCCAGCGCGGTTTTGGCCCAGATAGAACAGGTAAAACGTAGCGCCGCAGCGGATCACATAAGGGTCGCCCAGTCCGGCTTCGTCCCAGCTTCCGGGCGCCCCGAAATCCAAAACCGGCTCAGGGTGTTTTTCCCACTGCGTCGCGTCGTGAGAAACCGCTAGTCCGATTCGAGTCCGCCCGCGTTCACCGGCCTGGTACCAGTAGAGAAACCGTTGGCCGTCATGGAGACCGTCATGGAGAACTGAGCCGTTGGCGGCGATATAGTCCGCTTCCCAGGTAGCCGGATCAGGCGACAGCACGCGCCCGCGCTTCTCCCAGGCGATTCCGTCCTGCGAAAGGGCCAGCCCGGTGTGCCAGGCTGCACCGTCAAATCCCGAGTACAGGTTGTGAAAGGTCCCATCGACTCGCGTGATGCTGGGGTTCAACACGTCGACAGCGTCCCATTCGCCCGGCGCGCCTGGCTGGAGAACCGGCCGGGCTTCCCAGCCCCACACGATCGATTGCGGATCGAGTGCCGCGCCCGCTTCACAGCCGCTGACCAGAAACTCCGCTTGCTTGGGTTGGAAGGCCGGTCTACAGGCGCCCAACCCCGCGGCGGCGAGCAGCGCCAGGGCGGCCGACAGCAGGCGCATCTCGTCCGGCCAACGATGGGTAGCCATTCAGCTCAGCTTGTTCAAGCCGTCGAGCGCGGCCACTTTGTAGGCTTCCGCCAGAGTTGGATAGTTGAACACCGCGTCGCGGAAGTAGTCGATCGTGCCACCGTGGTCGATGACCGCCTGGCCGATATGGACCAGTTCCGTGGCGGACTGCCCGATGATATGCACGGCGATCATTTTCCTGGTCTCGCGGTGGAACAGCAATTTGAGCAGCCCATGGCGACCACCGCTGATCTGCACGCGCGAGAGCTCGCGGAAGCGCGCCACGCCGGACTCGTAAGGAACCGCGTCCCTCGTCAGATCCTGCTCGGGCGGGCCGATCATGGCGATCTCAGGGATGGCATAGATGCCGAACGGCAGCGAAGTCGCCAGCTTGG
>JBBDWJ010000001.1:0-10069 GCA_040902925.1 Bryobacterales bacterium | reverse complement strand
CCGAGTCCGGAGCCCAGCTGGGCGGAATGCGGGTAGCCCGGGTTTCGAGCACATAAAACAACGCTAAAGTGCCCTGGTTTGTAGCCGACAGGCTACCAACCAGGGCACTTTCACTTCCTTTGGCGTTCGGATCGGAAGCGCAGGCTCGCGGGCTACAGGCTTGTAGGAACGCGGCGAGCGACGCCGGTTTACTTACCCGGCGCCACCGGCGGCGCAACCGTGGGCTGCTGCGTCAGGTCCGTCGTCGCTATCCGCATCAGCGGCAGGCCCATTTGTTTTCCGAACTCCGAGAGCGCTTCGAGGTCAACCGGGCCGACGATGTTCACGATGCTGACTTCCTTGGCGTCCGCCGAGAAGACCGCGACCCCGGTCAGGCGGTCGTTTTCGGTATACGAATAGACCGTGACGGCTTCGCTTTTGCCGCGGTTCTGGACGTCGAACATTGGCGCCCAACCCGGCCGCTGCAGCTCTCTGCGGATCGGCTCGACATCGGCCTCTTCGTAGGACTTCTTGCCGCCAAACCAGAAGCGCCGCAGGTACACGCCCTTCAGGCCTTTGACCAGTTCCTTGACCGATTTGCTGACGCCGTTGCGGATTGCCAGCAGCTTGCTGCCTTCGTCGAGCGACTGGCCTTCGAGATTGACGCTGACGACCTGGTCGGCTTTGTCCTCGAGCGATTGCAGATTCTTCATGTCGATCTGCGGGCCAGTCTGGCCAAAGCAGGGCAGCGCCAGGGAAACAACCAGGATGTATCTCGTGATGAACTTCATTGAGATTCCTCTGCCTGCGGCTCAAAAACCGCTTCGCGGGCTTTGTGGATTTGCCAGCCGGCAACCTGCAGCGTCTCGAACAACTGCTCGCCCGCCAGCGCGGCTTCCACCGAGGGAGCCGCCGGCGGCTCGGCGCGGCGCTGCTGGCGGATGTAGACTCCCGCGGTCAGCGAGGCGGCGATCGCTCCAACGATGGTCCAGCGTCTCAGCGGGAAGCGCTTCACCCGCGGCTCGGCGCGAACCTGCTCCATCAGGCGTTCGGTAAAGTTCGCCGCCGGCTCTCTGCGCGAGAGGGCTTGTTTGAGCTCATCTTGCGTTGGAAACATAAGCTACCTCTAGATCCAAATCGGCAACTTTGCGTTTCAATCGGGCCAGCGCCCGCCGCAGCGTTGTTTTGACCGTGTTCAACGGCATTTCCAAAAGCTCCGCGATTTCCGAGAGTCTCATATCCTCCTGAAAGCGCAGTACAATGACCAGACGCATCTTTTCCGGAAGCGTCGCGATCTTCTTCTGCAACAACTCGGCCAGCATCGGGTCCCCCTGCGGGGGCTCGAATCCCGGCTCGGTGATCTCGTCGAGCGGCTGATAGCGGCGGTGCTTCAGCCGTCTGGTCTGGTCAATGCACTTGCGGGTAACCGCCTGCCTGAGCCAGTAGACCAGGTGCAAATCCGACTCGATCCGCTCCAGGTTGCGATACAACTCCAGGTAAACTTCCTGGGCGATGTCTTCCGCTACCGAACGATCATGAAAAAAATGAAAAGCGAGACTGAACACCATCGACTTGTGACGGTCGATGATTGCGGCGAACGCTTCGGTATCCCGGAGCGCCGCGTCCACCAATAATCGCGGCGCGGTTTCCATCGCCTCTTGCATACAACTACGCTCCGGCCCCTCCGGAAGGTTCACTCTCATAATAGAACGACGAAAGCCGCTCGAAAACCTCAGGCAGTACGTCGAGCAACTGGTGGTCCGAGTCGACTAACTCCAATTTTACGTTAGGCTTACCCCATGAGAACTCAACCGATACCGAGGGGTCCACGACATCGTCGCGGCGGCCGTGAAAGATCAGCGTCGGCTGCGAGACGGCCGGGTTTTCGTCATACCACAGGGCGTCTTCGTAGAAATCGTAGTTGATCGGCAGCATGCGGCGCTCGCCGTAATGATAGAACGGCCGCGTCCCGTCGCGCTGCCATTGTTCCAACCCGTCGGGGCCAATTTGCTCGGCCACGCGGCGGGCGATGCCGAATCCAGGCGCCAACAGCGCCAACCGGCCGACCAGGTCAGGCTGCGCCGCCGCGTAGATCGCCGCCAGGTAGCCCCCCAGACTCGACCCGATGATCAGGATAGGATCGAGCCGGCGTACTTCCCGGTCTATGACCTTGAGCTGGCTGGTCACCGTCATCTCCCGGAAATTGCCTTCGGAAAGATCCGGCTGGAAGACGTCGCCGCCCAGGATGTTGAACTGGTTGTGAAAGTAGCGGCCCTTCTGCGACAGCGGGCCCGAGGCAAATCCGTGGAGATAAAGAATGTTGGGCATCGTTCGGGAGGTGGAAATCGTTCTCCGTTGGCCGGGCGCCGGCAAAGTAGCCGGTAGGCCGGCCCGAAGCGGCCAATAGCAGGCCGGCCGCTTACGCCCGGTTTACAGCACCTGGGCCTCCCTTCCCCATAACCCGCCGCAGCGGGCTTCCCTTACGGGGCTCAGAGCTAGACCCGTTTGCTCTCGGCCGCCAATATCTTTCTCAATCGGCGGGCGTGGCGTTCTTCTCCGGTAAATTGAGCGCCTAAAAACGCCTGGACCAAGTCGGCGGCCAGGGCGACGCCCACAATCCGGCCGCCCAGGCACAGCACATTCAGATCATCGTGCTCGACGCCCTGCCGCGCCGAGTAGGTATCGTGGCAGAGGCAGGCCCGCACGCCCTTGATCTTGTTGGCGGCCACGCAGGCCCCGACGCCACTGCCGCAAACGATGATTCCGCGGTCCGCTTCGCCGCGGGAGACTCCTCGCGCCACCGCCAGCGCAAAGTCGGGATAGTCGTCGGCCTGATCGTAGCGGTAGGCTCCGACATCGATGACTTCATGGCCAGCCAACCGCACGGCTTCCATAAGCTCTTGCTTGAGCGCAAACCCGCCATGATCGGCGCCGATGACAACTTTCATAAGGAAACCCATTGTACCCGAGCGGCCTGGGTCAACGAGCGGGTATAACCGGGACAGATAGGTAACACTTTGTTGCTTGGCGAGAAGGGCTTTTCAGCGCCCGCATGTTGAGCTAAGCCATTAAGGATTTTGGCCTTGTGGCCGAAGAGGAGTGGGAGGCGAGATGGACCCTCAGGCGTCCCCGGAGTCTTCTGCGTGTGTTCCAGCGGTCGATGCGCAAACTCCCCGCTTGTTGGTAGTTTGCCTCCCCAGCGGGTTCCTTCAAATCTGCCGGCTTTATGCGACCGACCTGGGACAGGCCGGAGGCTCGTAACTCCGGCGCAAATCCTCGCACGCGCGCCCGCCGGCGTCTCATCTTCAGCGAGATGCGCGCAGGACTGACTTCACGACTGCTGAGCTTTGCGTCCCTAGCTTTTGTGCGAAACAGCGTTGCGGTTCAGAAACTATGGCCGCCCGATAAGGGCGGGAGCCGTGCCGCGGCCTGGATTGTGCTCGCCGTGACGCTGGCGGCAACGTTGGCGGCTTGGCAGGTGCTGCGTATCGAGGCTGCGGATTCGGTGCAGCGGCGGTTCGACGTCCGACTGGAAATCATCCAGCAATGGATGATAGAGCGAGCCCGTAGATGCGAGATCGCGTTGTATGCCGGAACCGGGTTTGTCGTTGCTTCGCGGAATGTGACTGCGGAGGAATGGGAGCATTTCGTCCGTTCGCTCCAAATCGCGGAGGCTTGTCCAGGTCTGACCCAATTGGCCTATGCGGCGCGTCCGGACGCTGTCTCGCGCCAGTATCCCGCTGAGGACTCTACGTTGGTAACGGCGGATGGGGAACCGGACTCGTTGATCGTTCAATTGGTGGCGCCTGGGCCGTTGCCTCCGTTTGGCCGCGACCTCGGCGTAGTTCCAGAGTATCGCGAAGCCGCCGGGAAGGCGCGGGACAGCAGTCGGACGACGGTTTCCACATATCAACCGCCCGGGAAATCCAGCGCCGCTAGTCTACCGGCGTTGTTCATGCCGGTCTATCCGGAGTTTGAGGCTCCGGCTTCGGCCGCGGAACGCCGCCGTCTAGGGAAGGGCTGGCTGGTGGCTTGGTTCGAGCCCGGCGTGCTGCTGGGGGCGTTGCCTGCGGCGTTGGCTCGCGATCTCGACGTGGAAGTTTTCGCGGCGGAGGACCGCCAGGCTTCGCACCGTGTTTACGACAGCGACCCGAGCCAGAGCGCGGCCGCCGCCGACGGGTCTTCCCCGTTCGCCGTGGCAATGCCGCTGAAGGTGGCAGGCCGGGTCTGGACGCTGGCTGTCGAGGCCACGCCGCAGTTCGCGGGCTCCGAGCAACAGGTGCCGGCGCTGGTCTTTCTTGCCGGTTTGATCAGCAGCCTTTTTTTGTTCGTGGTAACCGACACGCTGGCTTCTTCACGGATGAGGGCGCTGGCGACGGCGAAGCTGATGACCGAGCGGCTGCGGCACAACGAGGCCTATTCGCGAGCGATTGTCGAGAACGCACCGGTGGGCATTCTGACGTTCGCGGGCGGCGGAGTGTTGGAGACGGTCAACTCAGCGGCGGAGCGGATGTTCGGCTACCGCGCGCACGAACTGGCGGGGTGCAACTTCGAACAATTGCTGGAGGAGCCTTCAGGACTGCGGGCCAGGGGCTACGACGGGTTTTTGGGGTTCCGCAGCGAAACCGGCCGCCGCGCCGACGGGCAGGCTTTCCCGTTGGAATTGTCGGTCTGCCGGACCGAGGCGGGGGAGCGCCGCGGCTACATCGCGATCGTCGTCGACGTAACCGAACGTGTGCGGGCGGCCCAAGAGCTGCGCGCGGAGCGGGATTTTTCGGCGGCGGTGTTGAATCTCGTTCCGGCGCTCGTGGTCGTGGCGGACCTGAAGGGGCGCATCGTAGCCTACAACCACACCTGCGAAGAGACGACCGGGTACAGCTTCGACGAAGTGAAAGAAAAGGAGCTCGTGAATCTGCTGGTGCCGCCGGAGGAGCGCGCCGGGGCGCGGCGGATCGTCGGACAATTGGGCTCGGGAGTCTACCCCATTCACCACGAACACCATTGGACGGGTAAGCATGGACAACGGCGGCTGATCTCGTGGGCGCACACGACCTTGCTCGACACCGAAGGAGCGCCAAAATACGTGATTGCCTGCGGCGCGGATGTCACCGAAAAACGCGAGGTGGAGAAAGCGACGCGGCGCCATGTTGTCGAGCTGGAACACGCCAAGCAAACCACCGAGCGGCAGGCCGAAATGCTGGCCAGGCAAGCCTCGGAGCTTGCCGTCGCGCGAGACGCCGCATTGGAGTCGGCCCACCTGAAGACGCAGTTTCTTACAAACATGAGCCACGAGATTCGTACGCCGATGAGCGGCGTGCTGGGCATGACCCATTTGATGCTCGACACGGCTTTGGATGACGAACAGCGGGACTACGCTCTGACGATTCGCAGCAGCGCCGAGGCGCTTTTGGTGATCCTCAACGACATTCTGGATTTTTCAAAGATCGAAGCCGGCAAACTCGAGTTCGAGACCGTTGACTTCAACCTGACCGAGACGGTTCGCTCCGTCGTCCAACTGATGGGCCAACCGGCCGCGGGCAAAGGGGTTGAGTTGAAGAGCTCGATCGGGCCGGATGTTCCCAGGTGGGCTCGCGGCGACGCCGGCCGGCTGCGGCAGGTGCTTTTGAACTTGATCGGCAATGCCGTCAAATTCACCGACCATGGAACGGTCGAAGTCAGCTTGACTCTCAAGGGCGCAACGCCGGATCAAATCGAGTTGAACTTTTCGGTTCGCGACACGGGAATCGGCATCCCCCCGGAAATCCGCAAGAAACTTTTCCAACCTTTTGTGCAAGCCGACGGAAGCACCAGCCGCCGTCACGGCGGCACCGGACTGGGGCTGGCTATTTGTAAGCAGCTCGTCGAACGCATGGGTGGTGAGATCGAGTGTCAATCGGCGCCGGGGGAGGGATCCGTATTTAGTTTTACCGCCAAACTGGGAGTGCGGCAGGCGCAGGATTTTTCAAGCACCCCGGGGAACGTGCCCCCGAAAGAGGCGCCGGCGCTGCCCGCGGCGCAGCCGGGGACTGCCACCGCGCCGCGCCAAGGCGGCGGCAACTCCCACCCGGGTCGTCGCCCGCGAGTGCTTGTCGCCGAGGACAACGTGGTTAACCAGAAGGTCGCGGTTCGAATGCTACAGCGGCTTGGTTGTGAGGCTGAGGTAGCGGTCAACGGCCGCGAAGCCGTGGCGGCGTTGGAGAGCGTTTCCTTCGACCTGATTTTGATGGACTGCCAGATGCCCGAGATGGATGGCTACCAGGCGGCGACGGAGATTCGCCGCCGCGAAAGCGGGCCGGACCGCCTACCGATCATCGCGCTGACCGCACACGCCGTACAGGGGTCGCGCGAAAAATGCCTCGAAGCCGGCATGGACGACTACCTCAGCAAGCCGATCAACCCGCGGGCCTTGAGCCAGATGCTGCGGCGCTGGGGCCTGTCGACGATGGAGCTGATCTCCGAGAAGGTCGAGGCCGGCGACGCGGCGCGCTGAACTCCATTCCCCATTTGCCGAGCCTTTCGCAAAGACGCGGCAAAACGCGGGCCGGCGCCCAGTGTGGTAAAACTTGAAGTTCTCCCGTCCGCCGGCATCGCGGCGGCCGGAACAACAGGTCAAGGAATGCAAAAAAACACCATCAAAGCCAAGCTTCACGACGGAGGCACGGTCGTGGGCACGTGCCTTACCGACTATGTTGGAGCCGAGGTCATCACGATTCTCAAAGCCGCGCGCATGGACTTCGCTTTCGTGGACACGGAACACTCGCCGACTGACTACCGCGAGATCCAGACGCTGGTGCGGGTGGCGCGGGCGGCCGACGTGATACCACTGGTGCGGGTCACGCAGTCGGAGTATTTCCTGATCGCGCGGGCGCTCGATGTCGGCGCCATGGGCATCATCGCGCCGCGCATCCATTCGGTTGAGCAGGCCAAGTCGGTGGTCTCGGCGATGAAATTTCCTCCCGCCGGCGAGCGCGGCTATGGCTTGCGCAGCATCATCAACGATTTTGATTTTCAGGGCGCCAAGCCGGAAATGGAATCGGCCGATCGCGAAACGATGGTCGTGCTGCAGATGGAAAGCCGTGAATGCGTCGAGGCGATCAATGACATTACGGCCGTGCCGGGCGTGGACGCGATCATGGTGGGACCGTTCGATCTGTCGGTGTCGCTTGGCATTCCCGGGGATTTCGAGAACCCGCTGTTCTGGGAAGCCTTTGACCGCATGGTCGACGCCTGCGGCAGAAACGGCGTTGCGCCCGGAGTCCACATGGGCAGCGTGAAACTTCTTCAACGCGCCCGCGACCATGGCGCGCGTTTTCTGGTGTTCTCCGCGGACGTTTCCGTTTTGCTCAACGGCTGGAAGGCCGCGCGGCAGGAATTGGCAGTGGGCGAGGAAGTGGCGACGAAGTCGGGCTACATGTAAACTTCGGCGCGATGCGCTCGGATGGGCGATTTGCCCCAGCTCAGGCCAGCCTCAACCCGGGTCCGGTTGCGAGCAGGGTCTTTTCATCTCCACAAGCGAACTCCCTGGGATGGGCCTTCACGCTTCCGGCCGGGAGCGGGCCTGAGCCGCCTATCACCCGTGCTCAAATGGGCTTGTACATCAGCATCCACTGGTTGTAGACCCACAGCCCGAAAACCGCTATCGACAGAAAAACCAGGGCAATCGTAACGGATTTGCCCAGGATCTCAACCCGATGAACGCGCTGCGTGAACGCAATCTGCGATTGCGCCTGCTCGGTGGTCATGGTGCCGAGATGAAGGTCCGTATCTTCGATACGATCCAAATGCTTGCGGTAAGCGGCCAGAATGAGCATGGCCAGCGTGACGGCCACCCAGGCCACTAAATACGGTACAAGGTCAACGTGCGTCATAATCGCCTCCCGTTGGGGATCGAGCCTCTTGGCTTTGTATCCCAAGGGAGCAATTTGGTTTCCAAACTGAGTACGCCGTGGTGAAAACTCTTGGCGCAAGGAGACGCGACGCCGGAAGGGAATCATGGAGCAGTGCGCTGAGAGGTAAACGGCCGCGCGCCGGCGCGAGGACTGGGGGGCAGCCGTGGGTTAGTCGAGGTCGATGTCGCGAAGCACGCGCGGCGCCGGTCCTTCGGTACGCGCCTTCTTCAACAATCCGTCAAATCTCTTGTCGAGCGCCTGCGTGTGAGTACGCTCGGCCTCGACCTGCTTGCGGAAGCGCTCGTCGCGCGTGCTTTCCTGCGAGCGCAGCCGCTTGACCGCTTCGCTCAAGTCGGCTGGAGTCGAGGCAGGCGGCGGTTTGCGATGCGCCAGGAGATGACCCGTTTCCGCGTCGATCTCCAAGGTGGCCCCGCAACAGGGGCATTCGATTTCGAAGACGCCGTCGTCCATAGCCTCATCCTAACCTAACTTTGGGAAGCGCTGAAACGCCGTCCCACCCTTTTTCGCGCACCACCGAGGCGAAGGGCCCTTTCTGTGTCCCGCCGAGGGCCATTGCCGCACGCCGGCTTTGTTGCACTGGCGTGACATGCGCACCGCGCTGGTTGTGGAGGAAGCGGCTATCGCCGCTGGCGATCCGACGCCTCGCGCACTGTGGCGCGCGCCCTCACGGCACAAGTTTGTCTCGCCTCTTGCCGCGACGGCTGTAGGTAGAGCGGGTTAGAACAAGACAAGGGGAAGCACCTAGCAGTCCGCTTTTGGCGCACTCCCTCGCTATGGGTTCGGCGCGAATCCACCGATAGTACTACCAACCCAGAGTAAGGCAACAATCGCCCTGAAATGGCGTGCTATGCTTTGGACTAGAACGCCTCGAAACGCTGGCTGCTGACGCGTGGGTCGGTCAGCGATGTTACGTAACGCCCGCATTTCCGCTGGCATCCACCTGGTAGACGGTCGAATATTACTAACGGGAGTCCGCCGTGGACGATCACCTCAAAGAACTGATGCAGCAGCTTGGCAACGCGATCAATGAGTCGCTGTCGGACTCGGAAAACATCGCGGAGGTGATCGGCGAAATCAAGCGCTCGGGTTACGATGTGTTTCTCGTTCTGGAGGCGACGATCGGCTTCAATAAACGGCCCGGCGAAGAGCAGGATCCTGCGCGTCCCCGCACCAGAACGCCCACCGAAGTGTCATTCACCGCTCAGGATCAGGCTTTCCTGAGAGCCCTCAAGATAACCATCGAAGAGTAAGGCCGCCGCGCCATCAGCGTTCCCGAACCCAGATATTTCGAAACTGCACGACGCTCGATTGATCGTGCAACTGCAAGCCCGATGGGCCCGCGTGCCGGACGCGCCGGGTCTCCAGCGTGCTCCGCCGCAACGACGCCGTTGATGAGCGCACGGATGCGATCCTTGCGCGACTCGACGTTGCGAGCCGGCCGGGCGATCAGTGATCGGCGATGCCTTCGTCGGGAAATCGCAACTGCTGGCGCGTTACCGGCTGATAAGGCCGGGTTGCGGCGAGCTTCTCATCGAGGTCGACGCCGAGACCGGGGCGATCGGGCGGCAGCGCGAAGCCGTCTTGGAAACGTGCCGCGCCGCCGTAGAAGATGTCGCTCCAGAAACCCTGCGGCGGCGCGGTGATTTCCTGGATCGCGAAGTTCGGCGTGGTGAAATCCACATGCAGCGACGCCAGGGTGCTCACTTCGCTCTGCGGATTGTGCGGCGCGAGCTCGATGCGGTGCGCTTCCGCGATCGTGGCGATCTTTTTCATTTCGAGAATCCCGCCGCAGTGGACGACGTCGGGCTGCAGATAGTCGACCAAGTGGCGGCGGCAGATTTCCTCAAAGCCGTACTTGGTGAACAGCCGCTCGCCGGTGGCTAGCGGGATCGTCGTCTTCGAACGCAGATGAGCCAGTTCGTCGAGGTCTTCAATCTGCGTGGCTTCTTCGACGAAATACGGGTGGTACTGCTCGGCCTGCGTGCAGAACGAGACGGCCATCGTCGGCGTGGCTTTGCCGTGCAGGTCGATGCAGATCTTGAAGTCTTCGCCGACGGCTTCCCGCACGGCTTTGAGATTGGCGATGCCTTCGGTGACCGACCGTACCGGCTCGATGACGTCGCCGTCGGTGGTGACGAAACCGGCTTTGCAGGCCGTCCAGCCTTGCTCTTTGACGCGCG